>JAEUQF010000488.1 GCA_016789745.1 Bryobacterales bacterium
GGGGCGGGGGGCGGGGTCCCGCCCCTTTCCGGCTCGGCGGGGGGGGGGGGGGGGGGGGGGCGGGGGGGGGGGGGGGGCGGGGCCCGGGGGCAGCATCCGGGTTTTGGGCCAAGGCGAGCGCCAGACCGACGTTCAGAAGCAGCATCGAGTTACCTCACTCACGATTATCCCTCTGTTCTGCTAACGCGTTTCGGGGGCGGAGGGTTTCGGGTGTGGCGGGTGAAATTTCATGGAGCGAGGAAGGCGCGGGCCAGAAAAACGGACATTTGGCCACGGGTGGTGGTGTCGGCCGGGCAGTAGGTGGTGGACGTACAGCCACTGGTGATACCAAGCTCACGCATTTTCTGGATGAAGGCGTAGAAGGGATGTGTGGGGGGCACGTCCTGGAAGCCGAAGGTATCGGTGAAGGGGAAGGGGGCGCCGGCGCCGATGCCGAGGCGGGCGCGGATGAGGAAAGCAGCCATCTGCCCGCGGTTGACAGGTTCTTCGGGACAGAAGGTGGTGGCGGTGCAGCCGTTGGTAACGCCGAGTTCGCGGAGTTTCTGGATGAAGGCGAACTGGGGGTGGGTATTGGGGACGTCGGTGAAGTAGGGGGCTGGGGAGAAGTTGAAGGCGGCGGTACCGAGGAGGGCGCGGACGATGAAGACGGCCATCTGGCCGCGGGAGGTAGTGTCGTCGGGGCAGTAGCGGCCGGTATCGCAGCCGGAGGTGATGCCGGCGGCGCGGACGAGTTGGACGGTATCGAAGAAGGGGTGGGTGACCGGGACGTCGGTGAAAAAGGGCTGGTCAGAGGCGGCGCGCTGGACCAGGACATAGCGCTGTCCGGCCAGGACTACCGTGCCGAGGCGGGGGAGGGTGCCGGTCCAGGGGGCGAAGGAGAAGCTGGCGGAGCTGTTGCCAGTGGCGGTAGAGGGAGTAAGGAGGGTTACAAAGGAACTGGCGGTGGAGACGGTCCAGGGGCAATAGAAGGGGGCGTTGACGAGGAAGGTGGTGGCGCCGCCGGTGGCGGGGAGAGTGGTGGTGAGGGGGGAGGAGGTGAAGTTGCAGACGGTGTTCGCGGGTCCGGTAAAGAAGGTAGTGCGGAGGGTATTGTCGGCAGTGATGTCGTCGGGGAGGTCGGAGACGACGGCGGTATCGACGGGGAGGGCGGAGCCGTCGGGAACGAGGCCGACATGGACGGTGACACGGACTTCGGCGACGCGGCCGACGGCGAGGACAGGCACTTCGGCGCGGAAGCCGGTGGGCCCGTTGCCGCAGGAGCCGCCGGAGGCAACGCTGCAGCCGACGAGGGTGAGGCCTAGGGGGAGGGTGCCGTGGAGGATCATACGGTCGGCATCGTCGGGGCCGCGGTTGCTGACGCGCTGGATGAAGGTGAACTCCGAGTTGGGGGGGACGACGGCCGGATAGGAGTCCTGGACGAGTTGGAGGCGGGAGGTGCCGAGTTTGGCGACCCAGGCATCGAGGACACCGCCGTAGTAGGTGCGGAGAGGGGCGGGGGCCGTGGGGATGGTGGTATTGGAGGCGAGGCCGCCGGCGAGGTAGGCGGAGAAGTTGCCGTCGAAGGAGACAGAGAAGCGGACGTCTTCGGGTTGGGGGCCGAAGAACCAGGCGTTCTGGACCTGGGTACCGGCGGTATTGAGGCGAGTGACGAAGGCGGTGCGGTTGGCATCGACGGGAGTCTGGCCACCGGTATTGGGGAAGTTGGCGGAATAGGTGAGGCCGGAGGCCCAGAGCGAGCCGGTGCCGTCGAGGGTGAGGAAGGAGACGCGGTCGTCCCGATTGCCGCCGAAGTAGGTGGACCAGAGGAGCGAGTTGCCGGTGGCGGGCAGTTTGAGGAGGAAGCCATCGCCGATGCTGCCGCCGACGGCGCCCGCGTAGGAGGGCTGGAAGGGCTGGGTGGTAGGGAAATTGAGGGAGGCGGTGGCGCCGCCGAGGTAGATGTTGTTGGAGGAGTCGACGGCGATGGCGTAGCCGGTATCGATACCGCTGCCGCCGATGCAGGTGATGTATTCGGCGCCGTTGCCGGCGGCGCGCCACTTGAACAGGAGGACGTCGACGTCGCCGCCGGGGCCGAGTTTGACGCCGGGGGCGATGTTGGAGCAATTGGTGTAGCCGGTGACGATGGCGTTGCCCTGGGAGTCGAGGGCGACGGCGCGGGCCTGGTCGCCGGCCTCGCCGCCGAACAGGGTGGACTGGAGGACGTCGATGCCGTTGGGGGCGAGCTTGAAGAGGAAGGCATCCTCGACGCCGCCGAAGGTAGTCTGCCAGGGGTTGCGGGTGGGGAAGTCGGGAGAGGCGGAGGTGCCGGCGACGGTGACATAGCCGGTGGGGTCGACGGCAACGCCGCGGGCGATGTCGGGCTGGGAGCCGCCGAGGTAGGTGGATTGGAGGAGGGTGGCGCCTTCGCGGGTCATCTTGATGAGGAAGCCATCGCCATTGCCGCCATAGCCGGGCTGGAAGCCGTGGGTGCTGATGGGGAAGTTGGAGGAATGGGTGGAGCCAACGACGACGGCGTTCAGGAAGGGGTCGACGACGATGCCTTCGGGGATGTCGTCCTGGGAGCCGCCGACGTAGCTCATGTAGAGGAGGCGGCCGTCGGGGTACAGCTTGGCGACGAAGAGGTCGAGGCGGCCGATGTTGACGTCCTGGAAGGGGGAGCCGGCGATGAAGAAGTTCTGGGAGTCGGTGGCGCCGGTGTAGTGGATGAATCCGTCCTTGGTGACGGCGATGCCGTTGGCGCTCTCTTTGCCGGTGCCGCCGTGGAAGGCGTGGAAGGAGATGACGGGATCGATGGTGAGGGGTAGGCGCGAGTCGTACTGGCCGAGGTGGAACAGGATGAGGCCGGAATCGGTGAGGGAGAAGGAGACGGGGACGTCACGGCGGGAGTTGCCGTCGGGCTGCCAGGCGCGCGGGGCGCGGTGGAGCCAGTAGCCCCACTCGGCCTCGAGGCGGAGGTTGCCGTCGGCGTCGATGGTGGGGGTCAGGCCGGGGCTTTGGAGGCGGATGAGGGCAGGGTCGGCTTTGGGGGCGACTTCGAAGCGGTAGGCGACCTGGCGGCCGTCCTGGGCGAGAACCCAGTCGATGCCGGGATAGGCTTGGGAGAGGCGGACCTGGGCGAACTGCGGAACCTGGGTGACCCAGCGGGCGGGGTCTTTGCCGTGGAAGTAGTTGGTGACGCCGGATTCGCGCTGTTCGGCGACCCAGGCAGAAAAGGGGCCTTGGCCGGCGAGTTGGAGGGGGGAAGTGACGCCGGTGGCGCCCACCAGGTCGATACGGCGGGCGGAGGCACGGGCGGCGTAGTTGCCAGAGAGGGCCAGGAACTGGGCGTCCGGGGCGCCTTGGCCGCGGTTGGGCTCCCAGGTGAGTTTGCGGGCAGACAGGGAGGCCTGCCAGGCAGCCTGGGGAGAAGGCGAGGCTGGAGACGACGGGGCGGCGAAGAGTAACGCTGCGGACAGAAAAAGGGCGAAACCGTACTTCAAGCTCTTCTCATGATGCCCTAGTCGAAAGAGAGACCGCTACCGGAGGGTGGGGGCAGTTAGCGCTCCCCCTCGGTCGGTGCCAACGCCGGCACCGGGGTATCCGGCTGCAAGGGCGGCCGCCGGGTGTGCCACTCTGTCGCCTTCTGGTAAGCCGCGGCGAGCGACAACAGGCGCCCTTCACTGAATCGCGGCCCCGCCAGCATCAGCCCCACCGGCATGCCGTCCCTGGTGAAGCCGCAGGGCACCGAGATTGCCGGTATGCCATAAGCGTTGAAAGCCTGGGTGTTCTCCAATTCGGGATTCCGCACCTTTTCGCTTTCTTCCCGCTTGCGTGCGTCATCCACGGTTCGTGGCGACCGCCGGCGGGTGGGCAGCGCCACTACGTCGATCTCCTGAAACGAATCGTCGATGGTGCGCCGCAGCAGTTCCAGCGCCCAGCGCGCCCGCACATAGTCGGAGGCCTTCGCCTCGGCGCCGCGCTTCAGGTTGTTCCGCGTGGGAATCATGTAGCGCGTGGCGGCGCGCTTGTACATCTCCTCGTGATACGCGTACATCTCCCCCGGCAGGGAGGTTTCGCGCGTGGAGGGCAGCATGACATCCTTCTGGCTCCTGGTCAACTTTGCCAGCACCCGCAGCGCTTCTTCCACAGCCTTCGCCACATCTTCATCCAGATGATCGAAGAACGGCGCCCGTGGAATCCCCACGCGCAGGGCGGACACCGGCTGCTGCAACGCCGCCAGATAGTCTTCCTTCGCATGGGTGACGCTCGCGATGTCGAGCCGGTCATACCCGGCCATCGCATGCAGCATCATCGCCGCGTCCTCGACGGTCCGGGTCATGGGCCCGCAATGATCCAGCGATAGCGTCAACGGAATGATGCCGCGGATGGACACCAGGCCGTAGGTGGGCTTCAGCCCCACAATCCCGCACCACGACGCGGGCGTCCGGATGGACCCGCCGGTATCGGTCCCCAGAGCCCCGTAACATAATCCCGCGCTCACGGCCGCGGCCGAGCCGCCCGACGAGCCGCCGGGATTCCGCCGCAGATCCCACGGATTCCGCACCGGGCCAAAGTAACTGGTTGCCGAAGTACCACCATTGGCGAACTCATGCAGGTTCAGCTTCCCGATGCTGATCGCGCCCGCGGCCGCCAGGCGCCGGACTACTTCGGCATCTTCCTTCGGGACACGGTCGTCATAGACCGCGCTCGCGGCGGTTGTCCGCACGCCCGCCGTGTCGATGTTGTCCTTGAGGGCAATCGGGATGCCGTGGAGGGGCGACCGCAGCCGGCCGGCGGCCTGTTCGGCATCCAATACACGAGCCTCCGCCAGAGCCTGCTCACGCGTCACGGTGATAAAGGCATTCAACTTTGGGGTTGTAGATTTCGATGCGCTCCAGGCAGGCCCGCACCAGTTCGCTGGGCGTCACCCTGCGGGCGCGAATCGCTGCTGCGGCGCCGGCCAGGCTCTCCGATGCCCAGGGGTTGTCGGATTGGGCGCCGGCAACCATTGTTCCCAGGGCCGATAGTGCAAATCCTCGCCGCGAAAGCAGCATGGGTAATGATGATAGCCGATCGCGGCCGCAGGCGCTACGGAAGCGCCGCCGTGGATGCGGCAGCTTGGGCGATGGCGGCCGCGTGCGCCAGCAGCAGTGGGTCACGGGTTCCGGCGCGCATCGCCTGTTGATGCGCCTTGGCCGCTTCTCCGACATGGCCCTGCTGGAACAGCACCCAGGCATAGGCGTCCCAGGAGAAGACATCCTTGCGTACGGCCAGTTCCGCCTCGGCAATCTCGCGCGCCGCCGCGAGCTTGTGCTTGTGATTGGCATAGATGAGGGCGATCTGCCGGTTCCCCTTCTGTCCACTGGCGGCTTCCATGGCGGCCTGCAGGTCGACGAGATCCATTTGCTTCTTCACGGCCGCGGCATCACCCTTGCTCTGGTAGAAGTCGGCCAGCAGGCCGGCATACTCCACCATCGGCGCCATCGCCTGCGCCTTACGGACTGCCTCGATTGCCGCGTCCAGTTGCTGCTGCGCCGCGTAGACCTCGCCCAGCCCGGCAAGCGCCGCATGCGTTCGCGGGAAGTTGTCGAGGGCTGCCTGGTAAGCCTGCGCGGCCTCCGCCAGCTTGCCGGATTTACGATACAGATGGCCCAACTCCACCAGCACCCATGCCGTATGTTCGTGCTTTGGGCGGCCGTACCGCGACGCCTTCGTCATCATCTCGATAGCGCCTTCCACATCGCCGGTCACCCAGCGCCACCATCCGATGCGGTTATAGCTCATCAGGCCCGGCGCACGGTTCACCATTTCCTGATAGGCGTCGGCGGCGGCGTCATACTGGCCGGTCTCCATCAACGCATCGCCCAGCGTGGCGTAGTTCACGGCGTCCTTGGCATTGCGCGCCACCAGCGCCTTGGAAAGCACGATCACTTTTTCAAACTCGTGACGCAACAGGTGCACTTCCACCTTCAACTGGTGTGCCTCGTAGTTGCCCGGCTCCTGCTGGAGGGCCGCCTCGATGAGTCTCGCGGCCCGCTCCGCATAGGAGTAGTCAGTGGTCTCGCGCCGCTGCTGCAGATAGCGGCGCGCTTGTTTTAGCAGCGGCTGCACGCCATAGGCGGGCCGCGGCGACGCCACCACGTCCGGCGCCAGGTCCTTCGCCTGGGCCTTCATCTTCGCGGTCTGCTGGGGATCGGCCACCACGCGTGCCAGTTGCAGCAGAATCCAGGCGCGTTCGTAGTTGTCACTGGCCGGCGTATGGCGGAACATCTCGTTCCACATCTGGATGGCGCCTTCCTTATCCCCGAAGTCTTCGCGCAACAACGCCGCGTGGCGTAGCGTCTCGCGGTGCTGCGGGCGCAGGCGAAGCATCCAGTTGGCCTGTTTCTCGGCGTCTGCCTGATCGCCCAGAGCACGATCGGCCTCCACCAGATAGCCGTACACCTCCAGGTCATCCGGGGCGCGCCGGTTCAGGCGCCGGGCCTGCGCCTGCGCCTCCGCATACTTTCCTTCCAACACGTCGGCGAAGGCCCGCGCCTTCAAGCCCTCGAAGTGATTCGCCTCCTTATCAAGGATGGCCTGCGTGTGTTTCCGCGCTTTCTCCAGTAGCGGCACCTGGCCGGTGTGGCGGTAGCGTTCGAGCAAGGCGCGCACAAGGTCCGTACGGCGGACCAGGCTGGTTGGTTCCTGGTCCACCGCGGTCTCCAGTTGCGCCAGGCGATCGGACGAGAGGGCCGCGCTGCTTAGCAGCAGCGTCAGCCCCAGCAGCTTACTCATCCCGCGCTTGGTCATGGTTCCTCCGATGCGAGTTGCGCCCAGCCGTTAGCGAACCGGCCCACCGCCGGTTTCACCCGGGTCGATATGGCGCCGGTCGCGCCCGTTCGGGCCGTAGCTGAGGTAGGGGAACTCCGGCAGGTAGTCGGCATCGTTGACGTTCACGCCGTCGCCCAGACGGTTGTTGGGAGCTTTGTTGAAGCCCTGCACGAGCACGCCGCCGACCACCACACGCAGTGCGATGTCCACGACGTCATCCATCAGACGGCGGCCGTTCGGGAAGCCGGCGCGATCGCCGCCGATCAGGCCCATGCGATTGGCCATGGCGGCGGGTGTCGCCGGAACGCCGGTGTTGAGGCGCAGCAGGTCGGCCACCGGACCGGCGGGGGTTCCGGACGCGGCGATTGGGGGAGCGTAGGTAACCAGAGGCAGCAAGTCAGTACGCGGCGGCGGGGGAATCTCGACCGCACCGGCATAGGCGGCGTTCACCAGCCGGGGCAGCAGCGGATCCAGGGCGAAGTCGGCGAACTGCGCATCGTTGCGGGGCTCATCCATGCTGAAGCGATCCTTCGACCCCGTGCCGATGATCAACTCATTGATCAGCGGATTCCCCATGCGCTGCACCTGGCGCAGGTCGCCACTGGTTTCAAGCGGATTCGGCGAACGGCGCACGGTGGTGGCGGGACGGGATGTGGTGGCCCACACGCCGATGGTGGCAGCGGCGGAGGTGGCTGGCTCGCGGCGTCCCGATGCCGTCAGCATCTCGATGGGCACTTCCACCGCGATGGCATTCACGGCATATCCGGACACCGTGTCGGAGGCGAAGTTGGACTTGGCGGTATCTTCCGCTTCAGTGAGCACGCCGGGGACACCCGAGCCGAGGGTACGCAGGTTCAGGGTGTCAAAGGCCGCGCCGAGGTCGATCCAGAACGGGTCATCCACGGTGCCGGCGAAGATCTTCACGCCATCGGCAGTCGTATAGGTACCGGCCTTGTAGAGAGCTTCGTAGTCCATGGTGCGAGGGCCGGCGTTGGCAGGCACGGCATACAGTTCGCGCCCATCGGCGGGACGCAGGCGGTTGCCCTGGTTGTTGCGGATCCAGGTGGCCATGTAGCGCTGGCGCATGCCCAAGCCCGGCGAATCGAAGGAGTTGATCTTCGGGGGAATCAACAGGGTTCCCGGTGCCACCGGGGCCGGGGAGTTTGCCGGGGCGGAGATGCCGTCGCCGGCGCCCGCATACACGGTGAACACGCCGGGCAGCCGCTGTTCATTGTGGAACTGGAACTGGAAGATGACGTCTTCCACGCCGTCCTGGTTGTTGTCCACCTTGATGGCATACTCAATGCCGTCATCGAAGGGGAAGTAATTCGGGCCGTTGGCCGGCTCCAGCAGCGGGTCGACGCACATGATCAGCGTCACCTTTTCGGGGGTCTGGTTTGCCTGCTGATTCGGGCCATACGACACAAACGCGTAAACGTCGGTAATGTCGGCCTTGTGGTCGAGGGCAGTGATTGGGGCTTCGCGATGATTGGCCGCCCACACAGGCTCGGGCAGTGAGAGGATCACTGCCAGGCCCGCGGCGACCACCGATTGCACGGTCCGCATGGTTGTCTCCTGGTATCAGATCGGGTCCCAGCTTGCTGGAACACACCCGAAGATACGGGACCGGATGGGGTGGCGGATTTGACAGGGGCGAAATTTTTCAGCGGCTGCGAAGGAAAGCTTCCAGCCGCGCCATGGCCGACGCGAGAATATGCGGCTCACT
>JAEUQF010000108.1 GCA_016789745.1 Bryobacterales bacterium
AGACCAGCGCCAGTTCTTCCACGACTACTACACCCGTCTCAAACCCGACGGCCCCGTCGAAGCCACCGTCTTCGACCAAATCGTCCACGCCGCCTGGAACCTCCGCCTCATCGCCGTCGCCCTCGACTCCCTCGCCGCCGAATTCGGCTGCGAAGAGGTCCCGCAGCTCCTCAACCTGCCCGACCTCCCCCCAGACGCCGAGCGCCGCTACGACCGGCTCCTCCGCTACCAGGGCCGCAACCAGCGCGCCTTCCACACCAACATGCGCCTCCTGGCCTCGCTCCAGACCAACCGCGTCGCCGCCGACGTCACCGGCACCCCCGGCCAGCAGCCGCTCAGCACCGTCTCCGCCCTGCTGGACATACCCAAAATCGTCCGCCTGACGAATCGAAGCCACCCAGAGCCGCCCGGCATCGCTCCCAAGGCCCGCACGCAGCCCACCCGGGCCGCCTGACCGAGCCCAAACTCAACCTTCCCCCCGTCGCCGCATAACCCATCTCGCCGGCGAGAGCCCTAAGTGTCTCCACGCGGCGCCCCTCCCTCACCGCACCCAAAGCCACACGCCGTCACGGCTCATCGGATCCCCTTCCCGCAACCGCACAAACACCCGCCCCACACCAGCATCCTGCGGAATCCGCACCTCTAACCGCACCAGCCCCTCCACACCCGCCGCTGCCCGCACCAACGGAACCGCACGTCCCTCCATTCGCACCTCCAAACCCGTATCCCCGCTCACACCCGTCCCCCACACCGTCACCACACTCCCGCGCGCCGCCGGCGTCCCCTCTCCATTCCGCCGCCCGTCTTCATTCTCTCCCACCAGCAACCCCCGCCCATTCCCCGATGCCGTAAAAAGCCCCGGCGCCGACCCCGCCAGCGCCACCGTCTTCGCTGCCCGTAATCCCGCCCGTACCACCTCCACCCGCACCGTCCGTCCGCCCCGCAACACCGCCGGCACCCGCGCGTTGATCTGGTTCCTCCCCACATACAACAGCGGCGCCGGCACCCCATCGAACAGCACCTGCACCTCCCCGTCACCACCCAGGTTCATCCCATCGATCGTCACCAACCCGCCCGCCGCGATGGCGTCGTACCAAGACGCCGCATTCACCACTCCCGATATCCGCGGCGCCCGCTCCGGCAGATACTCCTCATAGGTATCGCCCGCAGGCCACTGCCGCACGGATAGAACCGTCAGCACCACCCGGTCCAGCAAGTCACCCAAAGCCTCCTCGCTCCCCGGCGTTGCATTGAACACCATGGCCACACTCACCCCGCCCGCCGCCTCGCTGCGCAACAGCAGAGCCCGCGTTCCATCCAGACCTCCATCGTGCAGCCACGTCACTACGCCCAAGGACCGGTCAATCACCCACCCCAAGCCGTAATGCGACTCCTCGCTCCCATACGCCGGCCGCGCCGCGATCGCCGACAACAGGTCCCGCTGCAACAGAGCCGTGCCGCGCCGCCCATCCACACCATCGGCGAACCGCACCAGGTCCACGGGCGAGGCAATCCACGCCCCGGCGCCTTCGATTACCTCAAAGTAGTACCCGCCATCCGGCCCCGGCACCTCATCCCCCACCCCCGGATAGAGCGCCGGCAGCACCGTGTCCGCGTAGTAGTCCACCTCCCCCAGCGCCCGCTGCGACGGCAATGACCCGCCCAGCCGCATCCGCTGGATGCCCATCCGCTCCAGCACCAATCCCCGCACCGCCTCCTCATACGGCCGCCCCGATACCTTCGCCACAATCCGCCCCAGCATCAGCATCCCGAAGTTCGAGTAGGCAAACCGCGACCCCGGCGCAAACTGCAGGGGCTGCGTTGCCATGAATCCGATTACCTGGTCGATCGTTAACGGCTCCCGCAAGGGAATCGACAGCCCCAGCCCTGCCAGCACCGTATAGCTGCCCACCGGATCGAAGGACTCCTCCGGCGTCCCACCCGCCCGAATGCTGCAGCAGGTGCCTTACTGTGATCTCGTTCCACCGGGGATCGGCTATCTGCGACGCCGGCAGCCCCAGCAGCGTCACCACGCCGTCCTCCAGACGCAGCTTCCCGTCCTGCACCAGCCGCAGCGCCGCCATCGCCGTCACCGGCTTACTCACACTCCCCACCCGGAACAGCGAATCCGGCTGCACCGGCGTGTTCCTCTCCGTCTCCATCACCCCGAATCCCCGCGCATAGATCAGCTTCCCGCCGCGCGAGACCGCCAGCGCCCCGCCCGGCGTCTTCCCTTCCTTCAGATACGTCTGCATCGCGGCATCCAGACCCGCCAGCTCCGCCACCGCCGTACCCGTCTGCGCCGCCAGGCTTCCCGCCAGCAACATCACAACCGCCTCGGCGAACGCCTCCAGATCGCCCGCGATACCGTCACTTCCTGGCGCCGCGAACTCACCGCCAGCCTTCCCCAGGCCCTCCGCCTGCTCACCTCCGGCGTCTCCGGGTGGAACGTTCACCTCCACCTCGACGACAACCTCCCGCCGCTCCCTCCAGCGCACGCGCATGCCCTGCTTCGCTGCGCCCAGGAAGGCCTTACCAACGCCATCCGCCATGCCCCGCCCGGCGATATCTCCATCAGCCTCCAGCAACAGCCCGGCAGCCTCACCCTCACTGTCCTCGACACCGGAGCCGGCCGCGGCTCCGTAGCCGAGGTAACGGCCTCAACGGCGTCTCCGAACGTGCCCGCGAGTTCGGCGGCCAAGCCCACTTCGCCTTCCGTGATAAAGGCGGATTCGAACTCCGCGTCACCCTCCCTCTCCCCCTCCCCCTCCAGGAGCCCGCATGATCCGCCTCCTCATCGTCGAAGACGAAACCCTCTTCCGCCTCGGCCTCCATCGCCTCCTTTCCCTCAACCCCGACTTCTCCGTCATCGGCGAAGCCGCCGACGGCGAGCAGGCACTGGCCCAGGCCGCCGCCCTTGCCCCCGACCTCATCATCATGGACGTCAACCTCCCCAGGCTGTCCGGCATCGCCGCCCTCGAACAACTCCGCGCCGCCGGCTCCTCCATCCCCGTCATCCTCCTGTCCAACTTTGATGAAGAGGACGCCTTCCTCCGCAAGGATGTCCCATTCGAAGACCTCACCAGCACCATCCATGCCGCCCTGCGCGGGCGAACGTACCTTCCGCTCCACCATTACCGATAAAGCCACCCACAATCTCGCCCTCCGCAAGCCCGCCTTCGACGCCCTCGATCTGCCCGATCCCCTCACCCGCCGAGAAATCGAGGTTCTCCGCCTCATGACCGCTGGCCTTAGCAACAAGGAGATCGCTTCCGCCCTCGATGCCGGCGAGGCCACCATCAAGAGCCACGTCTCCAGCATCCTCTCCAAACTCGGCGTCCGCGACCGTACCCGCGCCGTCCTCCGCGCCCTCGACCTTGGCCTCGTCTGACAGCGGCGCCCGGTACAATGGTCGCCATGGTCTGGGCTGTTTTCCTGCTTTGTGCCCTTTCCCAGCTGCTTTCTGCCGCCGCCGTCGAAGGCACGGTCACCGACGCGCTTTCCAAGGCTCCCATTCCGAACGCCGTCATCCGCCTTTACGGCGAGGGGGACACGGTCGCCTCCGCCAAGTCCGATGCGCAGGGCCAGTTCCGCTTCGATGATCTCCGCGAAGGCCGCTACCGAGCCGTCCCGACTCACGACGACTACGCCCTTCCCCCGGACCATCACCCCAGCCGGCGCAGTCTGCTGCTTGCAAACGGCGGCCCGCCCACGCGTCTGAACATCGAACTGCTCCCCGTCGCCCAACTCTCCGGCCGCGTCCTCAGCCCCGCCCGCGAACCCATCCCCAACGTTCCGGTCGGCATGCGCCGCCCGTGGCACAAACACTGGAGGCAGATCACCCACGCTAATGCTGAAGGCTTGTTCCGTTTCCCTCGCCTCGAACCCGGCCCCTGGATCCTCGCCGCCATCCCCCACTTACGCGTCCAAGCCTCCGCCAACATCAAAATACCCAAACCCATTGATTCGCCCCCAACCGGGGACGACGCGCAGCCCACCGGCTGGACCACCACCTATTTCCCCAACGTCACGGACTCCGCCGGCGCGGCCCGCATCGTCCTGCAGCCCGGCACCCGCCTGGATGCCTACGACCTCACCCTTCGCACTGTCGCCCTCCGCCGCGTCTCCGGCACGGTCCTCGACGAAGACAACAAGCCTGTTCCCAATGCCGTCGTTCGCGTCGTTGATGTTGCTACCCAAGGCTCCAACCAGGCGTCCACAGCAGCCAATGCGGAGGGCCGTTTCGAGTTCACCTCCGCCCACGATGGCGACTGGCGCCTGTTTGCCCAGACCCAGAAGATCACACCCGCGCGGAAGGGCTTCGGGGAGATCCACATCTCGCGGCGCGATCTCTCCGGCGTCACCGTGCGTCTGAGTTCTCCCTTCTCCGTCGCAGGAATGGTCGAGCGCGACCAACCGCGAAACGCCGAAGGCAACCGCGGCGTCACCGCAGTGTACCTGCTCCCCGAAGAGTCCCCTTCCGATACCGCTAGCATGGCGTTCCACAAGCAGGACGGCAGTTTTGTCATTAAGAACATCTACCCCGGCCGCTATCGCGTCCTGCCTGCCGGGTACATCCCCGGGTACTACGTCGCCTCAGCCCACTACGGCGATCAGGACGTCACCTCCCAACCTATCGACATCGCCAACCCACCACTGGTACTGAAGATCGTCTATCGTGCCGGTGCCGCCAGCCTCTCCGGCACTGTCGACCGCGCCCCCAACGCCACGGTGGTCCTCGTGCCTCGCGACGAAGCCCTCCGGGATGACGGCCAGCACATCCGCACGGCCAGTTGCGACGGGCAAGGCCGCTTCCAAATCGATAGCCTGCGCCCCGGCCCGTATTACGCTTTCGCCTTCGACCGCGTCGTCGATACTTTGCAACTCGAAGCCCTCGACTTCATCCGCAAACTCGCCCCCACCGCCATCAATGTCGATCTGAAACACGCCGAAGCCGCGACGCTCGACAGCCTGCGCCTGCAATCCTGGCCTGATTACTGACCGGTACCGTGCCCAGATCCGCGCGCCGCTGGCGGCCGGGCCGGGGAAGTCGCGGAGCCGGTCGAGCATCTTGGCAAGTGGCGTCGGATTGGGGGTTGGCCGTGGCAGCAACGGCGAAGCCACGTCCGTCTTGGGGAAGAGGTGCGGCAGGCCGTGATGAGGGGTCACGGCGCAGGACATAGGGATTGGGTATCCGTGCTGGTATCGGCGCCGGTGAGGGTCCCGGTCGGTTCAACGTGAAAATTTAGTTTTTCGGCGTTGGCGCGAAGGCGATCGCGGGAGAGATGGCGGTTGATGTTGCGATGGGTGGAGGAATGCTCGTCCAGCCGCAAGGCGTGCTCGCGAGCGATGTGCGCCGTGGTGAACTTGTCGATCATGGTGACTCCTGATGCGTTCTCTTTCTGGAGAAATGCGGATGCATTTTTGGCCCCGTTTGAGAATAACAGCGGGTTCTGAGAAAGCGGGTCCGGGGTGGGCCGGTGGGCGGCTGGTAAGTGCCAGGGAGAGCAGAGGTTAGGGGAAAGGCTGGGCAGTTTGCAACTCTTGTGAATGGGTGGGAGACTCCCGTCTCGCGCCAGGAACGGGTACTCGAGGGTGCGACTTGGGAAGGGGCGGCACCGTCGTCTCGTGTGAACAGCTCTGACCGGCTCTGCCCGCGCCTGCTACGCTAAGGCATGTTCGCTTGGCTGTGGGAAGACCCACTACCGGTCGGCGCTCCCGCGCCCGACTTCACCCTTAAAGATGACTCCGGCCGCGATGTCTCCCTCAAGAGCCTGCGAGGGAAGAACGTCGTCCTCATCTGGTATCCGGGCGACGATACCTCCACCTGTACCAAGCAGCTTTGCGAGATGCGCGATAGCTGGGCCTCCGCTCAGAAGAAGAACACCGTTGTCTTCGGCGTCAATCCCCAAAGCGCAGAAAGCCATACGCGCTTCCGCCAGAAGTACAGCTTGCCGTTCCCGCTTCTGGTCGACTCCGGCCAGCAGGTCGGCGCGCTTTACAAAACCAAAGGCCTCTTCGCCCGCCGCACGGTCTACCTGGTGGGCAAGGACGGCACGATCCGCTTCGCCCAGCGGGGCAAGCCTACTGTGCCGGAAGTGCTCGCCGCCGCGGAGTAGCTACAGCCCAACTGCGCCTTCAGTCGACCTTGCTAAGGGCATCTCGTGTTTCCCGGATCAGCTTGTGGTCAGGCGGGTAGCAGCGCTCGCGGATGGCCAGCGCCCGCTCCAGCAAGGGCTTGGCTTCGGCCAACCGGCCGGTATCTGTGAGTAAGAGGCCCAGGTGGTGGAGGGGGTGGGCGACATTGCGGTGATCTGGACCATCACTGGCCTTGTAGAACTCCAGTGACTGCCGGAGCAACTTCTCCGCCTCTCCATAGTTTGCCCGCGTTAGCAGCGTGACACCGAGAGCATACTGGGTGGTCGCGACATTGCGATGGTCCGGGCCGTGAACGGCTTCATAGATTTCCAGTGCACGACGGAGGGCATTCTCCGATTCCTCCCATCTCTCCTGATTCCGCAAGGTGACGCCGAGTTCGTGCAGGGTGACCGCGACGGTGGGATGGTCCGGGCCGTGAACGGCTTCGTCGATTGCCAGTGCGCGACGGAGGGCACTCTCCGATTCCTCCCATCTCTCCTGTTTCTGCAAGGTGACGCCGAGTTCGTACAGGGTGCCCGCGACGGTGCGGTGGTCCGGGCCGTGAACGGCTTCTCTAATTGCCAGCGCACGACGGAGGACATTCTCCGATTCCTCCCATCTCTCCTGATTCCGCAAGGTGACGCCGAGTTCGTGCAGGGTG
>JAEUQF010000124.1 GCA_016789745.1 Bryobacterales bacterium
GATTCGGAGACGGCACCGACGTTGAGACTGACGTCGACGGTGGCGTTGTCATTGACCGCGAGGATGATGCCGCTGCGGACGACCTTCTGGAAACCCTGCTTGGAGATTTCGACTTCGTAGCGGCCGACGGGAAGCAGGGGAATAGAGAAGGTGCCATCGGCGGCGGTCTGACGGGTTTCGCGGAGTGAGGTTTGGGTGTTGACCGCGGAGACCGTAGCGTCGGGAACGGCGGCGCCACTGGAGTCGCGAACGGTGCCGACGATGCGGGCGGTGGATTGGGGAAACGCGGACAGAGCGAGTAGAAAAAGACAGGTGAATGCAGTCGCTAAGGTGCGCATGAAACTTCCTTAATTCGGAGGACTATTCCTGATGATAGCCGCGGGCGAGTGAGGGCGTACGAACGAGGTTCGCCATTGTGGACAGGATGGACCTGCAACTTTCGCACGCTGGTGGAGTCTATGAGGGGTATGCCGAAGATGAAAGCTGTACAGGTGAATGCCGCAAGGCAGTTTGAAGTCGTGGAGCGCGAGATTCCGGCGCCCGGAGCGGGGCAGCTGCGGATCCGCGTGGAGGCCTGCGGGGTGTGTCATAGCGATGTGGTGGTGAAGGAAGCCGTGTGGCCGGGCCTGGAATTACCGCGGATTCCCGGCCATGAGGTGGCGGGCGTGATTGATGCGGTGGGCAGCGGTGTGGCGAATTGGAGAGAAGGGCAGCGGGTTGGGGTTGGGTGGTTTGGGGGCAACTGCGGTTATTGCGATTCGTGCCGGAGGGGCGATTTTGTGCTCTGCCGGAACATGCTGATCGCGGGTGTGAGCTATGACGGCGGGTATGCCGAGTATATGGTGGCGCCGGCATCGGCGGTGGCGAAGATTCCGGATGATCTTGGGGCGATGGAGGCAGCGCCGCTGCTGTGCGCGGGAGTGACGACGTTCAATCCGCTGCGGCAGTGCGGGGCGCGGCCGGGCGATGTGGTGGCGGTGCAGGGCGTGGGCGGATTGGGGCATTTGGGGGTGCAGTTCGCGGCGAAGATGGGCTACACGACGGTGGCGATCGCGCGAGGGAAGGATAAGGAGGCGGAGGCGCGGCAGCTGGGGGCGCACCACTATATTGATGGGTCGACGCAGGATGTGGCGGCCGCGCTGCAGGCGTTGGGCGGGGCGCGGGTAATTTTGACCACCGTGACGAATGCCGACGCCATGAGCGGTGTGATCGGCGGGTTGGCATCGAACGGCACTCTGGTGATTGTAGGCATCAGCCAGGAGCCGCTGAAAGTCTCGACGCTGGATCTGATCCTGGGACGGCGATCCGTGTTGGGATGGCCGTCGGGCACGTCACTGGATTCGCAGGACGCCTTGGCGTTCAGTGCGCGCCAGGGCGTGCGGCCGATGATCGAGACGATGCCGCTGGAGAGGGCGGCGGAGGCTTATGAACGGATGATGAGCGGGAAGGCGCGGTTCCGGATGGTGTTGACGATGGGCCGGATGTAGCGGGTACATCCGGCCCTGTCGCCGTTTAGAACAACAGGCGCAAACCGAGTTGGGTGATGCGCGGGTCGCGGGCGGAGGTGACCTGGCCAAAAGTAGCCGCGCCGACGCCGGTGCCGACGCCGGCCCATTGCGTATGGTTGAACAGGTTGAAGAACTCGGCGCGGAACTGCAGGGCTAAGCGTTCGGTGACGTTGGTGCGCTTGCTGAACGAAACGTCCCAGTTGTTGATGCCGGGGCCGCGGACGAGGCTGCGCCCGGCGTTGCCGAACGTGCCGAGAGCGGGGGTGCCGAAGACGCTGGTGTTGAACCAGCGCAGTTGTTGCTTCTCGCGCGTGATGGGGCCGAGCAGGTCGGGGCGTTGGGCGCCGCCGCCGACACCGGCGCGGTCGCCGGGAACGGTGATAGTGAGCGGGTTGCCGCTTTCAAAGCGCGAGATGCCACTCAGTTGCCAGCCGCCCAGCACCTTACCCGCGAAGCCAGTATTGCTCTTCAGGAAGGGCAGTTCATAGACGTAGCTGAGCACCAGCACATGCGTACGGTCGAACGCGGACAGCGCCCGTTCCATGCGGCTATCGGCGTAGGAATTGAGCGGCGTGACGTTGTTGTCGAGCGATTTCGACCAGGTGTAGGAACCCTGGAGAGAGAAGCCGCGGGAGAAGCGGCGGGTGGCCGAAGCCTGCAGCGAGTGATAGACAGAGTTGCCGCTGGTTTCGTAGGTGTTGATGGTGGCGAAACCCGGATAGGGACGGGCGGCGTTGACATTCAGGCGGCTGGCGGCGATGTCGGCGTTGGCGAGCGGCTGGTTGATGTCGCGGATGCGGGCGAGCGCCACGCCGCGGGACCCGACGTAGGCAACATCGGCGAGGATCTCGCCCGGCAGTTGGCGCTGCACGCCGAGGGACCACTTCATGTAATAGGGGATCTCCCACGGCGAGTTGAAGTTGGTGAGCGCGATGGGGAAGATGCGGCGCTCGCCCTGGCCGGGGTTGGAGAAGTTGGTGCCGAAGATGGACGCGGCCTGGTTGAACGGCCAGTTATTGCGGACGGCGGAGACGAACTGGCTCCAACGATCGTGGAACATCCCGAAGCCTCCGCGGACGACGGTGTCGTTGCTCTTGCCGAGGGCGAGCGAGAAGCCGCCGCGCGGGGCGAAGGTGTTGTAGCGGGAGTCGGTGACGGCTTTGCCGAAGGGCGCGTTGGCGGTGCCGGCGACGACGACGCCATTGTCGAAGTTCTGCGTGCCGGTGACGATTTGGCCGTTGGCGGGGAGGATCGTGGGGGCCTTCGAACGGTCATAGCGGGAAGGTTGGAAGAAGCTGAAGTTGCCGTCGCTGTCCTTTTCCGGCTCGTAGAATTCGTAGCGGAGGCCGTAGTTGAGCGTCAGGCGATTGGTGGCGCGGAACTGATCCTGGACGTAGCCGGAGAGGTTGGTCCAACGCGAGACGCCGAAGATGTGGTTGGAGTTTTCGGTGTACTGGAAGGCGTTGCCGGTAAGGAAGTCGGCCAGCGCATCGCCGGTGACGCTGCCATTAAAGTTGAAGCTGCCGTTATTATTGGGCAGGCTCTGATTCTGGCTCTTGTTCTCCTTATCGATGGAGCCGCCGATCTTGAGTGTGTGGCGGCCGCGGATGAGAGAGAAGTTGTCAATGAGCTCCCAGGTGTAGCCGCTGATGTTCTGGGGCCAGCGGATGTCGATACCGGCGTAGCCCTGGGCCATGGTGATGGAGGGGATAAGGCCGGCGGCGGCCACCTGGGTATCGAAGATGCGGGGTACGCGGAAGTTGGACTCGCGGCTGCGGGCGGCGTTGGGGCCGGTGGAGATGGCCAGCGAGGTGTGGAAGAAAGCCGAGGTGATTTGATTGACCGCATTCGGCGAGATGATCCAGTTGGTGGACAGGTTCATGACGCGAATGATGTGCGACTGTTCGGAATCGGCCACGCCATGCATGGGGTTGGAGGCGAACAGGCCATAGGGGCTCAGCAGGCGCGTGGAATCGATGTTGTAGCGGGCAAACAGGGTGAACTTGTCGGTGGCGTTCCAATCGATGCGGCCGAGACCGGACCGATACTTGGTGCCATCGGGTTCGGCGGAGGTGAAGTTGAGGTTGCCCGATTGGAAGTTGGGCCGCTGGTAGTAGGTACGGATGAGCGCCACGGCGTTTGGGTCAATGCGATTGGCGGGGATGCGGTTGCCGGGGAAGGGCTGGCGGGTGAGGGGATCGGTGATGTTGCGGGTGGTGCTGAAGTCGCCGGCCAGTTGCTGGTCGGTAGGGACGATGGAGGTGCGGGCGCCGGTGTTCTGGTAGATGCGGCGGTATTCGTTGGAGAGAAAGAAGAACAGCTTGTCCTTCTTGATCGGGCCGCCGACGGTGCCGCCGAAGTTGTTGTAGCGGTTCTTGGGGCGGGTGCGGACAAAGAAGTTGCGGGCGTCTAGTTTATCGTTACGGAAGAATTCGAACAATGTGCCGTGGATATCGTTGGTGCCGGAGCGGGTGACGACGTTCACCTGGGCGCCGCCGTTGCGGCCGTATTCGGCGGAGTAGGCATTGCGTTCGATGCGCACTTCGGCGATGGCGTCCAGGTTCACCATGGAGAGATTGTTGCCGTTGAAGGTGTCGATGTTGCGGCCACCATCGAGGGTCCAGTTATTGGCGCTGGTGCCGCCGCCGTTGAACGAGAACGGGACGCTGGTGTTGGATCCGAAGCCGGGCTGCTGGGCCTGTGAGGAACTGACGCCGGGCTGCAGCGTCATCAACTGCGTGAAACTGCGGGTGTTGAGGGCGAGTTCCTGTACCTGCGAGCCGAAGATGGTGCTGCCGACGTTGGCGGTGGCGGCGTCCACTTGGGCGGCGCGGGTTTCCACGCGGATGGTTTCGCTGACCAAGCCTACGGTGAGTTGCGAATCGACACGCACCTGGGCGGCGGCGTTCATTTCGGCGTTCTCCTGCGTCATGCGCTGGAAGCCAGTTTTTTCGAACTCCAGGCGATAGGTGCCGGGGGGCACCTGCGGCACCTGGTAGTTGCCGGAGGCGTCGGTGCGTACTTCGCGGCGGAAGGGTGGGTTGTCGCGGATTACGCGAACGGTGGCATCCGGCACGGCGCCGCCGGACGGGTCGGTAACGGAACCGAGGAAGGTGCCGTTATTGAAGGTTTGAGCAGACAAGGCCCCAGCAAGGAGAAGCAAACCAAGCAAGGATTTCATTGGAAAATTATAGTGAGATATCTGGAGAAAGGGATGCGGGCGTCCAGCCGAATGTAGCAGAATTCATATCCGGGCCATCTAACGTGGCGTGGATACCGCAATCGCAGAGAAACGCCCGGCACAGACGGCGCGAGGGGCGGTGCTGCTGGCGGCGGCGCTGGTGCTGGTATGGCTGACGGCGGACGCGCTGCTGCTGCTGTTTGGGGCAGTGCTGTTAGGGATTCTTCTGCGGACGATCAGCACCGGCGTGGTGAAGGTGACCGGGCTGCCGCATGGGTTGGCGCTGGCGATGGCCACGCTCGGGCTGCTGAGCGTGTTCGGGCTGTTGGGATACCTGTTCATTCCGCGTCTGGCCGAACAGGTGCGGGAACTGCGGGAGACGCTGCCGGCCGCGTGGGAAAAGCTGAATGCGCAACTGGCTGCGTATGGCTGGGCGAAGGATCTGATGGAGGAGGCGCCTCCGGTAGATAAGGTGCTATCCGGGACGGGGAAGGTGTTCAGCCGGATCACCGGCGCGGTATCGGGCACGGTATCGGCGGTGGCGAGTGCGATTCTGGTGCTGGTGCTGGCCCTGTTTTTCGCCGGTGACCCACAGATCTACGTGAACGGCTTTTTGCGCCTGGTACCGATGGAACGGCGGCGGCGGTATCAGGAGTTGGCGGGCAGGCTGCACCATGCTTTGCGGCACTGGCTGATCGGCCAGTTGCTGGCGATGGCGTTTATCGGCGTGCTGACCGGCTCGGGTCTGGCGATCATCGGAGTTCCGTTGACGTTGGCATTGACGCTTCTGGCGGCGCTGCTGAATTTCATACCGAACCTGGGGCCGATCATCGCGGCGGTGCCGGCGGTGCTGCTGGCGTTGACGCAAAGCTGGCAAGACGCGCTGTGGGTGATTGGCGTATACGTGGTGGCACAGAACATAGAGGGATACCTGTTCACGCCGATGGTGCAGAAGAAGGCCGTCAACATTCCACCGGCGCTAACAATTTCGTCACAACTTGTTTTTGGATTGCTGTTCGGGTTTGCGGGAGTCGCGCTGGCGACACCACTGGCGGTAGCGACCATGGTGACGGTGCAGACTTTGTACGTGGAAGATACACTCGGTGACTTCGGCCAGTAACCAAAGTGACATCCCAGACGTGAATGCGGGGCTGCTATACTAGCACCCATTCCCGCCTGGAGGTTGGTTGATGAAACAAGTGCTTCAGCTGGCGTTACTGCTTGCTGCGTGCTCTCCGTTCGCTTTCTCACAAGAAGTCACCGCCGGCATCTTTGGCATTGTGCAAGATGCTTCTTCGGCCGTGGTTCCCGGCGCCACCGTTCGTGCGCGCAACGTAGGGACCGGCTTTACACGTGAAACCAAGTCAGACGAGTCCGGGGCGTACTCGTTCGTGTTGATTCCGATTGGAACTTATGAAGTCACGGCAGAGGCGCAGGGATTCAAGAAATCACTGGTTTCCGACGTGATGTTGCGCGTGAACGACAATCGCCGCATTGTGTTCAGCATGGAAGTGGGGCAATTGGCGGAACAGGTGACGGTGGAAGCAGCCGCGGTGTCTGTAAACGTGGCTACCGGCACGACGTCCCAGCTGCTGGACGGAAAAGACATGGTGCAGTTACCATCGCGCGGCCGCAACGTGCTGCCGTTCGCGCTGCTGATGCCGGGCGTGGTTTCGACGACGCCTTATGACCGCCGCGCCAACAACTCGGCGGTGAATGGCATCCGCCCGACGCATAACGCGTGGCTACTGGATGGCGGCTACAACGTGGACACGGGCGGCAACTGGAGCACGCCGCTGGCGCCGAACATCGAGAGCGTCGCCGAGTTTCGGGCCATCCGCGGCAACTACTCGGCGGAGTTTGGCGTGGGTGGCGGATCGCAGTTCAACGTGATCACGAAGGGTGGAACCAACGAACTGCACGGATCGGCCTATTACTTCCACCGCAATGACAAGTTGAATGCACGGAATTTCTTCCTGCCGACACGTCCGCCGTTCCGTGGCAATGACTACGGCTTCACGGTGGGCGGCCCGGTGTACATCCCGAAGGTTTATGACGGCCGGAACAAGACGTTCTTCTTCGCGCTGATTGGCTTCATCAAGGAGCGCCGGCAGGAGAGCTTCTTCAACGTGATTCCGACGGCGGCTTACAAAACCGGGAACTTCAGCGGCTTGAACCGCGTGCTGTATGACCCGAACACGGGGCAGCCGTTCCCGGGCAACATCATTCCGAGCAGCCGGATTGACCGTAACGCGCTGGGGTATGCGCGGATGTATCCGGATCCGAACTTCAGCGATGCGGCGGGCCGCAATCACTTTGCGCTGGCCAGCCGCATTGACGACACCGACGAGAAGAACTTCCGCATCGACCATATCTTCAACGATAAGCATCGTGTGATGTGGCGCTACACGCCGGAGTTCCGTTTGAGCAACTTTGCGCAATCGCCGGGCTTTGAGTTCCTGCGGCGCGAAGACCGCACGCCGGCGCGCAACATGACGGTGAACTACAACGCCACCTTCAGCCCGACGCTGATCATGGACTTCAACTGGGTACGCAGCCACAACCGCATCATGCAGTTCCCGCCGGATTTGAGCGGTGCGACGTGGGGCATTAACATCCCGCAGTTGTTTGCCGACAATGACCAGACGTATCCGCTGACTAGTTTGAACCTGACCAAGGTGCCCGATCGTGTGCCGACGGTGGCGCCGACCGGTTATTCCGGCGTCGCGCCGAGCGCGCCCTGGAGCAACTACCAGACGATTTACGATTTCCGCGATACGTTCACGTGGATCAAGGACAAGCACACAATCAAGACCGGGTTCCTGTACTCGTACGAGATCAAGTTTGAGCCGACCAACACGAACGTGTTTGGTGCCTTTGCCTTTGACGGCCGCTTCACGCGGCAGCCTGGCGTGGCCACGGGCGGCGATGCGTTTGCCGATATGTTGTTGGGCCGCGCTTCGGCTTACGACGAAACCGACACGGTGGCGTTCAACGACAACCGCCGCAACTCGTTCGAGATCTTCATCGACGATTCGTGGAAGGTGAGCCGCAAGCTGACGCTGAACCTGGGCGTCCGCTACAGCTACTTCCCGCCGGCGCATGAGCCCGATCAACGTTTCCGCGTGTTTGTGCCGAGCCAGTACAATCCGGCGCAGGCGGTAACGGTGAACGATGCGGGCCGCATTCCGCGCACGACGACGGGGAACCGCTTCAACGGCCTGGTGGATCCGACGGCGTTCTGGAAGAGCAGCAAGCGCAACTTCGCACCGCGCTTCAGCTTCGCCTACGACGTGTTCGGCAATGGCCGTACGGCGGTACGCGGCGGCTATGGCCTGTTCTACAGCCGCGAGATTCTGGGGGCGTTCATTCTGATGTCGGGGAACCCGCCCTTCTCGGAACTGCAGACGATTGAGAACACGAATCTGTCGAGCCCGGGCGGCGGCAGCGCACGTGATTTCACGCTGCCGATTACTTTGGGGTCCATCGACACCAATCAGCTGACGCCTTACACGCAGCAGTGGAACATCAATATACAACACGGGTTGACCAACAACATGGTGATGGAGATTGGGTATTCGGGCAGCCGGGGCATTCACTTCATGCGCACGCAGGATCTGAACCAGCCGCTGCCGAATCCGCTGATCGCGCAGGGGCGTGCCAACGCGAACCAGCTGCGTCCATACAAAGGTTGGGGCGTGATCAATCATCGCGAACAGAGCTACGCGTCGAACTATCACGGCCTGCAGACGTCGTTGAACCGCAACTTCTCCAAGGGCCTGTTGTTCCAGGTTTCCTACACGTGGTCGAAGGCCATTGACAATGCCGACTACACGGGCGGCATTTATGGGTTCTATCCGAACACGCTGGATGCCCGTGGGGAACGGGCGCGCGCCAGCTTTGACGCGACGCACAACTTTATCGGCAGCGTCGTGTACGATATTCCGTTCCTCAAGGGGCGGAAGGACGTGCTGGGCTACGCGTTTGGCGGCTGGCAGATTTCGGGCGTTTACACGGCACGTACGGGTCTGCCGATCAGCCCGGAACTGGGTCGTGACAATGCGGGTGTCGGCACGTCGACGCGGCAACGGCCGCTGGCGTCGGGCAGCCCGGTGTTGTCCGGCAGCGAGCAATCGGTGACGCGCTTCTTCAACACGGGTGTTTATTCGGAACCGGCGCTGGGCACGTTCTCGCCGGTGGGACGCAACATCCTGTCGGGTCCGGGTTGGAACCAGTGGGATGCCACTTTCATGAAGTACTTCCAGATCCGGGAAGGCATGCGCTTTGAGTTGAGAGCGGAGGCCTACAACCTGTTCAACCATACGCAGTGGGCCGGTGTGGGCACGTCGTTCGCCACGCCTTCCACGTTCGGCCGTGTCACGTCGGCGCGCGATCCGCGCAGCATGATGATCGGCGGACGCCTGCAGTTCTAGTGATGAGGGCGTGGCCGGCCGCGCTGTGCTGGTTGGTGCAGATCGCCTCTGCGCAGACTGAGCCCTGCCGGCCGTGCCACGCCGACATCGTTGACGCTTATCAGAAAACCGGCATGGGCCGCTCCGTCACGGAGCGGCCTTTGTCATTGGAAGGGAGCTTTTATCACAAGCTCTCGAACCGGCATTACGAGGTGCGCGATGGGGTGATGCGGCGCTGGCAGGTGGGGGCCGGGGCGGCGCGGGTGAATGAGATCAACAAGGAGATTACGTTCGGGATTGGGTCAGGGAACCATGCGATAACGTATGCGCACCGCACGTCCACGGGTGTGTTGTTGGAGTTGCCGCTGAGCTGGTATCGGGAGGTGGGCGGGCTGGCGATGTCGCCGGGGTATGACCGGCCGGATCACTTCGATATGCGGCGGGAGATCAGCCCGGCGTGTCTGTTCTGCCATGCGGCGTATCCGGAGAAGGGCGATTCCCTGCCCCGCAGTATCGACTGTGCACGGTGCCATGGGCCGGTGGCGGCGCACCTGGCAAAGCCCGCGCGCGGGAACATTGTTAATCCATCGCGGCTGGCGACGGAGCGGCAGCGGGAGGTTTGTTTCCAGTGTCATCTGGAGACGGTGTCGATGGGGATTATGGACTCCGTCCGGCAGCCGGGGCGAGGGGCGTATTCGTATCGGCCGGGGGAGCCGCTGGCGGCGTATAAGGTGTATTTTGACCGGGCGGATCCGCCGGAGGGACGGTTTGAAGTGAATCATGCGGCGTATCGCATGCTGCAGTCGGAATGTTTCAAACAATCGGGCGGGAAAATGACGTGTACGACTTGTCATGATCCGCATCGTGCTACGGTGAAGGCGGGGTCGTGCACCGGGTGCCATGCCGGTGGGTCGCCACATGCGCGGGCGGCCGGTACGGATTGCGCGGGATGCCATATGGCGAAGCGCAAACCGTCGGATGCGATTCATGTGACGGTGACGGATCACTGGGTGCGCCGCAAGCCTGCATTTGTGAATCCGGAGCGTGAGGTGTCGGAGCCGTATCGCGGGAGGGTGATTCCGTTTTATACGCAGGCGGATGCCGTGTCGCTAGGGATTGCGAATATTCAGGCACCGAATGAAGAGGCGGTTGCGCTGTATCAGAAGCAGTTGAAGCGGGACCCGAAGGATGTGCCGGTGATGGCGGCGCTGGGCAATGCGCTGTACCGGTTGGGGAGGCGGGAGCAGGCGGTGGCGGTATTGGAGAAGGCGCTGGCGTTGGAGCCGGCGCATGCCGGGGCGTTGAACACGCTGGCGATCGCGGCGGCTACCGAGGGCAACTACGAGCGGGCATTGGGGCTGCTGGAGCGCTGCAGGAAGATGCGGCCCGATCATTCGCTCACATGGTACAACCTGGGCGCGACGTATCAGGCGATGGAGAAGCGGGAAGAGGCAGTGGCGGCGTTTCGGGAGGCGATTCGATTGCAGCCGGATTTTGCGGAGGCGCGGGCGAGGCTTGCGGCAGTCAGCCAAGCTCCTCGGTGATGTCGACGTTGGCATAAACGGCCGCGAGCGGGATCTCGACGTTCGTGGCTTCGATGGGAAGGACGGCGCCGCGGCCCTTGTAGGAGGACAGCAGCCACTGCTGCCCCTGCCTGACGAATCGCTCCACCAGCATGGCGTCGGTGGAGACCAGAATGTACTCGTTGAGCGACTCGATGTTCTGATACTGCTGGAACTTGCGGCCGCGGTCGTAGGTTTCCGTAGAAGGCGAGAGGATTGCGATGAGAACGACGGGGTTGGTGAGGTTGTCGCGGCGCGCGTCGACAAACTTCGGCTCACCGCAGAAGACAGCGATGTCCGGGTAGCGATAGATGGCGCGGCCGTCGATATTGATTCGGCAGTCGGCGGTGTAGGCACGGCACTTGGAGCCTCGCAGACGAAGGCCAATCTCCAGAAAGAGGTCAGCTGCGATGTTGATATCCGCAAAGCTCGCCCCGGCCTTCGAGATGATCTCGCCGTTGTCGAACTCGCTCTTGTATTCGGCGGTGCGCTCCATCTCGAGGTACTGCTCCTCGGTGAATCGGGTCACGGGACGGGACTCGTCGACATACCCCTATTCTACGGGAGTTGGCCCCATCAGGCTCGGGATTCCCATCGTTGCGCAAGGAGCGGACAATCATGGCGGAGAGCAGCGCCTCTCTGTACTTCTCAGTCAGGCATTGCCCTCCAGTCAGGAGTTGTAGTGCACTCTTTTCGCTCTTTTCTCTCCACCGCGAAGGCTGCCGCGGCGATTACTCTCACATTCGTTGCAGTCCCTGTGGCGTCAGCCGCATACCTAACCATCACCCAAACATACACGCAGCCGATGACCGTAACTCCGTGGTGGGCTTCCGGCATTTTGTTCAACACGTTCCGTCCGGAGATGGGCGAACTCACGTTTGTGAGTATGCAGTTCGTCGGGTCGTTTACCCAAACAGTGACCCTGTCGGTGCCCGCCGGGGTACCGGCGCAGACCCTCAGCTACTTTTCCTCATCCCTCCAGCCTATGGTTTACGCCTACGGTACCCCGTTGGGCTCTAGCGTACCCTCTCCAGCAACGTCGATTCGCCATCCGGGTGTAACGATGGATCCCGGGACTTCGCAGACCTTCGAGAGCAGTGGTCTGTTGTCTTGGTCTTGGGACCTTATGGACTACTCGCCGGAGTTCCATGTGGGCCTCGGAACGCTCCGGTATTCGGTCGAAAGCGGGATTTACACCAGGTTCGATAACCCGGGCGGCCTGATGCTCGTAGACCCCATCACGCTGTCCGGAGGGACCTTCAGCATGACCTACTGGCACCTCCCGCCAAGGACGCCGTCATCGGTGCCCGAGCCGTCCACCTTCGCGCTGGTTGGTGCGCTGCTGGTGGCGGGAGGATTGGCCCACCGGCACTGACTGACGGCTACGAAAAACGGTCAATCAGGCTCTGCAGCCGCTCGCGATATGTCCGTGTCAACGTGAGTTCCGTACCATCGTGCAGGCGCACGGCATACTCACCATGGAACATGGGCTCCACGGCCGCAATCCGGTCGATATTGACGATGGTAGAGCGGTGGACGCGGAGGAATTGATCGGGTGGCAGTCGTTGTTCCATGCCGTTCATGGTCTGCGTGAGCAGGTGCGTTGCGGCGCCCACGTGCAGTTTGACGTAGTTGCCATAGGCCTCCACCCAATCGAGATCGGCGATGCGGACGAAGGTGACGCGGCTGCCGTCCTTGACCGCGATACGATCGGCCGCCTTGCGCTGCGGCTGCAGGCTTACCAGCAAGGCTTCGAGCTTGCCGGGCAGGTCGGGGTCCGGGTTGGACCCCGCGGGCCGTTGCCTGCGGATGCGATCGAGTGTCTTTTCGAGACGCTCGGCATCGAAGGGCTTCAGCAGGTAGTCGAGCGCGTGGAGTTCGAATGCCTTCAACGCGAAGCGATCATAGGCGGTGACGAAGACGACGTTGCGCGGACGCTCGGTGCCCATGGCTTCGAGCGCACCGGGGCCGTCGAGTTCTGGCATCTGCACATCCAGGAAAAGCACATCGGGCTGCAAGGCTGCGCTCTTCTCCACCGCATCCACGCCAGAGCTACCTTCGCCAACGACATCGAAGTCGGGATGGGCTTCGAGCAGGCCACGAAGCCAGTCGCGAGCGAGAGGCTCGTCGTCAACGATGAGGACCTTGAAGCGCGGCATCAGGCTTTGGCGGGAATCTCCAGGGCGGCGGTGAAACCACCTTCGGCGGGGGCGTAAAGCTGCATCTTTTGATGGTCGCCGTAGAGTTGGCGCAGCCGCTCGCGGGTGTTCGAAAGGCCGATGCCTTCGCGCACGGGGCCGGGCCCGAGACCGACGCCGTCGTCGCTGACTTCCAGCCGCAGGTGGCCGTTGTTGCGCTGGGCGCGGACCACGATGGTGCCCTTGGCGGCGCGCGGCGAGATGCCATGCTTGACGGCGTTTTCGACCAGCGGCTGCAGGATCATGTTCGGGACCGCGAGTTCGAGGGCAGCAGGGTCAATGTCCATGCTGATGCTGAGACGGTCGGCAAAGCGGGTGCGCTCGATTTCGAGGTACTGTTCCAGGAAGCGGATCTCCTGTTTGAGCGGCACTTCGTGTTCGCCGCCGGATTCCAGTGTGGCGCGTAGCAGTTCACTGAGCCGCATGATCATGCGTTCGGCGGCGGTGGGGTCGCGGCGCACGAGGGCCATGGTGGCGTGCAGGGAATTGAACAGGAAGTGCGGATGCAACTGGCTTTTGAGCGCGTGTAACTGCGCCTTGGCGAGCATGGCCTCGCGTTCCTGGAACTTGCGGTAGTAGTCGGAGGCCTGCACCACGGCCAACACCATGGCGTACGTCAGCACGCCCCAGTGAAACTTCACCGAGAACAGAAACCAAAGGATATTGCGATACGTAGGTTCGACGGCAACACGCCAACCAAGGGAATAGCAGATGCCGGCATACGTGGCTAAGGCGATGATGGTGAACAGACAACCCGTAGCCAGGTGTACCATGGCCGCCCACCACCACATCGCCCGTTCGAAGCGGAAACGCCGCGCCATCCAGAGCATGGCCGGGGTCAGCAGAAACCACATCCACCATTCGGGCAGCGTGCCGACAATGGCTTCTTCCCAATCGATCTGGCGCTTGTAGACGGCGTGGTTGATGAGGAACAGTTGGGTGCTGAAGAAGAGGCCTATCCCGGTCCACAAGGCGAACCACGCCAAGGCACGAGAGAGCGCACGCTTCATGAACACATTATGCAACGCCGATCAGACGCGCATGTCGTAACCGAGGCCGCGCATGCCGTTGATGATGGTGTCGCGGATGCCCGCTACTTCTTCGCTGGCGAGCGTACGGTCGCGCGCGGCGACGCTGAGTTGGAAGGAGACGCTCTTGCTGCCTTCGGGCAGCGGGGCGCCTTCGTACTGGCGGAGGAACGCGATGGATTCCAGCATCGCTCCGGCGAAGCTGACGATCTGTGACTCGATCTCGCCGACGAGCGCGCGCTTGCCGGAGATGACGGACAGGTCGAACTCGCTGGAGGGGAAACGGCGGATGGGCTGGTAGCGCTTCTCCACCGGGCCGATGGCTTCCATGGCGGCGATATTGAGATCGAGCACGGCGGCGCGGCCGGTGACGAAGTTGGGGTGGAACTCGAAGAGGCGCCCGACGGTCTGCCCGCGCCAGAGGACTTCGGCGGCGCGGGAAGGATGCTCATGCAGTTGGGCGGTGGCGGGCCGCGTTTCGCAGCCGGGCAGCATGCACGACGCCAGGCGTTTGGCTTCGTAGAAGGGGCCGGTGTTGCCGTGGCGTTCGTAGACAGCGGCCACCAGGTGCGGCACTTCGTTGGCTAGCGGGCCATCGTGCCTGTGGATCTCATGGCCGATTTCGAAGAGTTGGAAGGTATCCAGGTACTTGCTGTTTTCGGTGACGTTGCGCCAGATGCCGGGGACCAGGCTGATGCGGAGCAGGCCCTGGTCGGCGGAGATGGGGTTGGCCACCTTGATGTGCGCCTCGCCGGGCAGACCGAAGCGCTGCGCGGTCTCTTCGCTCACGAACGAGTAGTTGTAGACCTCGGTGTAGCCTTCGGCGGCGGCCAGGGCACGGAGGGCGCGGAAGTGGCGGCGGCGCGGGTTGTCGGCGGGCGGGTGCGTGGGTACCAGGGGGGCCACCGGATCGATGGTGGCGTACCCGATCATGCGGCCGACTTCTTCCACCAGATCGTCTTTGATGGAGATGTCCTTGGTGGCGCGCCAGCTTGGCACGGTGACTTCGAAGACGCCTTCGTTTGCGTCCTTCACTTCGAAACGGAGCGCTTCGAGAATGTTTCGGACCTGGGAGGCTTCGATGGGTCGGCCGAGCTTGCGAATCAGCCAGTCCATGCGCAGTTCGATAACGGGCGCGGGTTTGGAAGGCGCGGCGGCATCGGCCAGGCCGCCCACCATGCGGATACCCGGCGATACTTCCTGCAGCAGTTCGATGGCGCGCGCGATGCCACGCACGGTATTCACCGGATCCTGCGATTTTTCAAAGCGCATGCTGGCATCGGTGCGCAGTTTCAGGCGGGACGAGGTACGGCGAATGCTGGCGGCGTGGAAGTTGGCGCTTTCGAGCAGCAGCCGCGTGGTGCCGTCGCCGATGGCGCTGTCCATTCCGCCAATGACGCCTGCAAGTGCGATGGCGCCTTTCGCATCGGCAATCACCAGCGATGCCGGCGTGAGCGTGTAGGTCTCGCCGTTCAGTGCCGTGAAGGTTTCGTCCTGGTGTGCATTGCGGACGTAGATGGCGGGGCTGGCGAGTTTATCGGCATCGAAGGCGTGCATCGGCTGGCCGAGTTCGGCCATGACGAAGTTAGTGACGTCGACGATGTTATTGATGGGGTTGAGGCCGACGGCTTGTAACCGCTGTTGCAGCCACAACGGCGAAGGCTGCACGGTGACGTTCTCAAAGAGCAGGGCACTGTAGCGGGGGCACAGTTGCAGGTCTTCGATGCTCACCGCCACCGGCGAGGGCGTGGTGGGGATCAGGCTAACATTGGCAGGCTCCAGCAGCTTCGCACCGGTGATGGCGGCCACTTCCCTAGCCATGCCGTGATGGCCCCAAAGATCGGGGCGATGCGTCAGCGATTTGTTGTCGACTTCGATGACGTGGTCAGGCGTGAGGCGGGGTAGCGGTGTGCCGGGGGCAAGGTCGCCGAGCTCGACGATGCCCTCATTGTCCTTGTTGATGCCGAGTTCGGCGGCGCTGGCCAGCATTCCCGCGCTTTCGATGGCATCAAACATCCGGCGGCCGATTTGTTTGCCGCCGAGTGAGGTGCCCGGCTGTACCCAGGCCGTGGTGATGCCGGCACGGCAATTCGGCGCGCCGCAGACAACGGTATGCCTGCCGAGCGCACCGGCGTCGATCAGGGCCTTGCGGTTATGGCTGCCGGGGATGTCCTCGGCTTCAAGCACGCGCGCGGCGACGACGTTCGACAGGTGTTCGCCGAAGGGCTCGACGCCGTCACATTCGGCGGTCTTGATGGTGATCAGCCGCATCAGTTCCTGCGGCGTCGCTTCCAGGCCGGAGACAAGTTCGGCCATCCAGTTGTAAGAGAATTTCATGGGTGTGGCCTCGGGTTTAGAATTGGCGCAGGAAACGCAGGTCGCCGGACTGCAGGTGGCGGATGTCATCGATGCCGTAGCGCATCATGACGAGCCGTGTGAGTCCCAGGCCGAAGGCGAAGCCGCTCCACTCGTCCGGGTCGATGCCGCCCATGCGAAGCACGTTGGGATGCACTAGGCCGCAGGGCATCAGTTCCACCCAGCCGCTGTGCTTGCAGACCGGGCAGCCGGGGCCGCCGCAGATCAGGCACTGGATGTCGAGTTCGAAGCCGGGTTCGACGAAGGGGAAGAAGCCGGGACGCAGGCGCACGGTGACTTCGCGGCCGAAGATATGGCGCAGCAGCAGCTTCATGAAGTAGAGCATGGTGGCGATGGAGACATCGCGGCCCACCATCATGCCTTCCAGTTGATAGAAGGTGTGCTCATGGCTGGCGTCGACTTCCTCGTTGCGGAAGACGCGGCCAGGGGCGATCATCAGCAGCGGCGGTCCAAGCTTGGCCATGCCGCGAACCTGCACCGGCGAGGTGTGCGTACGCAGCACGTTGCCGTCGGCCAGCCAGAAGGTATCCTGCATGTCGCGCGCCGGATGATCCGGCGGGATGTTTAAGGCATCGAAGTTGTTGTACTCGGATTCGACTTCGGGCCCATCCAGTACGGCGACGCCCATGGACGTGAACAGATCCTCCAGTTCCTGCTGGATCTGCGTGAGCGGGTGCAGCGAGCCGGGGCGCGGACCGGGCGCGGGCAGCGTCACGTCGATCCATTCGGCTTCCAGGCGCGCGTTGAGCGCGGCGTCGGCAAACTGCTTCTGGCGGGATTCGAGCGCGGCTTCGAGATTGGTCTTGGCGGCGTTCAGCAGTTGACCGATGCGCTTGCGCTCGTCGGGCGTGAGTTTGCCCATGCCCTTGCTGATTTCGGCCAGGGTGCCTTTGCGGCCCAGCACTTCCACGCGGACGGCTTCCAGTTGGTCGCTGGTGGCAGCGGCCAGGATGCGGTCCCGCGTGGAGGCGGCAAGTGATTCCAGTTGTTGGTCCAACATGTGGGAGGGGAAAACTTCTAGTTTAGCGAACTGCTCCCGGTCAGCGCCGGATGAATTCGAGCGGGGGCATGGCGGACTCGATGGGCAGATACAGGCGCGCGGCGCGGCCCTGTTCGTCCAGCGTGAAGCGCGCCAACCCCTCGTCGGTTTGGAAGGTGTCGAAGTGGTGGTGGCGAAGGGCCAGCGTAGCGGCGCTGAAGACGGCCTTCAGGCCGCTGCCATTGGTTTCCACGCGGACATCGCCGAGTGCCGGGTGCGTGTAGGTTCCCGCGTAGGCTGCCAGTTCGAGCGTGGGCCGCGTGTTAGGCACGGCCACCGGCGGCGACGGCCGGTGCGGGCGGGCGGCGCGCAGTTGCGCCAGACGGTCCGGCCCCTGGATGCCCAGGAAGCGGTCGGACAACTCTTCGGCCACGAGATTCGGCAGCGTGCTGCCGAGATTGTTGAGGACGATAATGGCCAGCCGCTTGCCGGGATACAGCATGGCACTGGCAGTGAAGCCGGTAATGGCGCCGCCGTGAGCGATGCGGTGGTGGCCGCCGCGATAGTCGATGTTCCAGCCAAGGGCATAGGTGGTGTTGCCTTGTCCGGTGGCGAGCACGGGCTTGTGCAATTCGTCGAGTTGCCGGCGCGGCAGCACGCGCTCCTCGCCATCCAGATGGAACGCCAGGTAGCGCAGCAGGTCTTCGACAGTGGAGTTCACGGCGCCGTTTGGACCGATGCCGTAAGACTGGTAATCGTAGAAGGGCACCTCCACGGGGCCGCCGTCGCGCAGCAGGTGCGGCAGGGCGTAGTCGTCGGTCTTCTGCGTTTCCTTGACCGCCATGGTGGAACGCGTCATACCAAGAGGACGGAAGACGCGTTGGATCACGAGGTCTTCATAGCTGGTGCCGGCCAGTTGCGCGCCGGTATAGCCGGCGACGACGTACATGAGGTTGTTGTATTGCCACGCCTCGCGGAAGGATCGCGACGGCGGCAGATAGCGCAGACGGCGGATGAGGTCTTCAGTGGGGAAGCGGACCAGGAAGCGCATGGCATCGTAGCGCGGCAGGCCGCTGCGATGGGTGAGCATGTCGCGCACGGTGATGAGGTCGCTGGCATGCGGGTCATACAGGCGGAACCACGCCAGGTACTCCCGCACCGGCTTGTCCCAATCGAGTTTGCCTTCTGCAACCAGCGAAGCGAGCGCGGTGGCGGTGAAGGATTTCGTGATGGAGCCGGTGGCAAACAGCGTGGCGGGCGTGACGGGCTTGCGTTCGTTGACGCCGCGAACGCCGTAGCCTTTGGCGAGCACGACCTTGCCGTCCACCATGACGCCGACGGCGGCGCCGGGTACTTGCAGATGCTGCATGGCCGATTGGACGAAGGTGTCGAAGCCATTGAGGGGGTCAGCAGCAAAGGCCGGGAGGATGGCCAGCAGCAGGACAAGCATGCGGAGAGACATGAGCGGCTAGAGTTCCCAGTTTAGCTTTTCGCCGTTGACGGTGAGTTCGCGGTAACGGGGTGGCCAGCGCGGCGCCATCATCTGGTTGCTCCACTGCTGCCACAGACCGCGGAGTTCTTTCAGCACGTCGGGGTTTTTCGAGGAGACGTCGTCATGTTCGCCGAGGTCTTTCGAAAGGTCGTAGAGCTTGGTGTAGTTGTCACCGAACTCGAGGAGCTTCCATTTGCCTTTGCGGATGGCACGGGCCTTGCCCCCGCGCCAGTAGAGAACGGGATGCGGCTCGCCGGTTTTGGCGCCATTGACGTAGGGCAGCAGGTCGACGCCATCGAACGCGACGTTGGGATTGACGCCGGCGGCGGCGAGGAAGGTGGGCGCAATGTCGCGGGAGACGACGGGGTTGCGGTAGACTTTGCCGGCGGGCACCTTTCCGGGCCACTGGATCACGAACGGCACACGGATGCCGCCTTCGTAGTAAGTGACCTTCTCGCCGTTGAGCGGACCATTGGTGCCGGCACCGGTGTGTTCCGGGCAGCCGTTGTCGCTGAGGAAGACGACGACCGTGTCGCGTTCCAGGTTGTGTTCGCGCAGCTTGGCCATGATGCGGCCGACGCCGTCATCGAGAGCGACGGTCATGGCAGCGAGCAGGCGATGCTTCTCTTCCTTGATATGCGGGACGCGGGCAAGGTACTTGTCGAGCGTATGCAGCGGCGTATGGATGGCGTTGTAAGCCATGTAGAGGAAGAAGGGATTGCCGCGATGGCGATCGATGAACTGCACGCCCTCTTCGGTGAAGACATCGGTGAGATAGCGATCCTCCTGCACCACCTGCTTGCCTCGATAGATGGGCTCTTTGCGGGTTTGCGGGATGGCACCGTTGCGGTCATCGGTCTCAACGGCGCGGCCGCCGGTAGTCTTCGCGGTGATGAAGGCATTGCCGCCCACCAGGAAGCCGAAGAACTCGTCGAAGCCGCGTTCCTGCGGGTGATAGCCGGCTCGTATGCCGAGGTGCCACTTGCCGATCACGGCACTGCGATAGCCCGCGGGTGCCAAGTACTGCGGCAGGATCTTCTCGCCGATGGGCAGGCCGAAGTTGACCTGCGCTTCGCGTTCCGATGGGCCGGAGTTGAACTCATGGCCGAAGCGATGCTGGTAGCGGCCGGTGAGCAGGGCGGCACGCGAAGGGCTGCAGACCGCGCAGGAGACATAGCCATCGGTGAAGCGGGTGCCGTTCTTGGCCAGCGCATCGATGTGGGGGGTAGGAACGTCCGGCGAGCCATAGCAGCCGATGTCGCCATAGCCCATGTCGTCGGCCAGGATAACGATCAGGTTGGGCTTGCGGCGTTGCGTTTGGGCGGCGAGGGGGAGGGCGGCGAGGGTCTGCAGGAGAGTTCGGCGGCGCATGGTTTCGCACGATATCACAAAAACGGCGCCGCCCCCCGTGGAGAGGGCGGCGCCGCCAGGAGGCAAGGCATCAGCGAGGGAAGCTTAGTTGGCGGGTGCCAGAGGGCAGAGCACTTCGATATTGTTCTCGAACGCCTCCAGGTGGCTGTAGCTGGCGTTCATGAGGTTGGTGTAGGCACGCTTGAGGTCGGTGCGCGTGGTGGCGGCGATGGCCTTTTCGAGATCGGCGATGTCGGTGGTTTCGACGGCGACGCCGACGGCGAGGGCATCTTCGATGGACTTCATGCCCTTGGCGTAGAGCTCATTGAAGAGGGTGTTCAGCGTGGGTTCGGCATAGACGCCAGCTTCCTTGCCGGCGGAGGGATCGGGGAGATTCTTGTTGGCGAGGATCTTTCCCATGGCATCGAAGTGCTGCTGTTCGGAGGCGGCGATGTTGCGGAACACGTTGAGGTTCCACTTTTCGGCCAGCTTGAGGTAGAGGTCGCGGGCGAGGCGTTCTTCTTCGCGCATGAAGGAGACCGAAGCGGCTTCGGTGGCCGTGAGCGGGGCGGCGTCGATGCGGAAGCCGGGGCCGGCGGAGGGGCCGTTGCCGAAAGGCTGGGCGGCCAAAGTAGAGGTGAGTGAGAAAGCCAGCAGGAAGCAACCGGCGGCGTGGAAGAAGGAAGAATTGCGGTTCATGATAAATCTCCGTTTCGGTAGTAAGTAGTCAGCCGGTGGTTGATTTCTGGCTGTCCGGCTTCGGCTTGTATCAGTGCACGGAGGGCGCCAAATGGCGTGCTGTTGGAAACAGGAGAGTTAGCTGGATGCTGGGCGCGCATTGTATGCAAGGCTTGCGCGGAGCAGCATTGCGCTGCGCAGCGCTTGCACTTACTCGTTGTGGATGCCGTATTCCTTGAGGCGGTACTGGAGGGTGCGGAGGCTGATGCCGAGTTGGCGGGCGGCGTGGGTGCGATTGCCGTGGTGTGCGGCGAGGGCCTGTTCGATGGCGGAGCGTTCGAGGTCCTTCATGGATGCGGGGTGCGCGGCGGCGCCGGCGGCGGCTGCGGTGCGGGGCAGATCATAAAGATCAATGTTGCCGTCGGAGAGGATGGCCAGGCGTTCCATGAGGTTCTCGAGCTCGCGTACGTTGCCGGGCCAGTTGTAGGCCATGAGGTGCTGTTCGACTTCGGGCGTCAGGTGCGGCGCCTGTTTGTGGAGGCTGCGTCCGGCACGGGCAAGGAAGAAGCGGGCGAGGGCCACGATGTCCTGGCCGCGATCGCGCAGCGGCGGCAGTTCGACGGGGAAGAGGTTGAGGCGGTAGTAGAGGTCTTCGCGGAAGCGGCCGGCGGCGACGGCCTGTTGGAGGTCGCGATTGGTGGCGGCGATGACGCGGACGTCGACGGTGATCTCGCGGTTGCCGCCGACGCGTTCGAAGGTGCGGCCCTGAAGGACGCGGAGGAGCTTGGCCTGGAGGTTGGCATCGAGTTCGCCGATCTCGTCGAGGAAGAGGGTGCCGTGGTGGGCGCGTTCGAAGCGGCCGATGTGCTGGCCGGTGGCTCCGGTGAAGGCCCCTTTTTCGTGGCCGAACAATTCGCTCTCAATTAAGGTGGGCGAGAGGGCGGCGCAATTGACGGCGACAAAGACGTTCTTGGATCGCTGGCTATGGGCATGGATGCAGCGGGCGATGATCTCCTTGCCGGTGCCGCTTTCCCCCAGGACGAGGACAGTGGCATTCGTAGGGGCAACGCGGCTGACCAAGTCGAGGACACGGCGCATGCGGGGGGCTTCAGCAATGAGGTCGCCGCAGGAGAAGCGATCGGACTGTTCTTCGCGCAGCACCTCGCGTTCAGCATCAGCCTGGCGTGCGGCGAGGAGGCGGCGGACGAGCAGGCGCAGTTGGTCGGGGCTGCTAAGGGGTTTGCCAAGGTAGTCGGCGGCGCCCAGTTTCATGGCTTCGACGGCGTTGTTGACGGTGGCAAAGCCAGTGATCATGATGACGGGCGTGGCAGGCTCATTGGCGCGGAACCAGCGCAGGACGTCGAGGCCGTCGCCGTCGGGGAGGCGGAGGTCGCAGAGGACAAGCGAAAACTCGCGGCGGGCGGCGGCGGCGAGGGCATCCTTGACGGAGGCGGCGGAGGTGACGTGGTGGCCTTCGCCGGCAAGGATAGTCTCGCTGAGCTTGCGGAAACCGGGGTCGTCGTCAACTAACAGGAGGTGTTCCATGGGGTGCTTGTAGAGGAAGAAGGATAGTGGCCAGGGTGCCGCCGGCGGCGGGGCTTTCGAGGTTGAGCGAGCCGCCGAGCGAGGCGATGAGTTTGCGGGTGATAGCGAGGCCGAGGCCGGTGCCGGAGACCTTTGTCGTGAAGAAGGGCTGGAACAGCGACGCGGCGGCTTCAGAGGAGAGGCCTGGGCCGGTGTCGGTGACCTCGATGCAGACCTGAGAGGGAGCGGCGGTGGCGCGGAGGGTGACATTGCCAGCGGTGGCGGGAGGGATGGCCTCGACCGCATTGCGGAGGAGGTTTAGCAGTGCCTGTTGGAGGAGGGCGGGATCGGTGGTGAAGGGGAAGTCGGCACTGTCGGCGGTGAAGTGAACGGCGGTGCCATCGACGGCCTGGCGAAGGTGATGGGTGAGGCCGGCCTCGATCTCGGACCAGTGCACGGTGCGGGGTTGGACATGGGGCGGGCGGCCGTAGAGGAGCAAGTCATTGACGAGGGCTTCCAGGCGGGTGGATTCGGAGACGATCGGGGCGATGAGGGCGCGGTCGTCCGGGGAGGCCTTTTCGTCCAGCAGTTGGGCAAAGCCTTTGATGGTGCCGAGGGGATTGCGGATCTCGTGGGCGAGGACGGCGGACATCTGGCCGAGGCGGGCGAAGTGTTCGAGTTGGGCCTGAGCGGTTTGGAGGCGGGCGGCGCGGCGAGAGGAGAAAACGGCGTAGGCGGCGAGGGCGAGGAGGGCGATAGAGGCGCCGGTGGCGACCTGGAGGTTGCCGCGGGCTTCGGCGACCAGGAAATCGGCGGCGTTGGCGGCGAGGTCAAGTTGGGCGATCTGGAGTTCTTCTTCGGCGCCGTGGATGGGGACAAAGGCGCGGACGGCGGTGATGCCGCGGAGGGAGACGGCTTCGGTCCGGAACAGTTCCCTGCCCTCCCAGACGGCGTCGAGGGGAGAAGGGCCGGGGCTGCGGTGGAGGAGGGAGAAACCCAGCAGTCCCGGCTCTTCGGGCAATTCGGTGGGCTGCGATTCGATCTGTTCGGCGAGCGCGGCGAGGCGGGTGCGGAGGTAGGTTTGGCGCTCGCGCTCGAGGGCGCGGAAGGTACGGGCCGAATGAGCGAGCAACACGATTCCCAGGGCAAGTGCGCCGGCCAGGAGGAGCGTGTCGCGGAGTCGATTCATGGCACCTGTCCGGCTGGATGCAGGGGGCAAGCGGGAGGTGACGAGAAAGTACGCAGAAATTGCGGGGCGGTGTGCACTGGCTGCGCAGCGGTGGTGCAAGGTGATGGTGAACGGGAAGGAGTTGAGGTTTGGATGTTGGGTTGCAGTGGAGAAGGGCGGAGCGCATATGGAACGCAGAGAGTTCGCAATCGGGATGATGATGCTGGCGGGAGTGCCGGCGTTTGGGCAAGGCAAGGGGCGGATGCCGGACCTGAGCAAGTATCCGAAGAGCGAGGTGAAAGGGACGATCACCAAGGTGCGTTTGGCGATGGGGCAAGGGATGCCGCCGCTGCTGACCGTGAAAACAGCGGTGGGAGAGGAGAGCATCGTGTTGGGGTCGATGCGGTACCTGATGGAGAACGACTTCAATCCGAAGGCGGGCGAGTTGGTGGAGGCGCGGGTGTTCCGTGCCGAGGACGGGTTGTATGCGATCGAGGTAACGCTGCTGACGCAGAACACGCTACCGAAGCAGAAGAGGACGCTGCGGTTGCGGGATGAGGAGGGGCGGCCGTTGTGGCGGGGCGGGTTCTGGCGGCCGGATTAAGGGAAGAAGGGGCGGGTGAGGAGGGCCTGGCAGGCGGGAATGGCGGTGGCCATGCGTTGCTCGTGGGTGCCGGTGAGCAGGAGCCAGTCTGTGTTCAGACGATCGAGTTCTTCGACGAAGCGCTGGTGCATGGCATGGCGGATATGTTCGCCGTCGCGAAGGCCGTCCTGGACGAAGGGGATGTCGGGGGCGGTGAGCAGGTAGAGGTCGTAGCGGCGGCCCGCGGCTAGGGCATCGGCTTCGGGTGACAGAGCTCCGGTGTAGCGCTGGTGCCAGAGGCGGGTGGCGAAGCTGTTGGTGTCGCAGATCAGGATGCGGTTGGCGAGGCGGGCGAGTTGGTCTTCGAGGCGGTTCTGGGTCTCGGCGATGCAGGTGAACTCGGGTGTAGTCCAGAGGGAGGCATCGGCGGTGGTCCACTTGCCTTCGGAGTAGAGACGGCCTACTTCGGGGACCCAGGCAGTGTGGAAGTGAGCGGCGAGGGCGCGGGCGAGTGTGGTGGAGCCGGTGGATTCGGCGCCGAGAACGCAGACGCGGCGGGCGAAGAACGCACGGACGGGCGGGCCGATGTACTGCCAGTGCTGGTAGGGGTTGTGGCGGATGGCGGTGCCGGAGACGGGAACTTGGACGCGAGCCTTGTCCACCTGAACGTGCCGGCAGCCGAGGTGGTGGGCCCAGGTGTGGCCGTAGTCTTCGGAGGTGAAGACGATGTCGGGCGTAAAGCCAAGGAAGAGGCGGGTATAGCCGGCCCAGAAGGCGGAGTCATCATCATGGCCGAGGTCTTCGACAACGATGATGGCCGCGGCCGGATGCATCTCACGCAGCCAGGCGGCGCGGAGGGCAGCGGGGATCAACTGGCTGGGATGATCGCAGACCGCGACAGTGACGGCATCGGCGTTGGCCAATGCCGTCTCGATGAGGAACGAGTGGCCGCGGTGGGGCGGATAGAACTTGCCGATGACGAAGCCGCGGGTCACGGCGGGCGTTACTTGGCGGCCATGAGGAGATCGACGATAGACTGGAAGCCCTTGGTCATGGCGAGGTCGAGGGCGGTCTGGCCGTTTTCGGCCTGGGCATCGACTTCGGCGCCGCGGGAGAGCAGCAGTTTGACGGTTTCGGCGTCGCCGCTCTGGGCGGAGGAGTGGAGCGGAGTCCAACCGCCGTGCTGGCGGGCGTTGATGTCGGCGCCGCGATCGATGAGCATGGCGAGGATCTCGCGGTTGCCACCGGCGGCGGCGGCATGGATGGGCAGATTGCTCATGTTATTGCGGGACCGCAGATTGGGGTTGGCGCCCTTCTCGAGCAGGTAGGTGACGGCGTCCTTCTGGCGGTAGAAGGCGGCGAGGTGGAGGGCAGTCCAACCGTCGACGGAGTAGGCGGTGAGCGAATCGGGGTTGGCGGTGAGAGCCTTGTCGAGACGCTTGACGTCATTGAGGGCGGCGGCGATGAAGGCATCGACTTTGGCGCCGCTTTGGACAAGGAGCAGTGCGACCTCTTTGCGTCCGTAATAGATGGCGAAGAGGATGGCGGGAAGGCCGTTTTCATTGACGGCATTCAGCAGCGCCTCGTCCTGGTTGATCATCGTGGTCAGGCCGAAGATGTCATCGGCCTTGATGGCTTCAAAGAATTCAGAGACTTGCTCGTTCATGCGGGTAAGTAGACCTGGCTGCTCTTGCCGATTTCCCAGGCAAGGTGATTGATATAGAACAACAGCGCGGGCTTGGGGTACTTGGCGTTGAACTCGTTCCAGACACGGGTTTCCCAGCCCTCTGTCAAATAGCCGGAGACATCGGCGTCCTTTGGAAAGAAGCCCTCCTCATGGGGGATGTTGAGGAAGTTCAGAACGGCCACGATCATATCGAGGTGGGAGATGAGGGAGGCCTGCGCGATGTCGGTGGCGAATTCATCGTTGCGTTCGCCCATGCGTTCCCAGAGGCGAGGGGCGGCGCGCCGTAGGTTCTCCGAGTTGAGTTTGGCCAGATGGGTTCTGGTCTTCAACCGATCGTACAATTGGTAGGTTTTGAGTTTTCCCATGGAGATGGAGCGGAGGATACCGTTAAAGTTCTCTTCGCCCAATCCCAGAAAGACGTCCGAAAGCTGCATCAGAGTCAGAGTAACACGCTAGAATGAAGGGTTTGGTTCTGAACAAATGAGCAACATCATCATCCTTGGTGCACAGTGGGGCGACGAAGGCAAAGGGAAGGTCGTGGATCTTCTGGCGGACCGCTTTGACATCGTGACGCGGTATCAGGGCGGGCACAATGCGGGGCACACGGTCTATATCGGGGAGAAGAAGTTTGTATTGAAGCTGATCCCGAGCGGGATCCTGCGAGGCAAGCAGGCGGTGATCGGCAACGGCGTCGTCATTGATCCGGGCGCGTTGCTGGAAGAGATGGACACGCTGGCGAAGACCGGGATCGACGTGTCTCAGCATTTGGCGATCAGCAACCGGGCGCACGTGATCTTCCCGTTCCACCGGATGGTGGAGAAGGTGTCGGAAGGGCGTGCGGACCGGGTGGCGATCGGGACGACGTCGCGGGGCATTGGTCCCTGCTATGAGGACAAGATCGCGCGGCGGGGGATCCGGGTGGCGGACCTGTTGGGGCCGGGCTTTGCGGCGCACTTTGACCAGTTGTGGAAAGACAAGGAGACGTTCGCCAAGGCGTTCCAGATTGAAGTGACGCTGGACTACGCGCAGGTGAAGGCGGACTACGAGCGGTTTGCGGCACGGATTGCGCCGATGGTGGTGGACGCGGCGCGTCTGTTGAACCAGGCGATCGCGGGCGGCAAGCGCATCCTGTTTGAAGGGGCGCAGGGAACGTTGTTGGACGTGGATCACGGGACGTATCCGTTCGTGACGAGTTCGAGCGCGGCGGCAGGCGGGGCGTGCACGGGGTCAGGCGTAGCGCCGACGAAGATCGACGGCATTTTGGGAGTATGCAAGGCGTACACGACGCGGGTGGGCGGCGGGCCGTTCCCGACGGAGCTGCATGACGAGGTAGGCGAACGTATACGGAAAGCCGGCAAGGAGTTCGGCGCGGTGACAGGGCGGCCGCGGCGGTGCGGGTGGTTTGATGTGCCGCTGATGCGGTATACGTCGGCGGTGAACGGATTCGACAGCCTGATTGTGACGAAGCTGGACGTGTTGGACGAGTTCGAGACGATCCAGGTTTGCACGGGTTACAAGGTTAACGGGAAGGTAACGGACGAGGTGCCGGCGACGGTGTCGGAGATGGAGACGGTGGAGCCGGTATACGAGACGATTGCAGGCTGGCACGGGTCGACGCGCGGTGCGGTGGAATGGGAGAAACTCCCTGATGGTGCAAAAAGATACCTCGACTACTTGGCGGAGAAAGTGGGGGTAGAGATTGGTTGTGTTTCGACAGGGCCGGAGCGGAATGAAACGATCCTGATTGGAGGGTCGCGGTTCTCGAAGCTGATCGATTGAACGTGTTACGCTGATCTTGCAGCGGCGTCATAGATGGAGCCTGGGTCCCATATTGGCCATTACCGGATTGTCTCGCGCCTGGGTGTGGGTGGGATGGGAGAGGTGTACCTAGCCCATGACGAGAACCTGGAGCGGCAGGCGGCGGTAAAGATCCTGGCAGGCGGGTCTAACAATGACCCGGACAGCATCCGGCGATTCACGCAGGAGGCGAAGGCGGCGGCGGCGCTGAATCATCCGAACATCGCGCATATTTACGATGCCGGGCAATATGACGGGGTGCCTTTTTTAGCGATGGAGTACGTGGAGGGATCCACGTTGAACACCATTGTGAACCGGCTGCCGCTGCCGGCCGAAGACATTCTGCAGGTGGCGATGCAGGTGGCCGATGCCTTGGTGGAGGCGCATCAAAAGGGCATTGTGCACCGGGACATCAAGCCGTCGAACCTGATCCGCAGCAGTTCGCGGTCGCAGGTGAAGGTGCTGGATTTCGGATTGGCAAAGCTGAGCGCGGCGGCGAAGGTGTCGTTCGCGACGACGGTGTCGAGCGGGGCGCCGACCGAATCGGAAGGCAACAGCGAGGCGAAGGTGGCGGTGGGGAGCCTGCCGTACATGAGCCCGGAGCAGGCACTGGCGAAGGACGTGGACCATCGCACGGACATCTTCAGTCTGGGTGCGGTGCTGTATGAGTTGTCGACGGGGCGGCGGGCGTTTGCGGGTCACACACCGGCGGCGATTTTCGATGCGATTTTGAACCGGGCGCCGGCATCGCCGCGGATGTTGAATCCGGACTTGCCGGAGTCGGTGGACCGGATCATCCGGAAGTGTTTAGAGAAGGATGCGGCGTTCCGGTACCAGACGGCGCAGGATTTGCTGGCGGACTTACGTCTGGCGCATCGGGATCTGCATGCGGCGGCGCCGCTGACGACGCATAGGCCGTCACGGCGGAGTTGGGTGTTGGTGACGGTGGGGCTGGTAGTGGTGTTCGGGTCGGCGGTGTTGGGCTGGCGGGCGGCGCATCCGCGGGAGCCGGTGGACACGACGCCGATGCGATCGGTGCCGCTGACGAGTTTCCCGGGGAGTGAGTCGCAGCCATCGTTTTCGCCGGATGGCAATCAAGTGGCGTTTGCCTGGAACCAGGGCAAAGAAGACGATTTGGACATCTGGGTGAAGGTGGTGGAAGCGGGGATGCCGCTGCAGTTGACCAAGACGCCGGCGTTGGAGTTCAGCCCGGCATGGTCGCCCGATGGGAAGTACATTGCGTTTCTGCGGCAGACGACGGATTCGGCGGGATTTTACATGATCCCGGCGCTAGGCGGTTTGGAACGGAAGCTATCGGACGCGAGCGCGCAGCGGGTGGGCGTGGATGCGCCGTTTGTGGCGTGGTCGCCAGACAACAAGCAGTTGGTGCTAGTAGACCGGGACGGGCCGCATTCGCCGCTGAGCCTGTACGAGTTGGACATTGAAGGCAATCAGAAGAAGAAGCTGACGACGCCCCCGGTGAACACGCAAGGGGATTCGAGCCCGGTGTTTTCGCCCGATGGGAGCCAGGTGGCGTTTGTGCGGACAACGAGCCTAGCGATCCAGGACATCTATCTTTTGAATTTGAAGGATGGGCGGGAGCGGCGGCTGACGAATGACAACCGGCGGGTGTATGGGATTGCGTGGAGTGCGGCGGAGAACCGGATTATTTATTCGTCGGCGCGGAACCCGGTGAGCCGGCTGTGGCGGATCTCGCCGAATGGCGGGCAGCCGGAGGCGGTATCGGGAATTGGGGACCAGGCCGGGTATTTGGGAATTTCGCGGAGCGGGCACCGGCTGGCGTATTCGCGGTCGGTGATCGACACGAATATCTGGAAATACGAGCTGACGGACAAGACGGTGCCGGCGCCGGTGGGGCAGATGATTCTGCCGTCGACGCGGCATGAGCAGGGGCCGCGGTATTCGCCGGATAGCAGCCGGATTGCCTTTGCGTCGAACCGGACGGGGTCGTTGGAGATCTGGGTCTCGGATAAGAACGGGGAGAAGCTGAATCAGCTGACGTCGTTCAATGGGCCGCCGACGGGGAGCCCGATGTGGTCGCCGGATGGGAAGTTCATTGTGTTCGACTCACGGCCGAACAGCAATCCGGACATTTACATTGTGGCGGCGGATGGCGGATTGCCGCGGCGGGTGACGTCGGATGCGAGCCAGGATGTGGTGCCGAGCTGGTCGCGAGATGGGAAGAGTATTTACTTCTCAAGTAATCGGACGGGGCGGTTTGAGGTTTGGAAGATGCCGGTGGAAGGCGGGCCGTGGGTGCAGATGAGCAAGAACGGCGGGTTTCACGGGGTGGAATCTCCGGACGGGCAGTATGTTTATTTCGCGCGCGGGACGAATGTGAGTGGGATGTGGCGGGTGCCGGCGGGTGGCGGAGATGAGGAAGAGGTGATTGAGGGCTTGCGGCCGGGGTATTGGAGTTATTGGTCGTTCGGGCGCGATGGGATCTTCTATCTGGACCGGGAGGATGTGGAGGGCGGCGGGGCACGGTATCCGCTGCGGTTTTTCCAGTTGCCGGGGAAGAAGGATACGGTGGTGACGTATCTTTCGCGGAGGCCATTTAATAGCGGGTTGTCGGTGGCACCGGATGGGAAGACGTTCTTGTATGCGCAGGTGGATCAGAGTGAGACGGATATCATGCTGATTGATGGGTTCCGGTA
>JAEUQF010000143.1 GCA_016789745.1 Bryobacterales bacterium
ATGTAGTTTCCGACCACGCAGAACCGCTCTCAATCTTCACCTGGGATAAGAGCCGGCGGGCCTATTACCTGAATAGCGGTACCAACCCTTCCTTCACCAGGGATGAACTGATCGCCGCCTTGCTGGAACTGCAGGCTGACGGCGACATCCGCTTCCTGTGGGGGCGCCCCAGAGACAATTGGTGGCGGATGGGACGGCCTGTGCGAGCCGTAAATGCCGAAGAGATGGAGGCCGGCATCCTGAACGGCGTGCGGCTTTCCTATGAACTGACGCCGCAGGGCGGTGAGCGTTGGGCGCGGATCTGCGCAGTGGACTGGAGCCGATGGCTGGATGGATGGATCTGTCTTCCCGAATCGCCCAATGCTGATACGCTTACCACCGGCGACCCCGAATGGACAGCATTCTGGTTTGAAGTGACGGCGCGGTGGAAGGAAGTGATTCCGGAGTCCGTGCGGTGGGACGAGGTGCGTCCGTGGCGGCCTGTTTACTGGCATCAGGAGCCGGTGGGGTACCGCGTCAGCTATCGCCTCGCCGGGAACGGAGAGGATCGCGCGAACATGCCCGCCGCACCCTGGCGCCGCACCCCTTCGGCTGCGGGGCCGCTGGCTCCGCGATGTGTTCGGCAGTTGCCGGCTGCTGCACCGACGGGACGGAGCCACGCACGGAAGGGACCGCGCCGGGAGTTCGCTGCCGTGATGGAGCAGGCGCGGCGGCAAGAGCATCTTCACGAACTGCGCTGCTGGCTGCGCTGGCGGGACGCTCCGCATCGTTATGCCGCCGCCCGGGAGTTGGGTCTGAGGCGTGACGTGGGGTCCGTCGATACACTGCTGGAGGCAGTCTTTTCAGAACACGACCTTGCAGCGGCGGAAGCACTCGCGCAGATCGGCGACGAGCGTTGCCTGGCACCGTTGACCACCCTGTTCACCTATCTGAGCGAACACTCGGGACATCTGGCGGACACCATCGGCCGCACCATCGCCAGTTTCGGTGAGGCCGGCGTAACTGCACTGCTGCCACTGCTGGACCGCAATGGTGGTGCAGGTCTGCAGGCGCTGCGTCACACGCGCTCGGAGCGGGCTATCGACGCCGTCCGTTCACGGTTGGGCAATAGCTGGCAAGCCATCAGCGTGTTGTCGTCTATGGGCGTGCTTTCGCGATGGCCTCGGCCGAAACGCCGCATCACGCCGGAGTGGCTGGCGGCGTTGGAGAAGCAAGCTGCATCACCAGACTGGATGTCGCGTTATGAGGTGGTGCGCTCGCTGCGGGATTGGCGCGTAGATCCGGCCGGAGCCGAGCCTCTGTTGGCACGTCTGCGGGAGGACCCGGATATTGTGGTGCGCGGCTCCGCCCGATTGATTTGAATCGGCGATCCATGGAGACCGACGATCTTGATTTCTTCCTGCTGGACATAGCCGTACACTGCTGGCTGCACTCTACTGCTTCAGTTGGGAGCGGTCTCGATTATGTCTGGACTTCCATCGCGATGTGCCGCAATTTACGCGGCGTGAGCTGGCGGCGTCTCTGGAACTGCAGGCCGCCGGCGATATCCAGTTCCGGCACAAGCGACGGCGGTTGCGGTCGGCGACTGCGGATGAGTTGGAGACTGGAATCCTGGGCGCGCTTCCACTGTTGTACAGCGTTACGCAGCAGGGTGGCGAACGCTGGGCACGGTTGTGCCGCGTTGACTGGCGGCAATGGGTAGAGCGCGACGATGAAGAGATTACCTCCGGCGACCCCGAGGTCACCGCCTTCTGGTTTGAGGTGGCGCGGCGTTGGGCCGATGTCGTTGCTGAGTCCGTGAAATGGGAGGAGGTGCGTCCGTGGCGCCCGCTTCACTGGCATGAGGAGGCGGTAGCCGGGCGAAGACCGGCGGGGCCGGGGCCAGCCATGGCCATCGGAGCCTTTTCCCGAGCCGGCAAAACTAGCCATGCCACTGGCCGCCAGGCGCGCGCGGGAGTTGCCTGTGGCGATCCATCGAAGGCGGCGGGGTGGTTCTCGTAACTGGCGCGTGGAGTTTGCGACCGCACTGGAGGAGGCGCGGGGCGGCGCCGACGCGAAGCAACTGCGGGAATGGCTGAGCTATTGGAATCAACTGCGGCGCTACGCCGCGGCGCAGGAGTTGGGTGACAGGCGCGATGCGGCATCCGTGCGTGCCCTTCTGGGCGCGGTGTTCTCCTTCGGCGACGTGGCAGCCGTAGAGGCGCTTGGGCAGATCGGCGATGCGCAATGCCTGGCTCCGCTGCTGACGCTATTCGAGTACAGTTGCGGCCGGCCGCAGCAGCTGGTCGATACACTCGGCCGAACTATCGCCGGATTCGGAGGGGCCGGCGTGACGGCGCTGCTGCCGTTTGCCAACACGCGTCGCGGGTCGTGGGCCCTGGACGCCGCGCGTGCGCCAACAGAGCCGGTGCGGCGGGCTTCCGCGGCCGACGTCGAGCCGCTGGTGTATCGCGAAGATTGGCAGTCGCGATTGCTGGCCGTGGAGTTGCTGCGATGCTGTGTGGATCCTAAGGCTGCGGCTCCGCTGTTGGCTCGGTTGCGTGAGGATCCGGATGTTGTGGTGCGCTACTGTGCGCGGCAGGCTTACCTATGTCAGAACAAAAGACTGTAGATATCGATGATCTCGCCTTCTATCTATTGGAAGTCGCGGTGGAGTTCCCTATTCCCCTGCGATATTTCAGCGCCAACCCCGGGCGGCTTGGGGGCTGGCTGAACCACAGCGTTCCCCGCCACAGCCGGTCCGAGTTGATCGCCTCGCTTCTAGAACTGCAGGCCGCAGGGTACATCCGATTTCTCTGGGATGGTAAGTCTGCCGAAGCCGTCAACGCTGCCGAGGTGGAGGCCGGCATCGTGAATGGGGTTCCGTTGTCTTACGAGTTGACGCCGCACGGCGGTGACCGCTGGGCTGCGATCTGCGGTGTGAATTGGCGTTACTGGAAGGCATACGACGGCTATCCCGGCTTTGACACCACGAAACATGTGCTCACCACCGGCGATATGGAATACACCGAGTTCTGGTTGGAGGTCGACCGTCGCTTCCAAGTAGTGGTCCCAGGGTCGGTGCAGTGGGAAGAGGTGCGGCCATGGTTTCCGGTGGAATGGCATGAAGAGCCTGCAGGGTGGCGGGTGACTTACGTTACCCAGGACAACGAAACACCCGAAACGTCCGTTGCGCGTTCGCGTTGGGCTCCGTACCGGCCTACCCCCCGGCCCACGTCGCCGTTAGCGCCGCGCGCGGTTCGGCCAGTGCCGGTTGTCGACCGTCCTCTGCAGCATCTCGGTGACGAAGAGTTGGACTGGTGGGGGGCAGGGGATCCGCGAAGGGAGTTCGCAAAGGAAATGGAGCGGGTGGCCCGGTCGGATGACCTCGCAACGCTCCGCTTGTGGTTGCGTTGCGACGGCGCGCGATATGCCGCCGCGCGGAGACTGGGCACGCTGCGCGACAAAGTCGCGGTGCCGGCGCTGTTGCGCGCTGTGTTCTCGGAAGGCGATATCGCGGCGGTGGAGGCGTTGGGCGAGATTGGCGACGAGCGGTGTCTCAGTCCGTTGACGACACTGTTCGAATACCTGGAAGAACGGAAGCACGGGCCATTGCTCGATACCATTGGCCGGACGATCGCAGGATTCGGCGAGGCCGGGGCGACGGCGTTGCTGCCGTTTGCGGATCGCGAGTCTGGCTGTCAGGCGCTGGTCTATTCGAAGTCCGAGCGCGTCGTCGCGGAGCTGCAGCGGCAGGCGGCGGACGGCGGTTGGCAAGCTTGGGAGGCGCTAGTGGAGATGGGTCTGCTGTCACGACGCAGGCGCAAACCGCCGTCGAAACTGACTCCGGAACGTGCGGCACAACTGACGGCGTGGGCGGCGCGGCCGGATTGGAAATCACGATTTGAGTTGGTGGTGCATTTGTTGAATACCCCCTCGATGCTTCCGGAGGATGCCGCCGATCTGCTCGCGAAGTTGCGGGAAGATCCGGATCCCGTGGTGCGTGGTTGCGCCCGGTTCGGGCTGAGGTGTTAAGCAGGACAGGGGCTGACTCCACCGCCAGCCCCTCGCCGTCATCCGATCAGAAGTAGAACTTCGCGGCCACCATGATGCGCCGTGGCGATCCCTGCTGCCCTGTGATCACCCCGAACGTACGCGACAGAATTGCGTTGCCGGGGTTGCCCGGATTCATCTTGTTGAACAGGTTCTGGGCTTCCATGCGCAACTGCAGGCTCTTGGAATCGGAGAACAGGCGGAAGCTCTTCAGCAGCGAGAGGTCCCACTGCGAGAAGCCCGGGCCGCGGAAGTTCGGCATCGTCGACGGGGCGTCGCCGATCTCGAAATCGCGGACCACGCGGAAGGCATCCGGGTTGAAATAGGGCCGGAACCCGCCGGCGCCTTCGAGCGCGGTGTGGCCGCTGACGTTGTTGTTATACGCCACGCCCGGCACCATCACCGGCTGCGAATCGCGCCCGTGGCCGATGTTGTACCAGTTGGAGCCCAGCCCGCCGACGGTGTTCGAGGGCGTGCGCACCGTCACCGGAACGCCGCCGCGGATCGTCGTGGTGCCGGCCATCGTCCAGCCGCCCACCGCGTGATCCACCACGTTTGCGGCGAAGTTGTCGGGGTTCCCCAGGAAGCGGCGGCCACGGCCGAACGGCAGGTCCACCGAATAGTTGAACAGCAGCTTATGCGTGATATCGGTGGTGGCGATGCCATAGGTGCTGGAGACCGGCAGCCCCGCCTGCGGATACGGCATGGAGAAGCTGCCATCATAAGAACCCACGTCGTTCAGCAGCTTCGAGAACGTGTAGTTGATGAGGAAGCCGTAGCCCTTGGAGAAGCGGTGCTCAGCCTGCACGTAGCCGGCGTGGTAGTTGCTCCGGCCGATGGGCTCACCGAGCGTCCAGATCTCGGTCCAGAGTGGGTTGTTCTGGAACAGGCGGCCGAACGGGATGGTGGCCGAGCCCATGCCGGTAAACTGCGGGATGAAGCCGGCGTAGGGGTTCTGCACCTGGTTGTTGAGCTTCAGACCCAGCGGGCCGATCTTGTGATAGGCGTCCTGGAGGATGTGTTCCCCGTTGCCCAGGTAGTAGGGCAGGGAGCGGCCGAGGTTGCCGGTGTAGTTGGCTTCCAGCAGCCAGGAGTTCCAACCGCTGCCGACTTCGCGCTGCACACCGAAGTGGAAGACATGCTCATAGCCGGGGGCGATGTTCGTCGCCGATGACACAAACCAGTTGCCCATCACGGAGCGATTCAGCGCATCGATGTCACGCGTCAGGCGCACCAGGCCGGCGCCGCCCGGCATGGGGTTGGAGAAGCTGAGTGGGAACGTCAGGCCGCCGTCGGGAGTGCCGCCCTGGATCAGCCGCGCCGCATCGCCATAGCCGATGTTCCACGGCGACCCGTTCAGGTGGAAGCTGCCGGTGAGCGTCATCCAGATCATCCCGTAGCCGCCGCGGATGACGGTCTTCGGTGCCACGGACCACGCCACACCCACGCGCGGGCCGAAGCGATCGAACTGCTTCTGCTGCATGGTGCGGCCAGGGTACTCGGGCGTGTTCATGAGCGCGACGCGGCCGTAGATGCCGTTCTGCGTCCAGGCCGGTGTGGGCGCGCTGGAGCCAACGGCCTGCGCCTGGTTGAGGGCACTGTTCCAGTTCCAGCCGGAGGCCGCGTTGACGGGCCATTTGTAGTCGCGATCCCAGAACGTCTGGCGGTCGAAGCGCTCGGTGCGCGGCGATTCATAATCCCAGCGCAGGCCGGCGTTGATAGTGAGGTTCTTGGCGACTTTGAAATCGTCCTGGATGAACAGGCCGTGGTAGGGCTGCAGCGAGGCGGGTCCAGCAAGCTGCGTGCCGCTGCCGCCGCCGACCACGCCCAGCATCCAACTCGCCAGACCGGAGCCTTGGCCGTTGTTGGGTGCATCGAAGTACTGGCTGGTGGCGCTGCGAATGCTCGCTGTGGAGAAGGAGCCGCCGGAGTAGATATTCGAATAGTAGCGGCGGTGTTCGTAGCCGAACTTGAGCGTATGCCGGCCCATCAGCTTCTGCACGGAGAACTGACCGGAGTAGATGGTGTCGCGATTGTCGGTGACGCTGCCGCCGCCGATGCCGGTGATGGTGTCGGCCGTACCAAGCGCGGGCACGCGGTTCTTCGTGGTGCCGAGCAGGTTCACCACTTCAGGAGCAAGGTTCCAGGCAGCGGCATCCGCGTCGACTTGTGCCCCGCTGAAGGCAACCGAGCGCACCGCGCCCAGCCGCATGTTGAAGATGGTGTTGGGGCTGATCAGGTAGTTGTGATCGAACGCCATCGTGAAGGCGCGCGTATCGTTGGTGGTCACTGGCTGGAGGGCCGAGAGCCAGCGCACGCCCGCACTGAACTCGGAAAACTGCGTAATGGTGAAGTGGCTGTTGTGCTTCGACGACCAGTTCTCGTCCAGACGCCCGGTCCAGCGATTGTTATCAAGCGGGGTGCTGGCCGAACCGATGAAGTTCTGGTCGTGTGAAGAGTTCGGGCGAGGCGCGGTGTTGGCTTTCGGATAGAAGCCCATGTAGATCTTTGACAGCGGATCAATGCGGGAGGCCGGCAGGCGATTGCCGGGGAAGGGCGAGCGTACCACTCGTCCGCTTTCGGCGCGGGAAGTGAGTGGGTCGGAGATCTGCACGGGGCGCCCGGTGTCGATCAACGACTGGGAGAAGTCGCCTTCGCGTTCCAGGTCGGAGGGAACACTGGCCAACTGCGCGTTGGAACCCGTGCGGCGGCGTGTGCCTTCATAGTTCAGGAAGAAAAAGGTGCGGTCTTTGCCATTGTAGAGTTTGGGAATCCGCACCGGACCGCCGATAGCGCCGCCAAAGACATTGTCGTGGAAGACACCCTTGGTGCGGCCGAAGCGATTGGAGTTCCAGTCATTCGAGTTCAGCTTATCGTTGCGGAAAAACTCGTAGGCGGAGCCGTGGAAGGCGTTGGTGCCGCTGCGGGTAACCAGGGTGACGGCACCGCCGGAAAGGCGTCCGTATTCGGCCGAAAGACCGTTGGTGATGACTTTGAACTCGCCCACGGCTTCCATGGATGGGACGGAAGGGGGCACGTCGTGGCGGAAGCCGGTGGTGACGGCCACGCCGTCGATGATGTACTCGGCCTTGGCGGTGCGTCCGCCGTTGATGCGGAAGTCGGTGGAGTAGCCCTGCTGGTCGGCGGTGCCGTTGACGTTGGGAGCCAACTGCGCAAAGGCGAGGGCATTGCGGTTGTATTGCGGGAGTTCCTGGATGCGTTTGTTGTCGATGACCAGGCCGGTCTGCGCGTCATCGGTACGCAGGAGCGGGGTTTCGGCTACGACGCTGACAGACTGGCTTTGGGTGCCGACTTCCAGATTGACATTCAGGGTGACCAGGTCGTCAATCTGCAGAACGATATCCTTCTGCTGGACGGATTTGAAACCATCTTTGCTGATCTGCATGGTGTACTTGCCAGGCTGCAGCAGCGGGATGCGGTAGATGCCCTGGTCATTGGACACGGCATCACGGACGACACCGGTTGCGGTGTTGGCGATGGAGATGTTGGCTCCTGGAACAATCAGGCCGGATGGATCGGAAATAACGCCGCGTATCTGCGCATTCTGCGCAAATAGGGAAAATGCAACAGCAAGGGTGCAAAATAGGAGGCGTAGCATCGCGGCGTATCATATAACATTCGCTGTAGGAACGCCACCGGCTGTGACGGCCCTCACAAAAAAAGATGGGCCTCGCCGGCGGGTGTGGTGCACCGCCGGCGAGGCCCTTGCTGCGAAGCGTGTTCGGTTACCAGTACAACTTCAGCGCCATCTGCATCTGGCGCGGGGTATTGGCCTGATCACCCGCCGTCCGGCTGAGGACGCCGAACACGGGCGATTGCAGGCTGAGGTTACCCAGGCCGAAGCGAACGCGGTTGAAGGCGTTGAACATTTCGGCGCGGAAATCCAGGCGCACGCGTTCGGTGATGAAGAAGTTCTTCGAGAAGGAAATGTTCTCGACGAAGTTACCGAAGTCGCGGAACTTAGGGTTGAAGCGGGTCATGTTGCCGATAACGCCGGCGGGTTGGGCCGGGAAAAAGCTGGCGGGCTGGATGGTACGGTCCGTGGCCGGCTCAAATTCGCCGGAGTAGGACGGACGCCAGCCGTCATAGGTGTTGATGATGGGGCGGTTGCCGCCGGCAAACAGCGGCAGGCCATTGGTGGTGCCGATGTTGCGGGGTTGGCCGCTGGAGTAGATGGCGATGCCGGAAACCCGCCACCCGCCGACGATATGATTGACCACGCCGCCATGGTTCAGGTACGACTTGCCTTTGCCGAAGGGCAGATCGAAGACGGTGCTGAACTTGAAGTTGTGGGTGACGTCGAACGAGCCGATGGACTTTTCCAGGCTGCGGTTGAAGTGGTCGAGAGCGAAGCCGTAGGAATCAGACCAGTAGCTGTCGGCGTCGGTCATGATCTTCGAGAAGACATACGACGTCAGGAACTGGACGCCATGGCTGTAGCGCTTCTCGTATCGCAGCATCATGGAGTGATAGGTGGAGTGACCGGAGTGGTCGCCACCGCCGCTGCGGGTGTCGATGGTCTGGAACTGCGGGTAGGGGCGCAGAGCCTGCGCGACGGTCGCGGAACTGCCCCACAAGCTGATAAAGCCCGGGAAGGGTTCGCGGAGGCCAGCGGCGACGGCGGCCGGCGAGTCGATTCGGGAGTTGAGCAGCGAGGTGCCATACTGGGTGAGCACGCTGGGGTTCAGCGCGTTGTAGCTGAGCAGGCCAGCTTGCAGGCGGCTGCCTAGCGAGCCGTTATAAGCAACCTCCGCCACCGAGGTAGAACTGAGCTGCCGCTGGATAGAGAAGTTCATGCTCTGGAAAGCCGGCGGGCGAGTGGCTTCCCGGCCCTGCCACCACGGAATGGCGCGGCCGTTGGCGAAGCTGGGGCTGACGAAGGGCGGATACTGGCGGAGCGGCTGGCCGTCCTTCATGAGGAAGCGCGGCTGGCGGCCCTGCGTACTGTCGGACTGCGTGTCAGTGAGGGTGAAGCCCAGGTTGTGGGTTGACCCCGTCACGGTGGTTATGTTGCCGTAGCTCAGCCCGTAGGACAGGCGGATGACCGTTTTGTCCTTCCAGGTATAGGCGAGACCGAAGCGCGGGCCAAAGGCTTTGAAGTAGCTGTCGGCAAGGCTGCGCGAGCCTTCCAGGCCCTGGCCCTTTCCGGCGTAGATCAAGGCGCCAGGGCGGCCGCCGGCACCCGGGTTGGGACGGTCGGGCGAGAAGTCGCTCCAATTATCATTCTCACCGGTGGGCGGCAGCGTGGTTTCCCAGCGCAGACCGAGATTGATCATGAGGTTCGGCCGGACGCGGAAGTCATCCTGGATAAAACCGGCAAACGAGGGCCACTGCTGGCCGATGTAGCGGACCGTGTCGATCTGGCCGCTATTGGCGTAGCCCAGCAGCATGGAAGCGATGGGGCTGCCGCCGGCGGTGGTGAAGTTGGTATCGCCGGGGCGGCCGGTGTGCTTGAAGTCGAAGCCGACGCACCCCATTACGCACTGGCGGCCGAAGCCGTTGTAGTACTGGCGCTGCATCTGCCCGCCGAACTTGATGGTGTGCTTGCCTTTGATCCAGGTAACGTCATCGGCAAACATCATGATGTTGTTTTCGCTGCCATTGTTGGCGGCGCCGGCCCACGCGTTGTAGCTGTTGGAGAAGGTGAAGCGCACCAGGCTCTGGTCGCAATCGGGCACGCCGCCCAGGCAGAAGCGATCCTTCCAGTTGATGCCGCTGACCACGGTGGCCTGGGGCGGGTCATGTGTCTCGCGCCAGTCGTTGCCGCCGCCATAGAAGTGGTTGAACAGGGTGGGCGTGATGGAGTAGTCCCAGCTGCCGCGATACACGTCGGAGTTGCGCTGCGTGTCGTTGTAGTCCAGGAAGAAGCCGGGCAGGCCGTTGGGGCCATTGGCACCCGGTACCTGGCTGGTGCGGTTGCGGCCGTAGTAGCCGGAGATGCGGCTCTTGCCGCTGAACATATGATCGCCCTTGAAGCTGAACTTGGTGTTCGGCCGGACTTCCGTACCCTGCGTGATCAGGTAGTTGTTGGTGACGTAGTTGACGCTGCCGGGGGCGGCGCCGTTGTTCGGCAGCGGCGTCGGGCCGGAGCGGAACTGCGCAATGGCCTTCGAAGACTGCGGATCAAAAAGAGCCTTCGGGATCACGTTATTGGCGAAGGGTTGGCGGGTAATGGTACCGGCGGCGTCGGTGGTCTGGGAGGTGGGGTCGTAGATGGGAATCTGAACACCCGCGGCGTTCACCCAGTTGCGGAAGTCGCCGTCGTACATTTCGGAGGTGGGCACCGTGGCGACGTTGCCGTTGGCGCCATCGCGGTTGCGGAAGGCTTCAAAGCTGAAGAAGAAGAACGTCTTGTTCTTGCCGTTGTAGATTTTAGGAATCCAGATGGGGCCGCCCGCGGTGGCGCCGAAATCATTCTGCTTGTAGATGGGCCGGCGGATGCCGCGGCTGTTGTTGAAGAAGTTATTGGCGTCCAGCTTTTCATTCCGCAGGAAGTTGTAAGCCGAGCCGTGGAACTCATTGGTGCCGGACTTGGAGGCGAAGCTCATGATGCCGCCCGCTGCCTGGCCATACTCGGCCTTGAAGCCATTGGTATCAACGGTAAATTCGGTGACAGCTTCCACCGAAGGCGCATTCACGGCCACCCAGCTTTGCGAGAGCGCGCGCGAGGTATTCGCGCTGACGCCGTCCAGGTTGGTGCCGTAGCCCGCGGCCTGACCGCCGCCGAGCACGAAGCCGTTATCGCCGCCGATGTTCTTGGCTTCCGGCGTAAGCGCGGCAAGGTTGAACGGACTGCGCATGGCGCCGCCGACAACCAGCGGCAGTTCGTCGATGAGCTTGTTATCCACCGTGACGCTGGTCTTTGCGTTCTCCGTGGCTAAGGCAAGAGCGCTGGCCGAGACTTCGATGGCCTGGTTGGTGGTGCCGACTTCGAGTGTGGCGTCGGCACGTACCGTGGCCGAAGCATTCAACACGATGCCGGTGACGCTGGCCGGCCGGAACCCGTCCTTTTCCACACGCACATTGTAAGTGCCAACCTGCAACTGCGGGACTGTGTAGTCGCCGGCGTCGTTACTGGGCGCGTTGAACGTGACTCCGGTTTGTGTATGTGTCAGTGTTACTTTGGCGCCGGGAATCACGGCGCCCGTGGAATCGCTAATGGTGCCGGTGATGGTGCCGCGGTCGGACTGGGCTAACAGCGGCAGAGAAAGCACACACATCAAGCTCAGCGCTGCAAGGCGCTGTCGTAATTTCATAAATACCCCCTTCAGAGCAAACGAGCATCGCAGAGCATATCACCGTAACGTGCTGGAAACAACCGGGTGGGGGCTCTTTCGGGGCGCCGGTCAGTAAATCAGTTTCAGTCCGAACTGGACGATGCGAGGCTGGTTTCCTTGTGCGTTCACCACGCCAAACTGCGGATTGCCGAAGTTCTGGTTAGGGGGCGCAAAGCGGGGCGTATTGGAGAGATTGAAGAACTCGGCGCGGAACTGAACATTGAAACGTTCTTTTATCCGTGTATTCTTGGTGAGAGTGAAGTCGATCTGATCGGTGCGATCGCTGCGGCAGCCGTTGAAGGTGGACGGCGCATTGCCGAAGGCGTAAGGCGCCGGTACGGAGAAGACGCTGGCATCCAGCCATCGCTGCGGAGTGGGGTTGGCGACGCAGGGATTCGCGCCGGACCAGTTGGGACGTTGGCCCCCGCCCTGGGAGAACGTGTTGTTCACCGCGGACGTCACCCCGAGCGGTCCGCCGGAGATCGCCATCCAGATGCCGCCCACCTGCCAACCGCCCAGGACAAAGCGAGCAGCGGCGGGTCCGGAACTGCGGAAGAAGGGGATCTCATAGACGGCGTTGAACAGGAAGCGATGTGTCTGGTCGGCATTGGAAGTGGCCCAATCGGCGGCTAGATTGTTATTGTTCTGGGCGCTGATGGCACCCAGCGTCTCCCCGGCAAAGGGGCCGATGCCTTGGTCCATCAGTTTCGAATAGGTGTAGGACGCCAGCATAGTGATGCCAGAGGCATAGCGCTTCTCCCACTTGGTTTCGAGCGCATGATACGTAGAACTGGCCCAACTCGCATTCTGTGACGAGACGCCGTCGAAGTGCGGGAATGGCCGCAGCAATTGGGCGCGGGCGACCGTGGGGCGCGAGAGAATGCCGACGGGGATCTGACCCAGGAAGGGATTCGGCACCTGCGTACGCAGCCCGTCGCCAAGCGCCAGCGCCGCATCGGGCAACTGGTTCCAGATGCGGTTCTGTTGGAAGCCGATACCACGGCTGCCGGCGTAGCCGATTTCCAGCAGCGAATTGAGCGGCAGTTCCTGTTGGATATTGAAATTCCACTGGCTGGAATAGGGCACGTAATTGCCCCGGTCAAAAAACTGAATGCCTTGTCCCAGCAGCGTGGCCAGGCCCTGCGACGAGCCGGTGGGGCGGTTGAAGCCCTCCGGGTAAGGGTTGGACCAACTGACGGCCGGCGTGACACCATCCAGGCTGGTAACGATCGAGGTGGCGGTCTGGAAGCCGCTGGTCCCGAACGCGGCGGCGCCGCCGCCAATGCCCGTGGTGGCCGCATAGAACAGGCCCGCGCCCGTGCGGATGACCGTCTTGGGCGTCACCTTCCAGGCGATGCCGAAGCGCGGCGCCCAGTTGTTCTTATCCAGATTGGCGTTGCCGCGGGGCATGCCGTTGACGCCGACATAGGTCAGGCCGCCGCGCAGGTCCAGGCCGGCGGCACGCAACGGCGAGGCCGCATTGAAGTCGAAGTTTGTGAGCTGGTTGAAACGGTCGGTACGCGGCCCTTCCAGTTCGTAGCGCAGGCCCAAATTGATGGTGATGCGCGGGGTTACTTTCCAGGAGTCCTGGAGGAAGAAGCCGGCATACTTGGTGGTCATGGCCAAGGCGGGCGCGGGGTTGACGCCGCCGGCGGGGATACCTAACAGGAAGGTAGCCAGGCCCAGGCCCGCCACGGCGCTGGAGGTGTTCGGATTAGGGCCCTGCGTCCAGGCGGGCGTGAAGTTGAAGTTGGTAGCGGCATCGCCGGTCTGCTGGGCATTGAACTGGATGACGCGGTACTCGGCACCGAACTTCAGCGTATGGCTGGTAAGGATTTTCGTAACCGCGCCCTGGAACGAGTGCGTGGTGGGGCCGAAGCTGATCAAGTCCGTGGCGCCAATGAGTCCGCCGACGATGGTGTTGGGAACCGAGCCGGTAACCGAATAGCCGGTGATCTGGATGGCCGGCAGCGACAGCGGATCCACCATGCCCTGCCGCATGTAGGCGGGCAGGCCGAGCGAGGTGATGTCGAAGTTATCCGAGTAGGGGCGGCGATTGTTCACCAGCCGGGTCACCGAGTAGCGGACCGTGCCGAGCATGCTGGGCGAAAACGTGTGCGAATCCTCGATAGCCGCATTCCAACGAGTAAAGATCTGCGGCCCGGCCGTGGGCGCGATGTTGGCCTTGTCAGGCCCGTAAGCAGGGGCGCGAATCACCGGTGTGTCGTCATAGGAGTAGCGCACATACATGCGGTTGGCTTCGTTGAAGTTGTGGTCGCCACGGATGCTGTAGGTGTCTTTCGGAATGCTGTTGCCGGCCGTGCGTGTGAAGTTGATGGCACCTAGCGGCTGGTTGGGACTGGTGGGGGCAGGGAAGAGGCGGGCCACGTTGCGCGCCACCGGATCGATGCGGTTGGCGGGAATGATGTTGTTGGGGAAGGCCGTACGGAGGAAGCCCCCGGCGGGGTTGGCGCGCGTGGTGGCCGGGTCGAAGATCTGCACCAGCCGGCCATCGGCCAGGCGGGCGTTGCTGAAGTCGCCGGTCAGCTGGTTCGGGTCCGGCAATACGGCGGTGAACGTGATGCCCTGGGTGAAGCGGACAAACTCCGTGTTGAAAAAGAAGAACGTGCGGTTCTTGCCGTTGTAGAGTTTGGGAATCACGATGGGGCCGCCCAGCGTACCGCCGAACTGATTGAAGCGGAAGGGCGCCTTCCTGGTGCCGGAGCGATTCGCAAAGAAATCGTTGGCATTCAGTTTGTCGTGCCGGAAGAATTCGTAGGCGGTGAAGTGAATGTCGTTGGTGCCGCTGCGGGTGACGACGTTGAACACACCACCGGCGGCGCGCCCGTACTCGGCCGAGAAGGTGTTGGTCTCGACTTTGAATTCCTGCACCATGTCGGGGTTGGCATTAACAACCGGCTGGTTCTGGCTGGCGGTGGAGTTTGGCGCGCCATCCAGCAGGAACTCATTGGCCGTGGCGCGTTGCCCGTTGATCATGTAGGAGACAGTGGATATCTGATCGCTGACCAGGTTATTGACGCCAGCCGAATTGCGCACACCCGGCACCAGCATGGCGAGCGCGTAGGTGTTGCGTCCGAGCAGCGGCAGTTCCGTCACCTGACGATTGCCGATGACTTGGCCGACCGTGGTGCTCTCGCTGTCGAGCAGCGTGGCCTGCGCCTTTACTTCGATCGTCTCCGACAGCGTGCCTACCTTCAACGTGACATCCAGGCGGGCCACCTGCTGTACCGTGAGTTCCAGGCCCATCTGCTTGACCGGCACGAAACCGTCCTTGGTGATGGTGATCTCGTAACGGCCAGGGGGCAGCGCCGGGAGCGTGTAGTAGCCTTCCGACGTCGTCTCGGTCGACGTCGAGACACCGGTTTCGGTGGCCCGCGCGACCACGGCCGCCGCGGGAATGATAGCCCCGCTGGGATCCGTAACGCGGCCGGTCAGACTGGCAACCTGCGCAAAGGCGCCGGCCGCGAACAGGAAAGCGATCAGTAAGGTTCTCATCGTGGGAACTGTAATCAGACGAAGTGGTCGCCATTATATACAAACTTCCCGGCCATGCCACTACAGACAGTCCGTGATATAGATGAACGGAACATGCAGAAGCCATCGCAGAAGCTGTCGCGCCGCCAGTGGCTGGGGGCGGCGTTATGGACCGCCACTTCCACGGCCGCCGCGCAGGAACCTTGCCCTGCTCCCCAAGCCGAGCGATTCTCAGGCGTCATCGGGCGGCACGCGGCCGATTCCAAGCCGGGCCCGCTGCCGGCCGGAGCCGCTAAGCCCGGCAGCCCCAATATCGTCTACATCGTTCTGGACGACACGGGCTTTGGCGATCTGGCGTGCTATGGGTCAGAGATTGCGACGCCGCATATCAATGCCCTGGCCGCCGGTGGGTTGCTCTACAACAACTTCCACTGTAAGGCGATCTGTTCGCCGACGCGTGCGTCGCTCCTTACCGGGCGTAACAGCCACGCCATCGGCATGAAGGAGTTGGCCGGTCCGGACCAGGGCTACCCGCACTCGCGCGGGCGAGTGACTCCGGCAGCGGCCACCGTGGCCCAGATCCTAAGGGCGAACGGCTATGCCACGATGGGCGTCGGCAAGTATCACCTGGTGCCGACGGCCGACATGAAACCCTCCGGCGATCGCAGCCACTGGCCCTTGGCGAAGGGCTTCAATCGCTGGTACGGCTTTCTTTCCGGTTGGACGGACCAGTATCACCCGGACCTGATTGAGGATAACCACGAACTGCCGAAGCCGAACCGTGAGGGCTATCATTTCTCCGTCGATATCGTGGATAAGGCCTTGTCCATGGCCGGCGCCCATGTTACCGCCGATGCCGCCAAGCCGTTCTTCTTATACGTCGCGTTTGGCGCCACGCACGCGCCGGTGCAGGTGCCGAAGCATTACATCGACAAATATGTCGCCACCTATGAGAAGGGCTGGGACGCACTGCGCGAGCAGCGCTTCCAGAAGCAGAAGGAATTGGGTATCATTCCCGCCGATGCGAAGCTGCCGCCACGCAATCCCGGCGATCCGGCGTGGACCGGCTTGAGCGAACAGGAGCGCGCGGTTTTCACGCGCTTCATGGCTGCCTATGCGGGCTTCCTGGAACATACCGACGAACAGATTGGGCGCGTCGTGGGCTGGCTCAAGGAAAAGAAGCTGTTTGACAACACGGCTATCTTCCTTATCTCCGATAACGGCGGCGCGCCCGAAGCCGGCACGCGCGGCGGCTTCCAACGCCCTTACGGCGACCGCACCACGATCGAAGAGATGCACAGGCGCCTGGATGAGTTAGGCAGCGACAAGACGCAGCCGTTGTACCAGCGCCCGTGGGCTATGGTGTCGAGCGCGCCTTTCAAATACTACAAGCTGTGGCCGTACGCCGGCGGGGTGCAGACGCCGTGCATTGTCTCGTGGCCGGCGGGCATCAAAGGACGCGGCATGCGGAAGCAATTCGTCGACGTCATCGACATCACTCCGACCGTTTACGACATCACCAGCATCCAACCGCCGGCGTCGTTTGAAGGCGTCTGTCAGATGCCGCTGCAGGGCAAGTCGATTCGTGCCACGTTTGACAACCCGCAGGCACCGGATCCGCGCGACACCCAGTATTACGAACTGTGGGGAAGCCGCGGCATCTGGCACAAGGGTTGGAAGGCGGTGGGCATCCATCAGCCCGGCACCGACTTCGCTCTGGACCGCTGGGAGTTGTATCAGGTGGAGAAGGACTTCACCGAATCCACCAACGTCGCCGCGCAGCACCCGGCCAAGCTGGAAGAGATGAAGAAGTTGTGGTGGAGCGAAGCGGCTAAAAACGGAGCGTTGCCGTTGTTGGAGGCGCCCGGCGGACGGAGCCGGACGTACGATCAGGCTTTGCCCCCGCGCTGACGAAACGCTAATGGCCGCCGAAGGTGCGTGCTACTTCGATCATGAACGCAGGTCGCCCGCTGCGCGCGTTATTCGCAACTTTATAGCCGAAGATGATCAGAGTCCTGCGGTCCTTCTGCCAGGACAACGCAAAGATAGCGGCGCCCAGGTCATTGGTGCCGGAGAACCAATCGGAAACAACGCTCCAACGACGGGTGACCGGCTGCTCGATGCCCACCATGGTGGAGTAGGTGCGCCGTCCGAAGATCTGCCGTGTGCCGTAGCTGGGCCCTACGGTGATGCGTGTGCGCGGACCGGGAATGCGCAGGCTGGCGTTGCCGTAGAACCAGTAGCCGGTGCCGGCGCCGTTCAACGACATGGGAATCATGAAGCCGCCCGATGCCTTCGGCTCCCAGCGGCTGCCAGGCCGCAGGGGAACCGAGGTCTTGGTGCCGAAGCCGATGGCGCGGTTGCCGGAGCCAGGATAGCTGACGCCATACAGGCTGGTGGCCAGCTCGGTATAACGCCCGATGCCATAGGTGGCAAACGTAAAGCTGTTCCAATAGGTGCCGCTTTGGAAGCGGTTGAACTGCGTTTCATGGGCGAGGGCGAACTCGCCTTTGGGCGCTACATCGGCGCTGGGGATGCCGACGATCAGGGATTGGCATGCCGCGGGCCATACTGAGAGAAAAACTAAGTATGTTATATGTTTCATCTAATAAAGTGAGGTCTGCTTCGGGTTATCCGATGCGCGGATTACGGATCCGGTTGCAGAGAAACTACGTGCGCAGCTGACCCTGGCGGGGTGCATGGTACTGTGGAGTTTGCAGATGGAGAGCCGCGCAACTACCAGGGTCCTAATTGTCGATGACGAAGAGACGCAACGCACCGCACTCGCCGCGATGGCGGCTAGTTGGGGCTTTCTAACCGACACCGCGCAGGACGGGCAGGAAGCGGTGGAGAAGCTGTCCGCTTTCTCGCCGAACGTGCTGTTGACTGACCTGATGATGCCGCGCATGGATGGCAAGGCGTTGATGAAGCACCTGACCGCCAATGGCATCACGATACCTACGCTGGTTCTGACGGCCTTCGGAAATCTGGAAACGGCGCTTGAAACCATTCACGAACTGGGCGCCTACTGGTTTTTAGAAAAGCCGATCCAGCCGCGCGAACTGCGTTTGCTGCTGGAGCGCGTGGCCGCGCAGAGCAAGCTGGTGGAGCGTGCCGAGCGCGCTGAGCGGGCACTGAGCTACCAGGGCGTGCTGGGCGAACTCACCGGCGCCTCCAAGCCTATGCAGCAGGTCTTCGCGCTGCTGCGCCAGGTGGCCCCGACGAAGGTGGCCGTGCTGGTAACGGGCGAAAGCGGTACCGGCAAGGAACTGACCGCGCGGGCGATACACACCCTGAGCCCGCGCGCCGGTGGGCCCTTCGTGGCCATTAACTGCGCGGCGCTGCCGGAGACGCTGATCGAAAGCGAGTTGTTCGGCCATGAGAAGGGCGCCTTCACGGGCGCGCTGGAACGGCGGGCCGGCTGCTTTGAGATGGCGCATGGCGGCACGCTGCTGCTGGACGAGATCGGCGACATGCCGCTGGCGACGCAGGCCAAGCTGCTGCGGGTGCTGGAGGATTCGCGCGTGCGGCGGTTGGGCGGGCGCGGCGAGGTGCAGGTGGATGTGCGCGTGGTGGCGGCAACCAACAAGCCGCTGGAGGATTCCATTCGCAAGGGCACCTTCCGCGAAGATCTGTTTTACCGGCTGAACGTACTGCCGGTGCCGTTGCCGGCGCTGCGCGAACGCAGGGATGATATTCCGCTGCTGTGCTCGGCGCTGATCAATGACATGAACCGCAAGCATGACTGCAAGGCGACGGACATCTCGGCGGCGGCGCTGTCGCTGCTGTCGCAGCACAACTGGCCGGGCAATGTGCGCGAACTGCGGAACGTGATTGAGCGGGCGGTGATTCTGGCCGGCGAGGGCACCATCCAGGTGACGCATCTGCCGCCGAGCTTCCAGACGCCGGAAGCGAAGGCAGCGGCGGTGGCGCAGGAGAATGCGGGATTGCCGGCGGTACACCTGCCGGTGGGCACCACCATCGATCAGGCCGAACGGTCGCTGATTGAAGCCACCCTGCTGCACACCAGGAACAACAAGACGCGCGCGGCGGAGATCCTGGGCATCAGCCTGAAGACGCTGTTCAACAAACTCAAAAGCTATGGCGCATCGGACGCCGAAGACCAGCATCCGGGGTAATGGCATGCGGCGTGCAGCCGCCTGAGGAAGTTTGATGTCGCTGAAGACAAGGTTGCTGGTTCTCGTCGTACTGCTGGTGACGGTGATCGTCACGGTGCTCTCGGCATTGCAGTTGAATGACCTGGTGCAGAACTGGTCCAACGGCGTGAAGGAGCGCGCCGATATGGTGGCGGGCCAGGTGAAGAGCCTGGTGCGCAGCCGTATCACCGAAAAGGCGGCCGTGGTGGTGCCGCCGCCGCGCACGCTGGATGAGACCAAGCTGCTGTGGATGAAGATCATTAGCGAAGACGAGCAACTGGAGCAGTTGATCGGCGACACGATGTCGCATGCGCAGATGATTGTGGAGATCGTGGTGGCCGGCGAGAGCGGCGAGATCCTGGCCTCCTCGAATCCGGCGCGCAAGGGCAAGGGACTGCGGCGCCTGCCTCCCTTCGACGAATGGATGAGCAAGGAAGTTACCGACCGGCTGCTGGAGTTGACGCGCGGCCACCAGGACTACGAAGTCGTCCTCAACATGGGCGTACCGCAACAGACGGTCCCCATCTTCACCATCCAGATCGTCGTGTCCAGCGTGTTTCTCCGCGAGGCGCTGCTGCCGCAGGTGCGGACCATGTTTATTCTGTCGGTGGCATCGCTGCTCATGTCCATCCTGCTGGGCCTGTTCTCGGCGAACCTGGCCATCGGGCCGATTACGAAAATCAGCAAGCAGATCGACCAGATTGCCAGCGGTGACATAGGCCCGCAGGAGGCGCAGGAGCGCGATGCGTTGGGCAAATCGCGCGAGTTGGCGATTGTGCAGTCGAAGCTGAACCTGCTGGGGCAGCAGATCCGCGGGGCGCAGGTGGACGTCACGCAGATGCGGTCGAACATCGAAAACCTGCTCGAGCGCATGGAGGACGCGGTGCTGCTGTTTGACCCCAATGACCAGTTGGTGATGGTGGGTCCGGCCGCCGAGCGGCTGCTGGAAAAGGACCGCGCCGACATCCTGGGCCGGAAGCTCGAGGATGTCTTTCCGCCCACCCAGCCGCTGGGTGGAGCGATCGTGCAGTCGGTACGCTTGGGTAAGCCCTCCCGGGATTACCTGGTAAATGTGGAGCGGGAAGGGAAGGGGCCGCTGCGCGTTTTCCTCAACGTGGAGCCGCTGGCGCAGCATTCCGGCACCCTGATCACGCTGCGCGATGCCGAATCGCGCAGGCAGTTGGCCACGCAGCTCGATATCTCGCAGCGGCTGGCCGCCATCAGCCGGCTCACCGGCGGCGTCGCTCATGAGATTAAGAATCCGCTCAATTCCATCGCCCTCCGCCTGGAGCTGCTGCGGACCAAAGTGTCCGACGAACTGCCGGACGCCGACAAGGAGATCAACATCATCTCGCAGGAGATCCGGCGGCTGGACCGCGTGGTGAAGACGTTCCTGGACTTCACGCGGCCGGTGGACCTGGCCGTAGAGGATGTGGATATCGCGGCGGTGGCCCGGGAGGTTGTCTCTTTAGTCCGCCCGCAGGCCGCCCTGCAGAAGGTGAATCTGCAATTTTCCGCCGAACCCGCCGAGATTACCATCCGCGGAGACCGCGACCTTTTGAAACAGGCGTTGTTGAATGTGGTGATGAACGGAATTGAAGCCATGCGGCAGGGAGGCAATTTGGTCGTCCGCGTGCAGCACGCATCGCCCTATTGCAATGTGCTCGTGCAGGACCAGGGCCCTGGGATTGCCGAAGAGAACCGGGCTAAAGTATTCCAGCTTTATTTCACAACGAAAGAGAAGGGGTCAGGAATTGGTCTGGCGATGACATTTCGAGCCGTACAGCTCCACAATGGTACAATTGACTTCGCGAGTGAAGCGGGGCAAGGCACGGTATTTCGCTTGCGATTTCCCCTGCCGGCCACGAATAGCTGAACAGGTGGATAAAGGATTCTTTGGATGCGATTCTCAGGCCCATTGGCGTGGTGTCTGGTGGCGCTGCTGGCATCTTCCGGTTGCGCCCGCAAACGCATACCCCCGCCTGCTCCAACGGTAGTTATCCCGACTCCGAAGCCTTCCCAGCCCAAGCCCGGTACGCTTCCGCCCGGTCCGACCCTCAATACGTCCAGAATACCGGAATCCACCAAACCTCCCGAGGCGGAGATCAACCTTCCACCGCCGCCGCCCAAGCCCGTTCCCCCGAAGAAATCGCGCCGCAATGCCCGTAGAGGGCCGGCCGCTCCGAAGCCGGAGGCTCCAAAGGTGGCCGACACGAAGCCGGGAACGCCTGCCGAGCCAAAGCCGGAGACCGAAATGCCCAAGCCGGAGACGGAAGCCCCCAAGACCGAGGCGCCGGCAGTGAGTCCACAGTTGGAAGTGATTCTCACGCCCGAACAAAACCGGGATTACAGCAAGCGCATCGACTCCGCCCTGGACCGTGCGCGCAACGCCGTACAGTTAATCCAGGCAAAGTCTCTGAATTCCGCACAAAAAGATACAGTGTCTCGGATCCAGAGTTTTATTGCACAGGCCGAACAGGCCCGGGTGCAGGATCTGGTCAGTTCGCTGAGTCTGGCCGAACGGGCTGATATTCTTTCGAAGGATCTATTGGAGCGGATCGGCGGGCGCTAAATCGAGACTTGGGTAAAACAAAAGCCCAGGAGGACCAGACGGCGCGGGGAACAGGCTTGGCATGTAGGGACAATGCCAAGCCACTGACCTCACGTGATCTGTCCGGCTCCTGGGCTTCTCTCGGGAAAATCCGACAGAGCTTAACCGCTTGCCGCGTTCGGCTACGCCGCGTTCGGCTATGCCGCGTTACTGCTGGACACCCGAAGATGCGGCCGGGGGATTGGCGTTCATCGCCGTGCTACCGGCCTCCGGCGCGAACACCCGGACTTCCACCCGGCGATTCTGGCTGCGGCCTTGGCGCGTCTTGTTGTCAGCCACCGGCGATTCGGCGCCAACGCCCAAAACATGCACAAAGCGGAGCGGAATCTTGTGTTCCACGGTCAAGTACCGGACAACGGCGTCAGCACGGCGCTGGCTGAGCAGCACGTTGTTGTACTTGTTGCCGGTGGCGTCAGCGAAGCCCTGAATTTCGATAACGTAGCGTTGCTGATTGGCCACCTGGCTTGCCAGATCATCCAGCATCTTCTTGCCGTCGTCGCCAAGGGTAGCGCTGCCCGAGCGGAACAGGACGGCGCCCTCCTTGTTCATCTTATAAGTGGTAATGTTGTCGACGTACTTCCCTACGGCTTTCGCCTGGTTCTGCGCGTCGTTGGCCGCCGACATCGCCTGGGATGCGCTCTGCTGCGCGGCCGTGGCCGTCTGCTGGGCTTGGCCGGCCTTCTGGTCAACCTGGCCAACTCGTTCATTCGTCTGCTTTAAGTTGTTATCCAGATCGCCAACACGCTCGCGCGTTTTGGAGCTTTCATTCTCCAGAGCCTCGATCTGCGTGCCCTGTTCGCCGGCCTTACGCTCGGCGGCACCGACCCGCTGGTCGATGGGCGCCACCGTGCGGTTGACATATTTCTTGGTCGCGCAGCCTGTAAAACTTACCAGAGCCAGCGAAGCGAATGTCGTAATTACAAACCTGTGTTGATACATACCTGCACCCCCAAACAACTTCAAAGGATCCGTGCTTTGACCCAGGCCGCCGGAAGACACGTCTCCCCTGTTCTTTTGTATGGGGAGATCGCTTTCGTTCACCGGCAGCGGCAACGCTCGGAGGGAGACGTTTCAGGGAGCCACTGCCGGTGAACCGAGCCCGCGGGAGAGACCACGGGAGGCTGCGACGGACATTGTACTGGGCAACGCCTGCTCGGAGAGGAAAGTCCGCTCATGCTCGTTCAGCGGAGGATACCGATTCAGCGCCGGTCACCCAGTCGGGACCGCATCTGTACTTTCTATGAGCATGTGCCGTGCCAAAGTGATTTTGCCCTGAGAATTCCCTTTCTCTGGCCGCACCACCTCTCTTGGAGGACTTTCTAACCGCCGCCATCGCCGTCCTGGATCTCTGGGTACGCACGCTCTCGATTCCCCTGGCTCTCTATATCTTATTGAGCGGATTGGACGAAGTCTTCATCGACTGCGTTTGTCTGCTCACCTGGATCTCCAACCGGCTCATTCGCGGCGCCAAAGATCAGGCCGCCGAGCATACGGCCGTCTTTGCCTCGCCGCCTAAAAAAATTTCCATATTGGTTCCACTGTGGAAAGAATCTACAGTGATTCGCCAGATGGTGGACAACAACGTTGGCGGGATTACCTACGCCAACTACGATTTTTTCCTGGGCTGCTACCCGAATGACACCGAGACCTTAGAAGCCGTACAGGAATTGGAGCAGCGGCATAAGAACGTACATGTGGCGGTCTGCGGCAACCCTGGCCCCACTTCTAAGGCCGATTGCCTCAACTGGATCTACCAGAGAATGCTGAGCTACGAACGCGAGCACGGCGTTCGCTATGAGATCATCATGACCCATGACGCCGAGGACGTCATCCACCCCCACGCTCTGCACTGGGTCAACTATCACTGCGACATCTATGACATGGTCCAGGTGCCCGTGCTGCCCCTGCGCACACCCATGCGCGAGTGGACGCACGGCATCTACTGCGACGAGTTCGCCGAGTTCCAGACCAAAGACATGCCCGGACGGCAGATCCTGGGTGGCTTCATCCCCTCCAACGGCGTCGGCACCGGCTTCACGCGCTACTCGCTCGATCAACTGGCGGCCCGCGACGGACGCATCTTTGAGCCGGAATGCCTCACCGAAGACTACGAGAACGGGCTGCGGCTGCACTTTCTAGGCTGCCCGCAGTTGTTCATGCCGGTGCAGATGGAAGCCGGTGAACCGCTGGCCACTCGCGAATACTTTCCGCACACAGCGCACGCCGCCATCCGCCAGCGCACGCGCTGGGTGACGGGCATTGCCCTGCAGAGTTGGGAGCGCCACGGTTGGCGCGGAGGCATCGGCACGAAGTACTGGCTGTGGCGGGATCGCAAAGGGCTCATCGGCAACCCGGTGAGCCTTTTCACCATGCTGCTCTCGCTGTACGGCCTGTTCACACTTGGCTGGAGTAACTGGACCGGACGGCCGTGGGGGATGGCCGAACTGATGAGCACTTGGCCGAAACTGGCCCTATTCGGCTCGACAACCACCCTGCAACTCATCCATCTGGGCGTGCGCGCCTGGTGCACCTCCCGTATCTACGGCTGGAAGTATGCCAGCGGCGTGCCCCTGCGAGCGCTGTATGCCAACTACATCAACTGCCGTGCCACCTTCGGCGCCATGTGGCGCTACAGCTATGCCAAGGTATCGAAGACGCGCCTGACGTGGCTCAAGACCGACCACAGCTATCCGGTGCTGGCGTCAGCCGCGCGCGTGCGAAAGCTGGGCGAAATCCTGGTCTCCTCCGGCCGGCTCACGGCGGATAACCTGGAATGGGCACTCGGGCATCAGCCGAAGGGCATGCGCCTGGGTGAGTTCCTCGTCCGCTGCCATCTGCTCACGGAGGACCATTTATATGAGGCGCTCAGCCTGCAAGCTAGCATCCCACTCAGCCGTTTCGATCCGCAGCGCATCGGCCGCAACGTGGCGCGGGCGCTCCCGGCCCACGTCATCGAACGGCACCAATTGATACCAGTGAAGATCGCCGGCGGCTTTCTGTTCGTGGCATCGCCGGAACTGCCGGATGCGGCCAAGGAGCGCGAACTGGCCCGCTATACGCGCCTGACCGTGCGCATGCACCTGCTCACCGCCACCAATTTCGACTCCCTTCGCCGAGCCTTACTATAAACCGCTACTCCCGTTTCGATAGAATGCGAAGTTAGACCTTCAACCTCATATGTCACAACAACTGTCCGATATCGGGTTGGTCGGCCTGGCCGTGATGGGCCAGAACCTTGCTTTAAACATCGCCGACCATGGGTTCCGGATTAGCGTGTACAACCGCACCACCGAAACCATGGAGAAGTTCGTTGCCGAAAACCCGAACACGCCCGGCGGCCTTACCGGGCAGGCCAGCTTGGAGGACTTCGTCAAGTCTTTGAAGCGGCCCCGCAAGATCATCATCCTGGTCAAGGCGGGCAAGCCCACCGACGCGGTCATCGACAGCCTGACGGCGCTGCTGGAACCGGGCGACATCATCATCGATGGCGGCAACGCCAACTGGATGGATACCATCCGCCGCGAGAAGGATCTGAAGGCCAAGGGCTTCCGTTTCGTCGGCAGCGGCGTATCGGGCGGGGAAGAGGGCGCGCGTTTCGGCCCCTCGCTGATGCCCGGCGGCGAGGAATCGTCGTGGGAAGAGATCAAGCCCATCTGGATGGCAATTGCTGCCAAGGTGGATGCCGGGACAGGCAAGCCGCTGACGGGCGCCGCACCGGGCAAGCCTATCGAGGGCGGCGTACCGTGTGCCACCTACATCGGGCCGGACGGCGCCGGGCACTACGTCAAGATGGTGCACAACGGCATCGAGTACGGCGACATGCAGATGATCTGCGAAGCCTTTGCGCTCATGCAGGGCCTGCTGGGCATGACGCCCGCCGAGTGCAGCGAAGTGTTCGCCGAATGGAATCGCGGGGTGCTCGACAGCTTCCTCATCGAGATTACCGCCGACATCCTGCAGCAGAAAGATCCGGTCACCGGGAAGGCATTCGTCGATATCGTGCTCGATACGGCAGGCCAGAAGGGCACCGGCAAGTGGACTTCGGTGAGTGCGCTCGACATGGGCGTGCCCGCCCCGACAGTGGCCGAAGCCGTGTTTGCCCGCTACCTGTCGGCCGTGAAGGACGAACGCGTCGCCGCAAGCAAGGTATTGACCGGGCCCGCGCCTTCGTTCTCCGGCGACAAGCAGGCCTTCATCCAGGCCATTCACGATGCGCTCTATTGTTCGAAGATCTGCGCCTACGCGCAGGGCTTCCAACTGATGCGCGCCGCCCAGGATGAGTACAAGTGGAAGCTGCCGTTTGGTGAGATTGCCAAGATTTTCCGCGGCGGCTGCATCATTCGCGCCCGCTTCCTGCAGAAGATCACCGAAGCTTACCAGCGCAATGCCGACCTGGCGAACCTGCTGCTGGATCCTTACTTCAAGAGCGAGATCGACCGCTGCCAGACCAACTGGCGCACCGTGATCGGCGAGGCAGCCCGCAACGGCGTGGCGGCACCGACGTTCTACTCCGCCCTGGCATATTATGATGGCTACCGCAGCGAACGCCTGCCGGCGAACCTGCTGCAAGGCCAGCGTGATTTCTTTGGCGCCCACACCTATGAACGTACCGATCAGCCGCGCGGCAAGACCTTCCACCTGGATTGGCCCGAACCGTCGCGCCCGCAGATGGAGATGGCCGGCGGCGGCCACTAGCCTTCGGATGCGTCTGCTTGCGGCATGCCTTGCCGTCTTCTTCGCGCTACCCGGCTATGCACAATCGGTGGATCGCCGGGTGGCCGAATGGACTCTCACGATGGGCGGCCGCGTGCGTGTGGCCGGCGTCGCGGGCTACATCACCGATCCCTCCCGCCTGCCCGCCGACGTGCGTTTGGAGGTGTTGGATTGGGTGGGCGTGAACGTCGACCCGCCCGACCTGGAACGCCTCACCAGCCTCCGCCACCTCAAGGAACTCCACCTGCCCGGGCCGCTTTGGAATCGCAACGCCGATGGCGGGCGCGACGGCAGCCGCGACCTGAAATACCTCAATTCGGTCGAATCCCTGGAAGTCCTCACCTTCAGCTATCACTTCCTCGATAACATCCGCTTCCGCGATTCCGGCTTAGCCGAAATCGCGAACCTCAAGCGACTGCGCGAACTGCGCCTCGGCCAAAGCGCCGTCAGGGGCCACACGCTGTCTCCCTTCACCGGCCTCCGCTCGTTCGAATGCACGCTCTGCCCTTTCGATGATGAAGGCGCGAAGAACCTGGCAGGCATGGGCCAGATGGAGCGCCTGCGTATTGGCGACACCACCATCACCGACGCCGCCATGCAGATTATCGGCCGCATGAAGAGCCTCGTCGAACTCGATGTCCATGGCACCGCCATCACCGACGACGGCCTCCGCGCCATCGCCGGACTCACCGGCCTCAAAAAGCTGAACCTCATGGGCACCGCCGTCAGCGACGCCGCGGCCCCGGTGCTGGCCGGTTTCCGGCAACTGGAAGAGCTAAACCTCTATCGCACCCGCATCAGCAACGCCGGCCTGGACCCCCTCCAAGGTCTCAAGAACCTCGCCGAAGTCGATCTTCGCTACAGCCGCGTAAACGCCGCCGGTGTGGCCGCGTTGAAGAAAGCCGTGCCGGGCCTGGAGGTGCTGGCCACCGAGCAAGCCGCCTCCGGCACCATGACCGACGCGCAACTGGAAAAGCTCACCGCCGACACCACGCTCCGTTCCCTCGATCTCAGCGCTGCCCAGGTAAGCGACCGCGGTCTGGTCCACATCGCCCGCCTCAAGAATCTCGAATCGTTGAAGCTCGATGACACCGCCGTCAGCGACGCCGGCCTCCAGCACCTCGCCGGCCTGACGAAGCTCGCCCGTGTCTCGCTCGGCAACACCTTTGTCGAAGGGGAAGGTCTCGCCCATCTCATAGCCGTTCGCGAACTCGACATCCATGGCATCCCCCTCACGAACTCCACGGTGCCGGTACTCGGCACGCTGCCGTTATTGAAGAAGCTGTCGCTGGCATCCACCGATATTGCCGACGGCGCGCCCTTGGACGTACTGAAAGGCGTTACCTCGTTGGACCTGGCCAGCACAGACCTCACCGACGAAGGCCTCAAACCCGTCGCGCAGCTCACGCAACTCGAAGAACTCACCCTCCGCGACGCCCGCTTCACCGACGCTGGCCTTGCCCATCTCACCACCCTTAAAAACCTCCGTCGCCTCGACATCATCCGCACCCGCATCTCGAACAAATCCGTCGAGCACCTCGCCCAACTCACCGGCCTGATGTCGCTCTCGCTCGACTATGCCGAACTCGAAGACCCCGCTCTCGACGGCCTCCTCAAACTCACCCACCTGGAAGAACTCAGCCTGGACAACACCCACATCACCGACGCCGCCGTCCCCAAACTCGCCCGGTTTCACGGCCTCAAGAAGCTAAACGTCTACCACACCCTCATCACCAAAGCCGGCTTCCAGCAGTTGAAGGCCGCCCTGCCCAACTGCACCATCGTTTTCGACGCCGAATCCAGCCTGCCCAACCGGAGGAGAAGCTGATGATCACCCTATCGCTCGCTCTGCTGCTCAGCGCTGCCGAAGCCGATCTGGCGCACTCCTGGATCACCGATGCTGATCTGCGCCGCGTCGCCCGCCAGGCTGACCTCACCAAACTGGATCTATCGGGAACCAAGATCACCGACGCTGGCCTGCAGCACCTCAAAACGCTCAAAAACATCCGCGAACTAAACCTCCACTACGCCGAGTACATCAGCGAAGACGGACTTGCGGTTCTCAAGACTTTCCCCCAATTGGAAGTGCTGAATCTGCGCGGCACCCGCGTCACCAGTAAGGTCTTCGAACACATCGCACACCTCAAGAACCTGCGCGATCTGGACCTCGGCTTCACCGAAATTACCGACGACGGCTTCGAAGCGCTCCTGGAACTGCCGAAACTGGAGCGTCTGGTGATTGGCGGCAACCGCCTCACCGGTGAGTGCCTGAACATGCTGCGGCAAGTCTCCACACTCCGCGATCTCGATGTCGGTGGCACGCAGCGAGTCGATTCCGGCCTGTGGGGCCTCTCGCTCACCGACGAGAACCTCGCCCGTCTCGGCGCGCTGAAGCAACTGCGGCGGCTGACGCTGGCCGCGGCCACCATCTCCGACCGCGGTGTCGACCGTCCCGGCCACCCGGAGGCCGAACGCGCCGACCTGCGCGATCTCAGCGCGCTCAACCGGCTGCAGGATCTGGAGTACCTGGACCTGTCGCGGCAACCGATTACTGTGGAGTCGCTCCGAACCTTGGGCGTGATGCCGGCGCTGCAAACGTTGCGCGTGGCGTTGTGCAAGAAACTGGAGGCGGTGGAACTCGGGGTCAAGAACTTCCCCGCATTGCAGAACGTGGAACGTTAACGCCATCGCTTGACAGCAAGTTTCCTGGGAAACTAAAATAGTTTCCATGGAAACTGATGCGTCGCTGTCGCGGCTGGAATCCCACCTCGGTTACTGGCTCCGCCATGTCTCCAACCACGTTTCGGGCGCATTCGCCCGGGCGTTGGAAGAGCGGCAGGTTTCGGTGGCCGAATGGGTGGTGCTGGTCCGCATCGACGAGGCCCGGCGGATTACGCCTGGCGAACTGGCATCCCTAACCGGCATGACGCGCGGTGCCATCTCGAAGGTGCTGGACAAACTGGAAGCCAAAGGCTGGATAAAACGCGAATCCCGCCAGCAGGATCTTCGCGTGCAGGATGTCGTGCTCACCGGGGGAGGGAAGCGCCTGGTGCCGAAGCTGGCCGCGATTGCCGATGCCAATGACCATCACTTCTTCGACGTGTTGACTGCCGAACAGCAGACCACGCTCCGGCGGCTGCTGGACAAAATCGTGCAGCACCATGGCATGCACGGCACCCCTATCGAGTAACTAAGGACGAACATGAGTCAACTGATCGACCAGGTCTTCGCGGCTCTCGCGCATGCCACCGCCATTCGCCCGCCCGTGGGCGGATTCCCCCACTTCGCCGAAGCGCTGCGGCGTGCCGGATTCACGCATAACTACTGGACGCTGCCCTCCGGCCAGAGTATTGTCGTCACCAACGCAGGTGGCGTATCCATACAGGGCCCGGTCAGCGCCACCAGCCCCGTCGACATCCCCTCGTTCGATCGCGATGCATTGATCGCCGCCATCCGCGCCGACCAGGCGGGCACCACCACATTCCCCGAGTTCCTAACCGGCGCCTGGCAGGCAGGCGTCGTGCGCTACACGGTGGACTTCGCGGCACGCACTGTGGCTTACTTCGGCGTGCATGGCGAAGAGTACGTGGAAGCCTATCCCCCCGTGGAGATCGGCCCCGCTTAGCGGCAGGCGGCAATCTGCCATTCGTCGAACCACTCCACACCCAGCGTCCCGGCCCGGCTTTGGACGCAGACCTGATCGCCTGGCTGCAAGGCTTCCCATCTTTCCGGCCGGATTTCCGCCGCCCAACCGCTGCCGCGCTGTCCCCAGGGCCCAAGCCTCACCATCCGTGCCTGCCGCCTTCCGCCAGAGACGTATTTCCGGAGAACCTGCGATTTGTACACTACCGGCTTTGCCATGTCGAACTGCGTGTTCAGCTGCATACCGGCGCCGTAGCCAAAGAGCAGGCCGAGCGCGATCAAAACCGGGCTTGGCGCCGCAGGCAGGCCCACAAGTTTCGCCAGCAGGACGCAGTAGACGCAACACCCTCCGGCCGCCAGCGTGAAAGCCAGCAACGGCTCCACGGCCGTAACGCACATCGTCTTGATCGACAACAGGATGGGCGCAACCAGCAGAACGCCCAGTATCGGCTTCGCCCCAGTCCACTTCGACATCATCCAAGCCGCGAACGGAGCCGCAACCAGCATCATCGCCACCGACCAGTGCCCGGTGATGACAAACCAGAACGCGACAATGCCGTTCATGATCTCGAAACCGACGGTGTTCAGGAGTATCGAGTCATCCTCGCGCTCCGACACACCTTCCGGCAGATCTCCCAGCCACGCCCGCACCCGAGGGTCATTCCCGGCGCCCCAAGGCACCCGCAGCGGCTCCTGCCGCGTGTCCCGCAACGCCAGAAACACCTCGCCGGCGTCGATCCGCCACCCCACCACATCCTCCCGCCGCACCGTCTGCGTTCCGAAAAGGTGACAGCAGAGCCGGTCCTCGTAGAACACAACCCTCGCCCGCAGCGTCGATACGAATACCGCAATGGAAGCGGCCGTCAGCAGCGGCCAGATCGGCAGACTCCAGGCCGCGCCGCAGACCACAGCCAGCGCTCCGAGCAGGCAAAGCGTGACTACCCGGCCAGCCCCCTTTGGGCGTACTTCGAACACAGCCCGTCCATCGGACGCACGCCCGAGAGTCTTTAACTCGCCAGATACCGCCGCATCCGCTCCAACGCCTCATTCAAGTTATCCAGCGAATTGGCAATCGAGAACCGCAGGTACCCCTCGCCGAAGCCCCCAAACGCCGTCCCGCTCAGACACGCCACACCGGCCTGCTGCAGCAGTCCCTCCGCCAACTCCTTGGACGACCGCCCCGTCCCCGTAACATTCGGGAACGCATAGAACGCGCCCTCCGGCACCTGACACCGGAAGCCCGGCAGCGTGTTCAACCCCGCCACGAACACATCCCGCCGTTTGCGGAACTCGGCCACCATCTTGTCCACATCGTCCTGCGGACCCGTTAACGCCGCCATCCCCGCGCGCTGCGTGAAACTCGCCGTACAGCTGTTGGAGTTCACCATCAGCTTGTTCACGGCCTCGGCCAACCACGCCGGCATCACGCCGTACCCCAACCGCCACCCGGTCATCGCATAGGTCTTCGAAAAGCCATCCAGGATGATCGTCTTATCCGCCATGCCCGGCTGCGCGGCAATCGACAGCGGCGCCTCGTCGGTAAAGTAAATCCGCGAATAGATCTCATCGGACAGCACAATCACATCGCGGTCCGCCAGCAACCCCGCAATCTCGCGGATATCCTCGGCCGGAATCATGCCGCCGGTGGGATTCTGCGGGCTGTTCAGGATCACCATCTTCGTGCGATCCGACAGCCGTTCCTTGAACACATTCAGGTCGAACGAAAAACTGCGTTCTTCCAGCAACGGCACCGGCACCGGCGTCGCCCCCAGAAACTGGATCATCGACTCGTAGATCGGGAACCCCGGGTTCGGGTAGATCACCTCATCGCCGGGCTCCAGCAGCGCCAGCATCGGGAAGAAGATGATCGGCTTGCCACCCGGCACCACGCACACCTGGTCGATGTCCACCGGAATCCCCCGCGTGCGGCTCACGTACTCAGCAATCACCCGGCGAAACTCCGGATAGCCCGGCGTGGGACCATAGTGCGTCCAGCCCTCTTCCAACGCCTGCTTGCCGGCATCAATGATGTGGCGCGGCGTATCGAAATCCGGCTCCCCAATCTCCAAATGAATCACGCTGCGCCCCTGGGCTTCCAGCGCGCGGGCTTTTTGCAGGACTGCGAACGCACCCTCTACCAGGATGCGATCCATGCGTTCGGCAAGTTTCATGTTCCCTTTGAGAATACCGGAACCTGGTTGCGATGTTCGACTAATTTCACCGCATCGCCAATCTGCACCCGGTCTCCGGCAATTCTCGCGGTCACACGCGTACCGTCCTCCAGCGCCACAATGGCAATCTGGTACGGCGCCTCATGCACGTATTGCTCCGGTGCCGAGTGCACCACGGTTTCGGTGTAGATGGTCCCGTTCATGCCGTTGCTCCCAGAATCGTCACTACGCAGGTTGCCCCGCTGCCGCCCAGGTTCTGCGCCAGCCCAATCGAGTGCCGCCTCACCTGCCGCTCGCCAGCTTCCCCGCGCAACTGCATCACGATGTCGCAGATCTGCGCCACGCCCGTCGCCCCCACCGGATGCCCTTTAGACTTCAACCCGCCACTAGTGTTGATGGGCCGCGCGCCCGTCAGCGACGTGCACCCCGCCTCCGCGTACGGGCCGCCTTGCCCGCGCTCGCAAAAGCCCAGGTCTTCGCTCGCAATGATCTCGGCGATGGTGAAGCAGTCGTGCAACTCGGCAAAGTCCACCTGCTTCGCCGTAATGCCCGCCATCTTATAAGCCTTCGCTCCGGCGCGCTGCACGGCGGCGAATGTCGTGATGTCCTGCTTCTGGTCCAGCGCCAGGTGATCGGACGTCTGGGCAATCCCCAGAATCCGCGCGCCCTTGCCGCCGAACTCGCGCACGCGATCCAAAGGCGCCAGCAGCACGGCCGCCGCCCCATCGCTGATCAGCGAACAGTCATAGATGGTCAAAGGGTCGGCCACCGGCTTGCCCTTCAGCGCCTGCTCCACCGTGATCACCTTCTTCAGATGCGCGTCCGGATTCTTGGAGCCCGCCGCGTGGTTCTTCACCGCCACTGCTGCCAACTGCTCGCGCGTGGTACCGAACTCGTACATGTGCCGCCGCGCGATCATGGCGAACAGGGCAGGGAAGGTGGCTCCGGCGCGGATCTCGCCGTTCAAGTCCCCAGCCGATGCCAGGATCTCCGCCACCTTCGGCGTAGGCTGCGAGGTCATCACCTCAACTCCCGCCACCAGCGCCACATCGTACATCCCGGCCGACACCGCCGATACGGCATGGAAGAACGCCGATCCCGACGATGCACAGGCGGCCTCAAACCGCGTGGCCGGAATCCCGCTCATTCCCGCCGCCGACGCCACGTACGGCGCCAGGTGATTCTGTCCCACAAAGCTCGGCCCCGCGAAATTGCCCAAATAGAAGGCCTCCACCTGCTCCGGCGTGGCGTGCGCGTCTTTCAAGGTCTTCGCGATGGCTTCCGTGGTCAGGGAGCGAATGTCGCGGTCAGGCCAGGCACCGAACGGGGTTTTGCCGATGCCGACTACGGCTACTGGTCTCATATGTCTTCACCCTAGCATGGGGCGCCTTTCTGCATCGCCGCGCCCTGGCAGGCATCCTTCTAAACAGATCTGTTATGCGTTCCCCGGACCTGAGCCGATTCCTGACTTCCTCTGGCGAATCCCTGCTGGCCCTCAGCCGCCGCTCGCCGGTGCTGCTGGTTTTCCTGCGCCACGCCGGATGCACCTTCTGCCGCGAGGCCCTGGCCGACCTCGGCCGCCAGCGGGCGGAGATCGAGAGAAGCGGCACGCGGATCGCCCTGGTCCACATGAGTCCCGCCGCCGACTTCGAACAACTGCTGGCCACCTACGGCCTGGCCGGCGTCGCCCACATCAGCGACCCGCACAAACACGTCTACCAGGCCTTCGGGCTCGGCCGAGGCAACCTCATGCAGCTATTCGGGCCGAACCTCTGGCGGCGCGGCTTCCAGGCGCTGGCCGACGGCCACGGCGTCGGCAGACTCCAGGGCGACGGCTTCCAGATGCCCGGCCTCTTCGTGCTGGAAGACGGCCGGATCATCCACAGCTACATCCACAAGGACGCGGGCGACCGGCCGGACTACTGCAGCTTCACACCCCAGCCACGACTTCAATCTCGATAAGCGCCCCGCGGTCCAGGCGGCTGATCTCGACCGTCGTCTTCGCCGGCCGGTGCGTGAAGTACTGGCTGTAGACGCTGTTCATGCGAGGCAGCAGCGTGAAGTCCGTGATGAAGATGTTCACCTTCGCCACGTTCGCCAGCGACGCACCGGCATCGGCCAGAACCTGGATGATGTTCTCGATCGCCTGCCGCGTCTGCGCCTCAATGCCCTCCAAAGGCTGGCCACTCGCGCGATCGAGGCCTAACTGGCCGGACAGAAACACCAAGTTCCCAAGCCGCGCTGCCTGACTGTAAGTATTATTGTTGGGGGGAACGGAAGGGGTAGGAATCGGGGTGACCATGGGTAGGATTATAGGTCACCCCGCAAGCAAACAGAAACGGTCAGATCTTGTGTTCTTTGTAGGGAACGCGCTTGCGAACCACCGGGTCGAACTTGACGATCTGCAGTTTTTCGGTGGTCGTCTTCGGGTTCTTTGACGTGGTGTAGAAGTGGCCGGTACCGGCCGTGGAAACGAGTTTGATCAGAATGCGGGCCATTTAGACGTTCTCCCCTCGGGCGCGCATGTCGGCAATGACGCGCTCAATCCCAAGCTTGTTGATAGTTCTGATTCCGCGGCTGGACACCTTCAGCTTCACGAAGCGATTTTCACTCGGAACCCAGAAACGCTTTTCGTGGAGATTCGGCTCAAAGCGGCGGGGCGTCCGGTTGTTGGCGTGCGACACACGGTTCCCATACTGCGGCTTCTTTCCGGTGACGGCGCATACCTTAGGCATAGCAAACTCCTGACGGGGTAGATAACCTTACCAGCTTAGCAAAGGAAAGGCGTACTTGTCCTCAGGGTCTGCCCGGCAGCCCTGCGGTCAACTCACCAGAAAGTGTACCACGGCCGCTTACCGAATGGTTAACGGCGTTCACCGGCAAGTGAGTTCCCAACCGCCCGGCGTCACGTAAGTCGTTGTATCTAAATCATCAGCGCACCGGCTTCCGGATTGCCCCCCCGCCCACCTGAAAGGAGTCCTTCCCTCTTGCAACCACTACAGGTTCTGGCCGGATTCACTCTTACGCTCGCTCTCAGCGGGCAAACCCTGCCACCCCCACATGCCGGCAAAATCGACTACCGCCGCGATGTGCAACCCATTCTTAGCCAGAAGTGCTACTCCTGCCATGGCCTGCAGGTACGCCAAGCCGGTCTCCGCCTCGATGCGCGACAGAATGCACTTCGCGGCGGCGATTACGGCCCCGTGATCCTGCCGGGCCGGTCGGCCGACAGCAAACTCATCAAA
>JAEUQF010000157.1 GCA_016789745.1 Bryobacterales bacterium
CTCGTCGGGCTCCACGCCGTTGCCCAGCGACTTCGACATCGCCCGCCCATCGGCGTCCAGCGTCCAGCCGTTCGTGGCACATTCGCGATAAGGGGCATCGCCCTTCAATCCAACACCCACCAGCAGCGAGCTGTGGAACCACCCGCGGTACTGATCGCCGCCTTCCAGATACAGCTCTGAAGGCCACGTCAGACCCCAGCGCTCGTTCAACACCGCCAGGTGGCTCGATCCGGAGTCAAACCACACATCGAGAATGTCGGTCTCTTTCCGGAACTTGCCGCTGCCGCACTTGGCGCACGTCACACCCGCCGGCATCAGGACGGCCGCCGACCGTTCGTACCAGACATCGGCGCTGTGTTCGCGGAAGAGGCTGACGACGTGTTTGAGGGTGGCCTTCTCGGTATGGGCCTCGCCGCAGTCATCGCAATAGAAGACCGGGATGGGCACACCCCAGATACGCTGGCGCGAGACGCACCAATCCGGGCGGGTAGCGATCATGTTGTAGATGCGGTCTTCACCCCAGGCGGGCATCCACTTGATGCGGCGGATAGCCTCCAGGGCTTTGGTGCGCAGGTCATTGCGCTCCATGCCGATGAACCACTGTTCGGTGGCGCGGAAGATGGTGGGCTTGTGGCAGCGCCAGCAGTGCGGATAGCTGTGTTCGACGCGCTTTTCGGCCAGCAGCGCGCCCTTCGCCTGTAGGATGCCGATGACGATCGGATTCCCTTCCCACACGGTCTTGCCGAGCAGCTCTTCGGGCAGCGTGCCGGCGGCGCCTTCGGCCGGGTAGAAGCGCCCCGCGGCGTCGACCGGGCAGTAAGTCGGGATGCCGTACTGCTGCGCGACAACGTAGTCTTCGTGGCCGTGCCCGGGCGCGGTGTGAACGGCGCCGGTGCCCTGCTCGAGCGTGACGTGATCGCCGAGGATGCCCACCGATTCCCGCTCCAGGAACGGATGCTGGAACGAGAGGCGATCGAGGACGTCGCCGCGGAAAGTGGCCAGGACGTTGGTTTCGGGCCAGCCGACGGCGTCGCTGACCGTCTGCAGCAGATCGCGCGCGATGATGTAAACCGCTCCGCCTGCCTCCGCCGCGACGTACTCGAAGCGTGCGTTGTGGGCGATGGCCATGTTGGCCGGAATGGTCCAAGGCGTGGTAGTCCAGATAAGGCCGTAGACTTCGCGGCCCGCCAATGCCGGGTCGATCTTTGCCGGATCCGACAACAACCGGAACCGCACGTAGATAGACGGGCTGGCGTGCTGTTCGTATTCGACTTCGGCCTCGGCGAGGGCGGTCTGGTCGCGGATGCACCAGTTCACCGGCTTCAGGCCCTTGTAGACATAGCCGCGATCGAGAAATTCGACGAAGGCATCAGCGATCTGCGCCTGGTAGGCCGGAGCCATCGTGAGATACGGATCATTCCACTTGGCGAAGACCCCGAGGCGCTGGAAGTCGACCGACTGAAGGTCGACGAACTTCTGCGCATAGGCCCGGCAGGCGCGCCGGATTTCGGCCGTCGTCATCTGCGCTTTCTTCTTGCCGAGTTCGGAATCGACCTTGATTTCGATGGGCAGGCCATGGCAATCCCACCCCGGCACGTAGGGCGAGTCGAAGCCGGCCATGGTTTTCGATTTGACGATGAAGTCTTTCAGAATCTTGTTGAAGGCGTGGCCCAGGTGGATGCGGCCATTGGCGTACGGCGGCCCATCGTGCAGCACGTAGCGCGGGCGGTTGGCGGAGCTTTCGCGAATCCGCTCGTAGAGGTCCATCTGGCGCCACTGATCCAGAATCTTCGGCTCAGCTTGTACCAGGTTTGCCTTCATCGGGAAGTCGGTCTTCGGCAAATTGACCGTCTTCTTCAAATCGAGTTCATTGACCGTCATAAAAAGGGAAGAGCGGCTCAGGGACCCGGAGCCGCTCTCTTCATTATACGGTGCGAAACCTTAGCATCTGGTTTATGGTGATAGAACAGCGGCGGATCTTGCCCATCCTGGTTGACGCGTAAGCGAGGCACAACCCCTAGCTGCTTGGTATAACTGGGGTTATACTGTCGATGTGAAGACCGCTGTGTCCATCCCTGACGAGCTGTCTGAAAGGCAGAGCAGACGGCAAAGCGGCTGAAGATGTCGCGCAGCCAGTTATATGCCGAGGCGCTCGCGGATTTGCTCCGGCAGCGGGAAGCCGCCTCGATAACGGAGCGCCTGAACGCTGTCTATGAGGAAGGCGAGCCAGGATTGGATCAGGCAATCCATCGGGCACAGTGGAAATCTATCGGCCGGGAAAGCTGGTAGGGATGGGTCCTGTTCTACGCGGCGAGATCTGGTGGGCGGATCTGGATGAGCCCCGTCGCGGTTCGGAACCGGGTTACCGCGGGCCCGTGTTGGTAGTTCAGTCTGATAGCTTCAATCTGAGCCGCATCGCAACGGTGGTTGCCGTGGTGCTTACCAGCAATCTGCGCCTCGCGGAAGCGCCAGGAAATCTTCTCTTGCCGGCCAGGGCTACGGGGCTACTGCAAGACTCGGTCCTGAACGTATCCCAACTCGTCACGATTGATCGCCAGTTATCTGACCGAACGCGCCGGAGTGCTGCCAGCGCGCTGGCAGGCACGTGTTGATCAGAGCTTAAGGACGATTCTTGAGCTATAGAATGCGAAACCTTAGCATCTGGATTATGGTTATAGACAGAGGGCTATGAGCGAGAAGACCACGATCGTCGAGACGCCTGTAACGCACGAGGAAGAGACCGGGTATAAGGGGCCGACGGGCCCGCGGATCCGCTGTCCCATCTGCGACTGGATGCCGTCGCAGGACAACCTGTGGGGCTGCAAGTGTGGCCATATGTGGCACACGTTTGATACGGGCGGGGTGTGCCCGGCGTGCCTGCATCAATGGATGACGACGCAGTGCCCTCGGTGTAAAGGATGGTCGGCGCATTCGGATTGGTATGAATACTAGGGGCGAAGAGAGAGCATCGGGTTAGCCCAACCGCCGACCGCCACGAAGCCGGCTAAGCCCGTGAGCGCCACGAGACGCCAGGTGGCAGGGGTCATCATGCGCGGCTTCCATTCGTTCACAGCTTCGGCACCATACGAGATAGCCATAAATCCGGAGAACGCCAGGAAGATCTCATCCAGCGGGCGGATGGCCAGCAGGGCAACAAGAAAACCTCCGCTGTTAAGTGCGGCGAAGAGGATGGACTGGTTGGGCCGGATCCCCAACCGATTGGGCAAAAGAAGCGGCAACGCATACCCGAGCATGAGTATTCCTAACAGTAAGCTGCTCCCGGTGGCCGGCCATCGCGTCGACAGGAACAGGATGCCGGCCACGTAGACGAGCCCAAGGACGCGTTTTCTGTCGATAGTGGTCATGTGCGTGAGTCCCTGACGGCGAAGGCGGCACACGTGCGGCTCCAACGGCGTAGAACAGGTAAAGCCCAAGAATGGGATCGCGCCAGCCTGCGGTGGCTACGGTGCCAGCAAAGGCAGCACCGCATATGAATCCGAGCATTGCAGCCCGGGCGGGCGCACCGCCGAACCGCTGCTGCGAGAGTGGCGGCAATAATTGGTAGCAGCCGGGGACGACGGTTAGCCCCCGGGCACCGGGATTGGGCCGCGGGTGAAACAGAAACGAGATGGCGGACGCGGCAAGGCGTATCGCGAACATGATTCTGGAAACCTTCGCCATGCCTGCCTGATGATAAGAGAAATGATTTGTGGTCGGGAGTCCATGAGATACCCTACAAAGAGCGAGTTTTCGCCGTGGGACGCACTGTGGCACCATGGACGGACATGATGCACATAGAAACGGTACAGGCCATATACGCGGCTTTCGGCCGTGGCGACGTGGATACGATTCTCGGCTTCCTTGCCGATGATGTCGCCTGGGATCAGGATGCCCCTGGGTATGGGCTGGCGATGTTCGAACCGCGTTCGGGCAAGGCACAGGTGCCAGGCTTCTTCCAGGCACTGCAGGCGGTGGAGTTTTTACGGTTTCAGCCGTTGAACTTCCTGAGTGGCGGGAATCAGGTGGCGGTGCCAGTGCAGGTGGCCGTGAAGGTGAAGGCCACGGGGAAGGTGGCGGAGGCGCTGGAAATTCACCTCTTCACGTTTGGGGAAGACGGCAAGGTGGCGCGGTTCTTTCACTGCATCGACCGGCATGCGTTCGTGCTGGCTTTTGCGGCCTGAGGAAGGGCAAGCGCGCCGGGGTGGTGCCGGCGCGCTGGGGACATGCTCTATAAGCTCCGCCGGCGCAGCCACCACGCCCCGGCGAGCACCGGCAGCACCAACGCCATCGTGCCGGGTTCAGGGACAGCCGATTGCTGCGACTGGCTCACCTGCAAGGTCAGGGTCCAGTTGTAACTCCCGACGAAGACGCCGCCACCGCCGTCGCTCGCCCAGGGGGATTCCGCCGTGTAGGAAACCGTGCTGCCCGTGGCTGGGTTGCTCATGCCGCTGCCGAGGCCGGCGCCGAAGCACCCCGCGCCCGTGAAGCAGCCGAGCCCGGCCTGACCGCCGGCATTGGAGAAGTTGGTGACGCTGAGGAAGGTGGACGTCACCGTCAGCCCGCCCGGCACAAATATGGAAAAGTTGTCGGCGAAGTCAGGTCCGCCGATGGGAGAACCGTTCACGAACCCCGAGATGGTGTTGGTGCCAGCATCAACCGTGTAGGTCTGGCCGCCGGTCCCCGGCATGTCAGGCGGCTCGGTGATCGTCAGGGGAGCGGCCGGTAACAGGGCCGCAGACAGAGCAGAAAGCAGCAATAAAGAACGCATAGAACCTCCGAATGGTCTCGTTTCCAGCGCGCAAGACACGCTGTAGCGGTAATTACGCAATTCGAAGGGCAACTCTGTCATCAGCCAGCAGATTTTGCGTAGCCTATTGAGGATTAAGGCAATTCTGGACGCGCACCACTCCAATTCCTTAGTAATGGGGCGACAGCCGGCCGTCCGGGTGGAGCCGCATGCGCCGGCCTCGCCATTCGATCGTGTTCCCGCGCAGGCCAGCAATCCAGACCGCGAAGGCCCACAGATCCCACAGCGGGATGAGAGGAAGCATCCACGCGTCCTGCAAGCGAATCAGCACGGCGCCGGCGACAAAGCCCATCACGATGCGGGCCGCCACCACTGCCAGCGCGAGGCCCGGTTGGCCGGCGAGTAACGCCAGCAGCGCCCACAAAGCCGCATAGGTGATCGGCAGGCCCAAGTAGCCATCGCCGCGCGACACGCGGATGGTCCGGGCCCAACGCACCTGGTGGCGCCAGACGCCGCGCCACGAGGAGTAGCCGACGTGAGTGTCGACCACCATGCGCGACATCCAGGACTTCTTGCCCAGGCCGCGCGTGAGCCGGCGCGCGAGTTGATAGTCGTCTGCGAGGTAGCTGGAAATCGGCTCGAAGCCGCCTGCCTGGCGGAGGTCGGCGGCACGGAAGCAAAGCGTAGAACCGAGGCCGAACTCATTGATGCCGACCAGCGGCGCTACCAGGGTGCTGGGGGCGAATTCTGTAGCGATGCCAAGCGCCTCCCAGCGACCGGGGAAGTCTTCGGCAACGGCCCGGTAGAGGCAGGTGACGACCCCAGCCGACGGGTCGGCCAAAAGGGGGGCCACAACGCCGCGCAGATAGTCGGGGGTGACGCGAATATCGCCGTCGTTCACGACCCAGATGTCGCCGGTGGCCTCGCGAGACATCGCAATCAGGCTGGCGGCTTTGGCATTGGGGCGGTCGAAGTCGCGCACGATCAGTTTCGCGCCGGTGACGGCGGAGACGACAGGGACGGCCTGGTCGTGGGGGTCGCCGACACCGAACAGCAGTTCGTAATCAGGGTAATCGATACGTGTGTGGGACTGGATGGCGCCAGCGAAGAACGAGTCCTGTCCGTGAACAGGTTTGAGAATCGATACGCGCGGGGGCTGGCCGGTCAGCGGCGGATCGCGGCGGAGCAGATGCCGCAGCACGGCCGCCAGCGCCACCAACTGGTAGGCGATGGCCGCGCCGCAGGCGATCCAGAGAGCCCAACTTAAAGCGCCAGTAGGAATACGCCACCTGCCACCAGGCCAGCGCCGGTCCAGCGCTGCCAGCTTACGTCTTCTTTCAGGAGCAGCTTTGCCAGCAGGGTCTCGACGACATAGGTCGCGGCCGAGGCGGGTACGGCAAAGCTGAGGTCGGCGATGGCCAGCAACTGCAGGAACGAGAAGAAGGAAATGGCCATACAGGCGACGGCAAGGATGAGCAGCCGCTTCCTTAAGATGACGCCCAGAACGCCTGCGATCGGGGTTTCGCCCTCCTTCTTCATTTCCGAAGATTGGAGCAGGTCACTGGCCACCGTCGATGTGACCATCAACGCCAGCAGGAGCCACTTCATTTGGTGGTGCTCCTGGGGGTCATCAGTCCCACCAGCACCGTGCCGGCGACAATGAGCAGCGTGCCGAGCCAGCGCTGGCCGTCCACCTCTTCATGGAGAAACAGCTTGCCCGCAAAGGCCGAGAGCGGGTAGCCGAGCGCCGTCACGGGCAGGACATAGGTCAGATCGGCGCGGCTGAGCAGGGACATCCGCGACAGGGTCCACAAAATCAGCAGCCCCACGCCCGCGGGAACAAAGGGACTGAGCATCCCGGCCGGGCTCTTCATCCCGATGCCGAGCAGCAGGTTCCCCACCACATTGCTGAGGACGACGACCGCGACCAGGATCGCCGTCGGAAGTTGGAATCGCAAACTTAGGCGCGGGCGGAGGCTGCGGCGGCGCGCTGCTCCTGGACGAAGCGCTTGCGCTTGGCGCGCAGGGCGAGGTATTCGCGGGCTTCCTTATAGAGGCGGCTGCGCTCTTCGCTGTCCCAGATGGCCTTGCGCACGACGCGCCAGACCGCACGGGGGCGGAAGTAATACTCGCCGTAGAAGTTTTCCACCCAATCGACGAGTTCGGCGCGGTCCAGGTTCTCGTACCGGATGTTGGGGAGCTGATGACCCTGGTCGTCGGTCATCGAGTCGATCGTGATCAGGTTATTCTGCTTCACGTAATCGAAGAACTCGGTGCCGGGGTAGGGATGGGCGATCGATACCTGGATCGTCTCAGTGTCGAGAGATTTGGCAAAGTCGATGGTACGACGGATCGATTCACGAGTCTCGCCAGGCAAGCCCACGATAAAATCCCCATGAATCGTCAGACCCAGCTTATGCGCGTTGTCCGTGAACCGCCGCGCCATGTCCAGCGTCGCGCCTTTCTTGATGTTCTTGAGGATCTGCGGATCGCCGGTCTCATACCCGACAATCATCAGCCGCGCGCCGGCTTCTTTCATCGCCTTGAGCGTGTCGTAATCCGTGGTGACGCGCGAGGTGCAGCTCCAGGTAAAGTTCAGCGGCCCCAGCTTTTCGCACATCTCGATGGTGCGCTTCTTCTGGTAGTTGAAGGTATCGTCGTCGAAGAAGATTTCCTTCAGGCCCTGGAAGTTCTCGAGCGCGTATTTCACTTCCGCCGCGACGTCGTCGGTGGAGCGGGTGCGCCAGCGGTGCCCGGAATGCGTCTGCGGCCACAAGCAGAAGGTACACTGTGCGGGGCAGCCCCGCGAGGTGTACATCGAAAGGAACGGATACTTCAGGAAGGGGACGTTGTAGCGGCGGAAATCGAGGTCGCGCTTGTAGACCTTGGTGACCCAAGGCAACTCGTCGAGTTTTTCGATGTAGCCGCCATCGGCGTTGTGGACGATCTGGCCGTTCTTTCGGAAGCTGACGTTGGGAAGTTCGTCGAGCGGGGTGCCGGTGGCGTATTTGACGATCTGGTAGTCGAACTCGCGCTTAACTACGAAATCGATCGCCGGGGTAGTCTTGAGGATGCGCTCGGCGTCGACGGTGACCGGCGGCCCGACGAAGCAGACCTTCAACTTCGAGTTGACGTCCTTCATCATCTGGGCCATCTTGACGTCCACGTCAAAGCCCGGTGTAGAAGTGAACAGCACCAGAAGCTCGAAGTCGCGAGCCATCTGGACGGTCTGTTCGATGCTGACTTTATGGGGCGGAGCGTCTACAACTTTACTATCGGGAAGCAGGCCGGCGGGATAGCAAAGCCACACCGGATACCAATACGACTCGATCTCGCGCGTAGCGGGCCAGCGCGAACTGGCACCACCATCGAATCCCTCAAAAGAGGGAGGATTTAAAAACAAAGTACGCATGAGTAGCTACTCCTCAGGGTAGCTTTAGTGGGGAGTATTCGCCAACTGCGATCCGGTGATCAGCGAGGAAGTCTCATTGGACGGTAACTCCTGGAGGTTAGAGAAGTTGACGTCCATTTCCGCTTTGCCCCAGAGGCGCGTTTCGACCACGCCGTGGGTGTGTTTGGGCACTGCGACACCATCTTTGATTTCGTAGGTGCGTTCAAACTGGAAGCGGCGGATAAAAACAGACGGATTCTTCGCCAACTGCCCCTGCTCGCGGACCGGGAGGTAGGTTTCGGTGTCCAGCCAGAGCTCGCCTTTGAAGGTGCCGGGCAGCTTCTTTTTGGGGCTCAACTGGAACACGTAGACGTTCTTCCCCTCGCGGGCATTCACGCCCTTGAACTTGAATTTGTAGTACTGGGGAGTGATGGGCGGGGCGCCCTTAGAGCCGACTTCGGTTTCGGCCGAAAGGTACCGGGCGATCAGCTCTTTCTTGATGGTGTTGTCACCTTCGAACTTGAGCGCTTCGTAAGTGATGCGGCCGACCTTAGAAATGGTCCGCAGAGCGATCATCGTTCCGCGCTTCTGCAGTTTCGGCAGCTCCGCCGCGATGTTTACATCCATCGTGACGCCGCGCAGCTTTTCCCGCTGCCCTTCCGTTGCTTTCACGTATTGGTCAAGAATGCTCTGCGACTCGACACTTGCCTCCTCAGCGAGCGCAAGCCCGCCGGTGAAGCATAAAGACAAAACGGCAATTAGGACGCGTGCGGACAAAAACACCTCATCTCTCCCAAGGAGCAGATACGGCCAAAATACTATCTGCCCAGTTTAACAACCATAGGGTGGCGTGGCAATCGGGTAGTCCCGCTCAGCCCGCTGTAGCCCGCGTGGGCCTATAACCTAATACGCGCGCCGGAAGGAATAGGATTGCTTTCAACAACTCCAGCACTCCCCCAACCGCGATTCCTACTATCCGAAACGGAAGCAGAATCAGCCACACAAAGGGATACGCGACAAGCGCGAGCAAAGCGATCGGCCAGCACACGATGAAAAGCAGACACCATAGCAGAAAAGTAAACATGGCTGCGTTCCTTCTACAGGAAGAGACGCAGCCATGGGGAAAAGGGTTCGGAGATGTTTCGACGTACAGCCCAGGGCGCATACGCCCCTGTAAGCTATTGATTCCATTACAGAGCTGCGGCCGCAAGGAAGCGGACCCCGACTGTTGTTCCCAGCCAGCAACTTACCGACAAGCCCGCACCGGGCCTGACCGGCCTTAGTTCCGCTTGTAATCGAGGTTCGCGCGGCGGTTCTTCTGCCAGCAGCCTTCGCTCGCTTCCGTGCAGACCGGGCGCTCTTCGCCTTGGCTTACGGTCTGCAACCGGTCGCCAGGAATCCCAAGCGTTGCCAGGAATTCCTTCACCTGCTGCGCGCGCCGATCGCCCAAAGCAAGATTGTATTCCGACGATCCGCGCTCATCGGCGTGGCCTTCCACCGTCAGCCGCAGGCTGCTGTCTTCCTGCATCGCGCCTTTCAAAAAATTGGCGCCATTGGTGAGGGCCGTCATCGCTTCCGGACGCAGCGAGTACTTATCGAAATCAAAATAGGCGCCTTCCAGTGCCTTGTTCATCTCCTTGATCGCACTCCGGAGCTGATCGTCGGTTGCACGGCTGGGCGTCGTGTTGGACGCCGTGGAGGAATTCCCGGTGGAACGCGAAGGAGCCGGAGCCGACGCCGTTTGCGACGGGGCAGGCGCAGGCGCGGGTGCGCTCTGTGCCACCGGCGTCTTGCGACTGCAGGCGGCAGTGAGCATGAGCAAGGACACAGCCAAAAATGAAACTTTCCTCATGTTTTTAGTAAACAACGAAGTTGGTTGAATTTCTACACCCGCACTGCAAATCCTGCGCTACTCCGCCAGCCGAAAGTTAACCGTGATCGTCGTGATCACCTCCACCGGCTGCCCGTTCAGCAGCGTCGGCTGATACTCCCACCGGCCTACAGCCGCTAGGGCCTGCTTCGTCAGTTCAGGATGCACCAGCGAGTTCAGACTCCGCAAACTCAACAACTTACCATCGTTCCCAATCACCCCTTCCAGCAGCACTGTCCCCTCAATCCCCAGGTTCTGCAACTCCGCCGGATAGCTTGGCTTCACCATCCGAAGAATGCGGGTGGCCTGGATGTTCCCGCCAACCCGAATCCGCTTCGGTGTGCCTACAGTCTGTCCTGTATTTTGGACGGGTGGTTTCTTGCCGATTACGTCAATATTTTCCTGCACCCGTCCCACGCCCAATGTGAGGTTCTCTTCCAAAGATCGCCCGGCCTCCACCGCCGCCGCTCCCCTGTAGATCGCAAAGCCCCGCGCACGTACTTCAATGGCGTACTTGCCTTCCCGGAGCAGCGGGAAATCATAGCGGCCGTCCGGACCGCTGCGGGTGATCTCCTGGCGGGAGGCGTCCGGACCGATCACCAGCACCGTCGCATCCGGTACGGCGGCGCCGCTGGCGTCCAGCACCGAGCCGGAGAGCCGCCCCCCGTTCGCCTGGGCAGCCAGTCGCGTCCCGATCACCGGTACCATCAGCGCCAGCGCTACCGCTCCCAGCGCAAGCCCCGTACGCGCCGTCAGCACCCGCCGCGACACACCATGGTCCAAGGCCGCCCGCACCCGAACCTCCAGTTGCGATGCCATCCCCAGCGCCGCCGCCGGCGATGCCCCACGTGCCACATCAATCAAGTGTTGTGTATACCTCACGGCCGTATTCCCCTTTCGCAATACTGCGTCATCACACGCTTTCTCCCGTTCCTGTTGCATTTTGCCGGCGGCCTTCCAGACCACCGGATTCCACCAATAAAGTGCGCACCCGACGTTGCTGAGCCACTGCGACCAGACGTCGCGGCGGCGCACGTGCGTCAACTCATGAATCAGAACCATCCGTCGGCGCTCCCGGCTCCATTTGCGTGCCTCCACCGGCAGCAGGATCCGCGGACGCAGGAACCCCCACGTCATCGGCACCGTACAATCCTCCGATTCAAGAAGTTGCACCCGTGGCCACCGGCGGGCGCCGGGCACCGGACGCGCGCCCCGATATCGCCACGTCAGCATGGCCAACCCCGTCAACTGGTAGCTGAGCACCAATAGCGCTCCGGCCGCCCATAGCCATGCCAGGTAGTCTGGTCCGGGGCCCCTTTCGGCAAACCCCGCCTCCACACGGCCCCCCGGGTCGGCAGGAGCCACCACTACCTCGGCGGGGAGCACCGGCAAGGTGGCAACCACCGGTGTCCGGTTCTCCAGCATCGGCAACAACAACAACCCGAAGAAGAACGCCACCCAGACCGCGTGCCGCTCGGCCGCCGACCGGTGCCGGAGCAGGCGCACCGCCACCCATCCGCCGCAGATCAATACCGTCGCCTTCAGCGCCAGTGCCACCATGGCCGTCATTCTCCCTTCCTCGCCCGGTCAATCAGATCCGCCAACCGGTCCAACTCCTCTTTCTTCAACTTGCCCGGTTCCACCAGTGCCGCCACCGCTCGCTCCACCGATCCTTCAAAAAGACTCCCCACCAGGTCCCGCAGGGCGTTCTTCCGCGCGCGTTCCGGCGATTCCACCGGGCGATACACATAGCGATTGGCGTCGCTGGTGTGCTGCACGTGCCCTTTGTCTTCGAGGATCCGCAGCATGGCGCGAATCGCGGAGTACGACGGCGCGTCGGCCATGGCTTCCTGCACCTCGCCGGCCGTGGCCTGCCCCCGGGCGTAAAGGATCTCCATGATTTGGCGTTCGCGGCGGCTCAGAGTCTTCATAACTTAGTGCTAATTTTCTAGCAACTGCTAAATATTTAGCACCAGATTGGATTCCCGTCAAGCCCCTGGCGTATCCTTTGTTTTGCCCATGTTTGCCCTCAGCCTGTTTCTTGCCGCCGGCCTTGCCGCCGCTGCCCCCTTGTTTGAGAATGACCGCATCTTCCCGTTGCACGCCGAGCACAACCACGCATCGGCGATTGTCGAGTTGCCGAACGGCGATCTGCTGGTGTGTTGGTACCGTGGCGCCGGCGAGCGCCAAGCCGACGATGTGCGGGTCATGGGGGCTCGCAAGAAGAAAGGGGCCAAAGCATGGTCGGAGCCTTTCGTGCTGGCCGACGTGCCGGGCTTTCCGGACACCAATCCGACGATGTTCGTGGATGGGAAGCAGCGGCTCTGGCTGCTCTGGCAGACGATCGTGGCGAACGAATGGCATACGGCCATCAGCCACATGCGGGTGACCTCGAACTGGAAGGGAGACGGCGCGCCGGCGTTCGCCGGCGGCGAGAACCTGCTGGTGGTTCCGAAGAACTTCGCCGAACGGGTGAAGGCGTTTGCAGAGCCGCTGACCAAGCAGCCGGGGCGCGGCGCCGAGTGGGCCAGGGAAGCCATCACGCATGCCAACGACAAGTACTTCTCACGCATGGGCTGGATGACGCGGGCCCATCCGGTGCAACTGCCTTCGGGGCGGATTCTGATCCCGCTCTATTCGGACGGCTTCGACTTTTCGCTGGTGGCCATCAGCGACGATGACGGACGCACCTGGCACAGCAGTGAACCGATGCTAAGCTATGGCGGGATTCAGCCGTCGATTGCAAGGCAGAAGGACGGGACGCTGGTAGCGTATCTGCGCGATAACGGGCCGCCCCCAAAGCGACTGCTGCGGAGCGAGTCGAAGGACAACGGGGAGACGTGGTCGGTGGCGGTGGACACCGATATCCCGAATCCCGGCAGCGGGTCGGAGGTGATCGTGCTGCAGGATGGGCTCTGGGCGCTCGTCAACAACGATCTGGAAAAGGGCCGCCACTCGCTGCCGGTGTGGCTATCGGATGACGAAGGCAAGACGTGGCGGTGGAAGCGGACCATTGAACGGGACGATCGCGGCGAGAAGGCCGGCTCGTTCCACTACCCGTCCATCCTGCAGGGGAAGGACGGCATGATCCACGTCAGCTATTCCTACTTCGACAATCAGGCGCCCCAGGGGCAACCGCGCAAGACGATTAAACATGCGCGCTTCAACGTGGAGTGGGTTAAGGCAGGCAGGTAAAGGTCAGATCGTCGCCAATACCTGAAAGTAGTCGGCAGCGGCTTCCGGGCCGCCGATTACCATAAACACGCACGCGGGCCCCCCGCAAACTTGTTTGTCCACGTTTTCTCTGCGTCCTTTGCGGCTCTGCGCGAGACTTCCGGAAACATTGCCGCGCGTCTTCAACGGAGTATCCAGGCCCTGTGGGCTGCCCATAACCAGGACGACGCGCGCGAGCATTTGCCTTTCTTGGCGACCTTGGTGGCCTTGGCGAGAGATTACGCGGCCGTCTTCAACGGAGTACCCCATGCCCTACGGGCCGCTCATAACCAGGAAGACGCGTGCCGGCCCTTCTCTCTATTGCTTCGCGTGGAAACTGGATTAACGAACGCGGACCTCAAGGCGGGCCGCTGTTCGTTGGATCTCCGGCGGAATCCCGGTCCGCTCCCGACTACGGTAGCGCACGCAAATCAGGCTCCACCCACTTCGCCTTCGCTTCGGCAGACATCACCACATCGCCGCTGTAGTATTCCTTGTGCAGCTTGCTCTGGTTAGCGAAGGCATCCACCACGGCTCGGGCGGCGTCGATACCTTGCTTGCCGCAAGCGCGCAGATAGCGGTCGCATAGTTCCACCCAGAACACCGTCAGCGTCTCGTGATAGCCCCGGCCGAGTTGCTCATTGGGAACACCGCGCGCCGTCGCGTAGGCCCAGATGCCCTTGCGCACCGCGGCCAGAGCCTCTTCCTTCGACAGCGTCTGCAGGTAGTACGCCGCCATCGCCACATGCGCGGCGTGGGTCCACTCCTCCCCCGGAATGCGATCCTGCTCCCAGTCCCGGACGAACTGCTCCAGGGATTCGGCGGAAGCCAGTTCCGGGCAATTCGAATCACGGATCATATGCTTAGTTTCCTAGCTGGCATTCGTCGTGAACAGCGCGAACTGCTTTCTCCAGCCCATCGCGCGCCACCACGATCGCAATCGTCAACTCGCTGGACCCCTGGGCGATCGCGATAATGTTCACCTGCTCCCGGGAAATAGCCGTGAAGATGCGGCCCGCCATCCCCGGCGAGCCCTTCATCCCTTCCCCCACAATCGCCAGCAGCCCGACCTTCTCATCGACATCGAAATCCTTGAGATAGCCGTGCGCCAATTCCAGTGCGAACGTGGTTTCCAGAGCCGCCATCGCGTGCGGCAACTCGTCGCGACGGATCAGGAAGCAGAAGTTCTGGCGATAGCTCGAGCTGGTCATGGCCAGCACTTCGGCACCGGCGGTCGCCAGCGCGGCCAGCGCGCGCGACATCACCATGACGCTGTTCAGCTCCGGATCGGCCGGCTCCACCGCTACCAGCGCGACATTGCCCATCGAGGTAACCGCCCGGGCGCCCAACGGAGCGTCCACCTTCGGCGCAATCTTCGTCCCAGGCACCGCGCGATTGAAGCTGTTCTTGCTGTAAACCGGAATGCCCTTCTCCACCAGCGGCGCCAGCGTGCGCGGATGCAGCACCTTCGCGCCGTTATAGGCGAGTTCGGCCGCCTCGGCATACGTGATCTCATCCAACACCTTGGCATTGGGCACCAGGCGTGGATCCGCCGACATGATGCCGTCAACATCCGTCCAGATCCAAAGGTCGGTCGCATCCAAAACCGAAGCCAGGATGGAGGCGGAGAAGTCAGACCCGCCACGCCCCAGCGTGGTGGGACGGCCATCCGTAGTAGCCCCGTTGAAGCCCGTGACCACGGGCAGCACGCCCTTCTCCAGAAGCGGGCACAACACCCCCCGAGCCTTCTCGCGTGTGGGACCCATCAGCGGCGTCGCATTGCCGAACACCGGATCCGTCACCACCACATCGCGGGCATTCACCGCCTGCGCCGGCACCCCCGCCGATTCGAGATAAGCAGCCATCAGCAACGCCGAGAGGCGCTCCCCAACCGCCACGGCTTCGTCCACGGAACGCGGAGGCCGCTCGCCCAGCATCATCACGCCCTGCGCGATGCGCTGGAACTCCGCGATGATGCCGCGAATCCCTTCCAGCACCGGCTCGCGCTTGCCCGCCGGCAACAAGTCCATGCAGCACTGCGTGTGGCGCTCTTCCAGATTCTGCAGGTTGGCCACCAGGGCAGCGCGGTCCTCGGCTTCGGCTTTGCGCAGCGTGTCCAGCAACAGGTCCGTTACTTTCGACATGGCCGATACCACGATCGCCACGGGGCGCTGTTTCGCCTGTTCGGCGCAAATATCGGCGGCGACGCGCATGCGATCGGCCGAGCCCATGCTCGTGCCTCCAAACTTCATCACTAACAACTGCAAGGCGGCTTGTTTCCTTTCCTAACCTTTGCCGTTCGATGTACGGTCGCGGTAGATCTTGAGAATGGCCTCTTCCACTTCTTCAATGGACATGAGGCTGGTATCGAGGTAGGCGGCGTCAGGAGCTTGGCGCAGAGGAGCGTCGGCACGAGTGGAGTCCCGGTTATCACGATCGCGGATCTCCTGTGCGACAACCGCCAAATCAGCCGGCTGCCCCTTGGCCCGCAAGTCGCGCACACGCCGGGCGGCGCGCACCTCGACGCTGGCGTCCAGGTACACCTTCACCTGCGCTTTGGGAAATACATTCGTGCCGATGTCGCGGCCTTCCATGACCACGCTTTGCACCGCACCCATCTCGCGCTGCTTGTCCACTAGCGCGCGGCGCACGCCGGGTAACGCCGATACCTGGCTGGCCGCATCGGAAAGCACCTGCGTGCGGATGAGCGATGTGATGTCTTCCCCGTTGAGGATGACACGCGTGCCTTGCTCGGCCAGTTCGATTTCCGCCATCGCCGCCAGTTGGTCCAGCTTGTGCGAATCGTTGAGCGCAACGCCGCCGCGGATGGCCCACAGCGCCACCGCACGGTACATGGCACCCGTGTCGATGTAGAGAAACCCCAGGCGAGCGGCCAGCCGTTTCGCGATGGTGCTTTTGCCCGCACCGGCAGGCCCGTCAATCGCGAGTATGATTTTGCGGTCGGACATGCAAACCTACCAGTGTAGCGTGACCATCCGGCGGTACGATAAAAGCAATGACACGGAGACTCTATCTTTCTCTATTGATTCCGGCCGCACTGGTGATGGCGGCCAACCCGGTTGTAGACAAAGCGAAGAAGCTGACCAAGGAAGGCAAGCACGAAGAAGCGGTCGCCGCCCTGGAAGCCGAATACAAGAAGAATCCAAAGAGCGCCGAATTGAAGACAGCGTTGGGCGATGCACACACCGCGCATGGCGACTTCTTCATGACAAACGATCAGATGCGCCCGATGGTGAAGTACCCCGGCGCCCTGCGAGCCTATCGCAAAGCTGTGGAGATTGATCCAAATCAGAAGAAGGCCAAGGAAAACATCGCGACCATTGAGGGCATCTACAAATCGATGGGGCGGCCGGTGCCGCAGTAAACGACTAGTTCCGGAGGTGCCATGCGCGTAGAGCGCGATTCCATGGGTGAGATGCAGGTTCCCGGCGACGCGCTCTATGGCGCCTCCACGCAGCGGGCGATTCTCAATTTTCCAATCAGCGGGCAGCGCTTTCCGCGAGTTTTTCTCCGCGCGCTGGGGCTGATCAAGCAGGCCGCGGCGGAGGCCAATCGCGATCTGCTGTTGTTGGAGCCGTCGCTTGCCGAAGCGGTGGCGCTGGCGGCCGGTGAGGTGGCCGACGGCCAGCACGACGCGCACTTCCCCGTCGACATTTTCCAAACCGGATCCGGCACCTCCACCAACATGAATGCCAATGAGGTGATCGCGAACCGGGCTTCTACTATCCTTGGCCGGGCCGTGCATCCGAATGATCACGTCAACCTCGGACAGTCGTCGAACGACGTCATTCCCACCACCATTCAGTTGTCGGCGTCGCTCGCCATCGAAGAGCAATTGGCACCCGCGTTACGCGCGCTCGAAGCTGCGTGCGCCGCCAAGGCCGACGAATTCATGCCCGTCATCAAAACCGGACGCACCCACCTGCAGGATGCCACGCCCATCCGCATGGGACAGGTGTTCGTGGGCTATGCGGGCCAGGCCGAACGCGCGCTGCGTCGTCTGGAACATGCACGCGCGGAGATGAGCGAACTGGCCTTGGGCGGCACGGCCGTGGGCACGGGTGTGAATACGCATCCTGACTTCGCGCGCCGGGCGTGTGAGAAGCTCTCGGCGCGCACCGGGCTGCCGCTACGGGAGACCACCAATCACTTCCAGGCGCAATCCACATTGGACGGCACCGTACTCACCAGCGCCGTCGTGAAGACCGTGGCGATCAGTGTGTACAAAATTGCCGATGACTTGCGCTGGATGGGCTCCGGGCCTCGCGCCGGTTTCGGCGAACTCGAGTTGCCCGCCGTGCAGCCCGGCTCGTCCATCATGCCCGGCAAGGTGAACCCCGTCATCGCCGAATCGACGATGATGGTCTGCGCGCAGGTCATCAGCAATGACGTGGCGGTCACCATAGCCGGACAAAGCGGCAACTTCGAGCTGAACACGATGATGCCCCTCGCAGCCCGCAATCTGCTGGAGTCGATTACAATCCTGGCGGCCGCCATCGAGAACCTGGTCGGACGCTGCATCAGCGGGTTGAAAGCAACAGCTCGCGGACCCGAACTGGTGGAACGCGGGTTGATGCTGGCCACCGCGCTGGCGCCGCTGTTGGGTTATGAAGCCGCGGCCAGGCTGGCCAAGGAAGCGCACGAGACCGGGCGCACCATTCGGGAACTGGCTCGCGAGCGCACCAACCTGAGTCAGGAGGAGATCGACGCCGCGCTCGATCCGGAGAAACTCACGCGCCCGGGCCTTTCACCGGGAATGGGGTCTGGCGGGTGACGCCCTGCCCTTCCTTGATATACACCAGCCGGTTCGGCTCCACACCCGTAACCTTCTCCACATCCCCGTTCGGCCAGCGGATTTCCAGGTCGGCGGATTTGGCCTGGCCTAAGCCGAAGTGCAGACGAAGGTCGTTGACCGAGTAGTAGCTGGACTGGCTCAACACAGTCTGCGCCTGACGCTTGCCGGCATAGCTTGCGATGACGCGCGCACCGATCGCCGTGCGGTTGGACTTCACGCCCTCCAGTTTCACCTTCAGCCAGTTGTTGCCCGCTGGTAGATCATTGCGCAGCAGCGAAGGCGGCTCATCCAGGTTCAGGATCAGGACGTCGAGATCGCCATCGTTATCGAAATCGCCGAACGCGCACCCGCGGCTGGCATGCGCTTCGGCCACCGCGGGGCCGGCTTCCGACATCAACTCTTCCAGCTTGCCGCCGCCCAGGTTGCGGAAGATGACGCGCGGCGTGCGGAACGGATAGGAAGGCAGCTTCGCCTCCACTTCGGGATAGACGCTGCCGGTGACAAAGAAAAGGTCGGGGTTGCCGTCGTTATCCAAATCGACAATGCCGGCGCCCCAACCAATGAACCGCGTCTCCACACCCAACCCGCTGGCGATGGTGACATCGGCGAAGTTGCCCTTCCCGTCGTTGCGATAAAGAACATTGGTGTCGTCTGAAAAGTGCGTTTTGAAGAGGTCGAGCGAGCCATCCAGATTGAAATCGCCGACGCCCAGGCCCATGCCGGCCTGCTCCATGCCGTCCTCGTTAAGCGCAACGCCCGTTTCCAGTCCAATCTCTTCGAAGGTGCCATCGTGCTTGTTGCGGAATAGAAAGCTGGCCGTCGAGTCACAGGCGACGTAGATGTCCGGCCAGCCATCGTTATCAAAGTCCGCGGCAACGGCGGTCATCCCATAACTGCCGCGCGCTTTGGCAATCCCGGACCTTTCACTCACATCGGAAAAGGTACCGTCGCCGTTATTGTGATACAGCCAGTGGCGCCCGGGCGTGAGCCCGCGCGGGCCGCAGTTCACGGGAATGCCCTTCCAGTTGCAATTAGCACTCTGCCCCGGCTTGGGAACTTTGGTGGGATCGAAGTCCACATAGTTGGCGACGAACAGATCGAGCTTGCCGTCGCGATCGTAATCCAGGAAGGTGCAGCCGGAACCCCAACGCCGCTCCGCATGAAGCAGCCCCGCTTCTTTCGTGACATCCGTGAACGTGCCGTCCCCATTGTTGCGGTAGAGGACGTTCTGGCCCCAGTAGGTGACGAAGAGGTCATCGAAGCCGTCGTTGTTGTAGTCCCCGATGCAGACCGCCGAGGCCCACCCGGTACGCTGCAGACCGGCCTTGGCCGTGACATCCGTGAATGTGCCGTCGCGGTTGTTCTTGTAGAGGCGATTCGTGGCTCCAGCAGGCGCGCCGTCCAGACGCGTGCCGCTGAGGACGAAGATGTCCAGCCACCCGTCGTTATCGTAATCGAGGAAAGCGACACCACACCCGGTGGTTTCAACGATGTACTGCTTGGCGTGCGGCGCGCCGTACACGGTGGGGATGGTAAGTCCTGCCTGCTTGGCGACATCGGTGAAGCGGGCGGGAAAGGGCACCCCGGACGCCTTGCCGCGCGGCGTGGGCCGCACACTGCGCGTGGATACACCTTGTCCGAACAGAGGGACGCTCAGTAACAACGATCGGCGAGTCAGTTTCACGGCGTAACCCTTACAGTATGCCCGGTATTGACCCCAGCTCTCCAATGTGATGAAGTCTCACCCCATATGTGCAGAACACGACTTCTGTTCGCCACCCTGTTTGTGGCAGCCGCAACGTTGCGGGGGCAAACGGCCGGCACCGCCACTCTGGTCGGCACGGTAAGCGACACCACGGGCGCCGTCATTGCCGGCGTGAAAGTGACCGCCGTGAATACGGCGAACGCCTTCGTCGCCGAGTCCATCACCACCAATGAGGGGTCCTACTACATTCCTTACCTGCAGCCCGGAACGTTCCGGCTGACCGTGGAAGCACAAGGCTTCAAGAAGTACGTGCGCGACGGCATTGTGCTGCGAACGGGCGAAGTGCCGCGCATCGACATTCAATTGGAAGTCGGCGCCATCACCGAAAGCGTCCAGGTGACAGGTGCGCCGCCGCTGTTGGATACGGAAACGGCGCAGTCGGGCCAGGTGCTGGACGGCGACCTCTTAGTGAAAGTGCCGGTCAGCCAGAAGCGCGCCATCCGCATGTTGTTCTACATGCCGGGCGCGAACGCGATTGGCGGATTCACCGTCCTGGGGCAGCGGGCACGGGCGATGGGCTACACCATCGACGGCATTAACGGGAAGGAGCCGGGCATCGGACAGACCAACGGAACCGACGCGCAGATCTCCACCACGCAGGATGCCTTCGAAGAAGTCAAACTGTACACCACCGGCGCGCCGGCGGAGTTGGGCCACTCCTCGGGCGGGCTCATGTCCATCGTCTTCAAGTCGGGCACGAACCAGTTTCACGGGTCGGTGGAGAACCGCTACATCAACAAGCAGATGATCCACCGCAGCTACCTCGAGCAGCTCCCCCGCAGCAATCCGTTCACGTATCACGAAACCACGTTTCTGTTTAACGGGCCGGTAAAGCTGCCCAAGCTCTATAACGGTACGGATCGCACGTTCTGGCTGGCGGGCTGGGAACGCCACTACGAGAACGCGGGCACGGCATCGGCGCGCCAGACCGTGCCGACCGAAGCCATGATGAACGGCGACTTCTCGTTTGCCGGGCAGACCACGCCGCGCGTACTGCCCATCTACAATCCCTTCACCACCCGGCAGGAAGGCGCGACCTGGCTGCGCGATCCGTTCCCGGGCAACATCATTCCACGTAGCCTGATTGATCCGGCTGTCGCGAACTTCCTGGGCCGCAAGCCGTTCGCGGCTCCGAACGAAGCGGGGATTGCCAGCGCAACGGGTCCCACACAGAACCTGGTGGAGAACCAGGTGAAGAAGATTCGCCGCACCCGCTGGGATGCGAAGATTGATCACCAGTTCAGCCCGGCGCATCGCATCTTCGGACGCTATTCGCATGCACATCATCGGGCGTGGAAGGGCGATTACCAGGCGCAGTTCAACAACTGGCGTGAGATTGATCCGAATGCACAGCCCGCCCCGGTGGACCATATCAACATCGTGTTCAGCGACATGCTCATCGTCTCCCCTACGATGAACAACGAGTACCGCATGGGCTTCAACCGCCGCGCCCGCTATGAGACCGCGCTCACCGCGGGTCAGGACTGGGCCAGGCAACTCGGCATTCCGAACGTCTCCGGTGGGACGTTCCCTTACTTCAATATCGGCTTTGGGCTGACGGGCCTGCCGAGTTTCCAGAACGTCGGGGAGGACTTCACCTTCCAGGACAATGTCACCAAGATCAGCGGCAAGAACACCTTCAAGTTCGGCTATGAGCTGATCCGCACGCGCTATAACGGCACCGTGGGCGCGCTCCCCGGCGGCACCTACAACTTCACCGGAACGAATGCGCCGTTCACGCCGAACACGGGTAATGGCTTTGCCAACTTCCTGTTGGGGACCGTGGGCAGCGCCACCTATACACAGGAGATGGCATCCTGGCTGCCGCGCTGGTGGTCGCACCAATGGTATGCGCAGACGGATTGGAAGCCGTTCCGCGGCATGACGCTGAACCTGGGTGTGCGCTGGAGTTATGAGTCGCCCTTCCAGACCAAGTATGGGCAGCAGGCGCAGTTTGACCCGAACGTGCGCGACGCCATTAGCGGGCGCATGGGCGCCATCACGCATCCCAAAGGCGGGCTAGCGGCGCGGGACATGAACAACTTCGCACCGCGCATCGGCATGGCCTGGAACTTCCACCCGAAGATGGTGTTCCGCGGCTCCTTCGGCATTGTGCACCAGGACATCTTCGCCACCGCGACCAACATCATGTTCAACGAATACCTGGCCACCGCGCAGATAGCGGCGCCCGTGGGCGATCCGCGTCACGTCTTCCGCCTTTCGCAGGGGCCGCCGTCGTTCAGTTTTCCGCAACAGGCCGATGGATCGGTGCCGTTTGTCGGCACCAACTTCTCCGGGCGCGGCGCCGCCTGGTGGGATCCGAAGATGCGCATGCCTTATGTGGCCAGTTGGTCGGGCGGCATCCAGTATGAGTTCGCGCCGAACTTCGTGCTCGATATGCAGTACCAGGGCCAGTCCGGCGTGGGCGGCATCAACGCCTGGGACATGAACGTGATCCCATTAAACGTCTCGAGCGACCCAACGGTGCTGAATACCATCTTCCAGGCGGTCCAGAACTACAAGCCCTACCCGCAGTTCGGGTCCATCACGCATTACTCCAACTACGGGCACAACAGCTACCACGGCGGCACCGTGCGCGTGGAGCGTCGCTATGCCGGCGGCTTGGCCTTCAATGCCTTCTACACGTATTCCAAGACCCTCAACGAAGTCGAGAACGATGGCGGCGATAACGGCATCACCTTCTACAACCGGCGCCTGGAGAAGGCTCGCAGCAACACCGATATCCGGCACCGCTTCGTGAACGTGATGACCTATGAAATGCCCTTCGGCAAAGGACGCCGGTTCCTGAATCGCGGCGGGGCGCTGAACCATGCACTCGGCGGCTGGGAGTTGACCTGGACGCAGACCTTCCAATCCGGCCAGCCCTTCACGGTGGGGTTTGCGGGCAGCCCGAACCGGTATCTGCCCGGGGAATCGCGGCCGAACATTGTGACCACCGCGGAGGCCGCCGAGACGCCGAACTGGAGCCTGGGGCCGAACCGCTTTCCGACATCGGCGCAGAACCCTTACCTGAAGTTCAACTCGTTCGCCTATCCGGCGGCGTTCACACCAGGGAACCTCGGGCGGAACACGTTTGAAGGGCCGGGGTTGAACTGGACCCAACTGTCGCTGGCGAAGTGGTGGAACATTCGCGAACGGGCACGGGTGCAATTGCGCGTGGATGCGAATAACTTCTTCCCCAAGAAGCAGCCGAACTTCGCGAATCCGGCATCGAGTTGGAATGTGAATAATCCGGCGGCGTTTGCGACGAACTTCGGAACCCGCGGGTCATTCAGCGATGTGGGTACGGCGAACGGCCATATCCTGCTGGTGATGCGGTTCCAGTTCTAAGCACCGGCACTGGCCTCGATCCTACCGGCCAGTTCCCGTAGCAACGCCGCGCAATCGCCCCGGTACGCGCTGCCGTGCTGACAGGCGAGCATCGAAGGCTGCAGACTCGCCAGCCGTTCCAGAATCGGCGTGGTGGCGCGCGCATGCGCGTAGTAATCGAGCATGCCGCGCATCTGCTCACTCGCGGTGAGGATCTCGGATTCGGTAACCGGCGGCGCGGTGGCGCCGGGCTGCGTGAAAAGATCGCCGCAGAGCAGCGTTGCCGTCGTGTGGTCGAACAGTACGCCGCAATCCCACCCGTGCGGAACGTGCGGCGTGTTGACCCATTGCAGACGGTGCCTGCCCACCGTCAGCACTTCGCCCTCGGCCAAAGGCTTCGCGGGCCGCACACCGAAGTCATTCAGCGACGTCATCACACCGACCTCCGCACCGAAGGCTGTCGCATTCGGTGCCGCCGTCAGAAACTCGTTGAGTGCGCCGAACTCATCGGCTTCGAAATGCGAGCCGCCGACCCAGCGCAGCCTGTCAATGGGCAGCACCGTGGCCACGGCTTCCGCGGTGAGCGGGAATAGCTTCTTATAGCCGGTATGGAATAGCAGCGGCTCCTCGTCGGCGATGAGGTAGGAGTTGAAGGTGAAGCCGCCGGGGATCACGTCGAGGGGCGTGCAGATGCGGTAGATGCCGGCGGCGACTTCATCGATGCGGGTTCCGCTTTGTGGGTTGGTGATCATCAGGTGTCCGTGAAGCAAGCCTACACCGAAAGCGCGGGCTGAGAAAAGTCTTGCAGAATGGTGTACTACGCGTAATAATACAGCTGTGATTCCTTTCCGGGTCTCCCTCCAGTCCGGAACGCCCGTCCATGAGCAGGTTGCGTTCGCTGCCCGCAAAGCCGTTATCTCCGGGCAGATGAAGACCGGCGATCGCTTTCCCTCCGTACGTGCGTTGAGCCAGGCCTGCAAGATCAATCCGAACACGGCGCACAAGGTGATCACGCAATTGATTGCCGAGGGACTGTTAGAGGTGTTGCCGGGGATTGGCACGGTGGTGGCGACACCGCCGGCGGGTGCGCGCAAGGAACGGGTCCGGCTGCTGCAGCGAGAGACCGAGGAGTTGGTGGTGGAGGCGAAACGGCTGCGGCTGACGCTGGAAGAAGTGCAAGCGGCGATAGCAACGCATTGGCGAAATCTCGAATCGGAGCAAGACAGATGATCCGAACCGATAGGCTGACAAAGAAGTTCCGCAAGGTTCCGGCGTTGGCGGAGCTGACGCTGGAGGTTCCCGACGGGGCAATCTACGCGTTGTTGGGCCCGAACGGAGCCGGCAAGACCACGCTGCTCAAGACCCTGCTGAACATCTGGCAGCCCGACAGCGGACGCGCGTCGCTGCTGGGCGTGGATTCACGGCGCATCGGGCCTGCCGAGTTGCAGCAGGTCGGCTATGTATCGGAGAACCAGGATCTGCCGGACTGGATGCGCGTAGACGACTATCTGGCCTACTGCCGTTACTTTTATCCGCAGTGGAGCGACGAGGCGGAAGCGTCGCTCGTCCGGCTGCTGCGCCTGCCGCTCGACCGCCCGTTGAACGAGCTGTCGCGTGGGGTGCGATTGAAGGCCGCGCTGGTGAGTGCGTTGGCGTACCGGCCGAAGGTGTTGCTGTTGGACGAGCCCTTCAGCGGCCTGGATGTGCTGGTGCGGGACGAGATCTCGGAGACCATCCTCGCAGAAGCCCAGGGGGTGACGATTCTGCTGGCATCGCATGATCTGGCGGATCTGGAGAGCTTCGCGAGTCACGTGGGGTATTTGCATGAGGGGCGGATGCTGTTCAGCGAGGAGATGCCGGCGCTGACGGAGCGGTATCGGGGGGTGGAGGTAACGCTGGAGGGCACGGAGTTTCAGGTGCCTGGCGATTGGCCCGCCCACTGGTTGAATCCGGAGCATGCGCAACGCGTGGTGCGGTTCACCGACTCGCGGTTCGATGCGGATCGGGTGCGGCGGTATTTCCCGGGCGCGCGGGATATCCGCAGCGAGCCGCTCTCGCTACGGAAGATCTTTGTGGAGTTGACGCGATCGCAAAGGGAGGAACGTCATGATCTGGCACATTCTTAAGAAGGATCTGCGGCGGTTGTGGCTGCCGGCGAGTGTGGCTTCGCTGCTGCTGGCGTGTTTGACCCTGCTGGACGCGTGGCGATTTGATTGGGAGGTCGGGCTGGCGGAGACGCTGCTGAACCTGTTGGTACCGCTGGCCTGGGCCGTGCTGATCGCGCTGGCGGTGCAGTTGGACCCACTCACCTCCGACAGGGCGTTCTGGTTGACGAGGCCGGTGCGAAGGCCGTCACTGTTCGTGGCGAAGCTGCTGTTCGCGATTGCGGTCGTACATGTACCGATGCTGGTCAGCGACGTCGTGATTCTGGCGGCACACGGCTTTTCGCCGTTGCAGGTAAGTCTGCTCTGGAAACAACTGTTGGTGCTAATAGTAGTGACGCTGCCCTCGCTTGCGGTTGCTTCCGTGACCTCTTCGGTTGCCGGGTTTGGCTGGTGCGCGTTGGCGGGCGGGGCGGTGGCGCTGCTGTTGAATACGGCACTGGTGGGAAGGCGATATGCGTGGTCGCAGAGCGATTGGGTGCCTGGCGCACTCGCGCTGCTTCTGGTCACCGCGGGTGGTGCGGCGATGCTTGCCGTGCAATACAGGCAGCGATGGGCGTGGGCGGCGCGGGTGATCGGGATCGGCATCGCGATTGGCGCGGTGCTGACCTATTCCTACGCTCCGAGGGATCTGACGGCCGAAGCGCAGTGCGCGCTGGAGCGCGATCTGAAGGGGCCCTTGAGACTGGATCCTGAGGAGGACGGGCCGGATCCGGTGCCGTTTCCGTTCGTCCCTACCGGCAGGGTGGGGATATCCTTACCCCTGCGCGTATCGGGCATCAATGGAGCCGAGCGCGTGCTGGCGGAACAGCTGTTTCTGCGCGTATCAGGCCCGGGTGGACTGCAGTGGCAGATGCGCCGCGACCTCAGTGCGGAGCCTCGCGCGTATCTTGGCCTGGACCCGCAGGCAATGCGGCGAGGACAATTCCTGTTTCCCGATCGCAGCTTTGTGCAAGCGGTCGGCAACGCGCCCGTGCAGGTGGAAGGTCGCGCCAGTGTACGGACCTTACGCGCCGCGCCGATACAGGTTCTGCCCTCACGATTCGAGCCCACCGACGTACCTGGCGTGGGGAGGTGCTTCGCGGCAATCCAGCAGGCCACGTTCGGGATAGAAAACCTGAAGATCGCCTGCGAATCGCCAGAAGCGTTGCCTCCATTCACGAAAGTCACCCTGGCGGATCCGGTAACCCGCAGAGAATGGAAACAGGCGCTGGGCGACTCGGGGCGCGTCCTACCTTACCCATCGCTGGCATGGCTGTCTCCCATCCACCGGCGCCAAACCGTTGTGCGCGTGGTGGAGAGCGATTCGGGACGGCCGGGCGATCAATGGATGGCACCCCGGGCGGCCTTGGATCGCGCCCGTTTATTCATCCATCCGACCATTGCGGAGGGCTGCAGCAACGTGTCGTACTCCTTCACTGTGGCGAACCTGCAGAAGCACATCGCCCCGCCCGCCACAAGCCCACGTTAGAGTTTGACGGGCTGGTGTTTCGCCACCCAATCCGGATCAAGGTCGACACCGAAGCCCGGACCCGTCGGCACCTTGATCTTCCCGTTGGCAATCTTCAGCGTCGACGTCTTGCACTCGAATCGAATATTCTTCCCGATCTCCTTGAACTCGTGATGCTCACCCGCGTTCGGCAGCGCGGCCACGAACTGCACGTTGTACACGTTGCCCAGCCCGCCGCCCGACATGTGCGGGATGCATTGCTTCCCATAGGCCGCCGCCATGCGCGCCACTTTCATGGACCGGATGAGCCCGCCGAAATAATAGTTGTCGGGCTGTACAATGTCCAGGCCATCATGGGCGATCAGCCAGCGGAAGTTGTGGTAGTTGTAATCCTGCTCGCCGTTGGCAATCGGAATCTTCAACGCGTCGGCCACCTGCTTGATCTCTTCGAAGTGGTCGAACATCACCGGCTCTTCGAAGTAGCGGAACTTGTACTGCTCCAGCAGCCGCCCCACGCGAATGGCTTCCGGGACCGTATAGAAGCTGTTGGAATCGGCGTAGAGGGCGATGTTGTCGCCGAAGGTCTTGCGGACCAGCGGGATCATCTTCTCGGTGCGCTGCGGAGGGCCTTCGGCACGCATGTCGGTGGTCATGTACATGAGTCCGCCGACTTTGATCTTCAGCGCGCGCAGGTCGTACTGCGAGAAGAGATTGCGGATGAGGTTGATGGACTCGTCCACCGGCTTTTCGCGCCATTCAGTAGCGAGGTACAGCGCGACCTCCGGGTTGTGCACGTCGCCGATCAACTGCGCCACAGGCTTCCCGGCGATGCGGCCCAGCATGTCGAGAATCGCGAACTCGGCCGTAGCCAAAGGCAGCCCGAGCGCCATTCCGCTTAGACGGAAGTTGAACTGGTAGATGAAGATCTTCTCCAGAATCATGTCCAGTTCACGGGCGTCCTTGCCAATGAGAAACGGCTGGATGCTCTGCAGAAAAATCGGAAAGAACGTGCGCATGCCCGTATGCGCCACTGAAACGCCCTCGGCGCCGTCCTTCGAACGCACGCGGCAAATATAGCCATTGTCCAGCCGCAGCAGTTCGACGCTCTGGATGATCACCGGAGATTTGAACACCGGCTTCAGTACAGGCGCCTTGAGGATCGCGTCCAGCTTCTGGTAGCGGTCCTGGATGGCGTCGGCGGCGAAGGCTCGGGATGCAAGCGCGCCCGCGGCGGCGGTGGATAGAAACTGGCGACGGTCCGTCTTCATGGAGTTCCCGTTGTGAGTGTATCGCTTCCAGCCGCTGCACTACACTAGAACCCATGGAGAACATGATCGGCGCCTGGGGCGAATGGGCCGCAAAGCTCGCCTCAGACCCGCCCCGGCTTTCGTTCCGGCGTTCGGACTTCAACGATCTCGACGCGTGGCGCACTCGCGCCCGGGCGCGCTATCGGGAGTCGCTGCTGCAGCCCAACCTCGGCGGCACGCCGCAGGCCAACGTGCAGCGCCGCTGGGAGTACGACGGCCTCGCCATCGAGCATGTAACTTGGCAGCTGCCCGTCGGGCCGATGACCGAAGGCGTCGTTCTCAAGCCTGCCAACGCCAGTGGGAAACTGCCGGCCGTGCTGGCGCTCCATGATCACGGCGGCAACAAGTACTTCGGCTACCGCAAAATCACCAACACCTCCAACGATCCCCATCCGATGATGGTCAAGCACCAGGAGCACTATTACGGCGGTGCCGCGTGGGCCAATGAACTGGCGAAGCGCGGCTACGTGGTGCTGGTGCATGATACCTTCACCTTCGGCTCCCGGCGCATGCGCGCCGCCGATCTGCCGGCTCGCATCAAGGGCGACTGGGTGGAGCAGAATCCGGAAGCGCAGGACGAAATCGACAAGTACAATCGCTTCGCGGGCAATCACGAACACCTGGTGGCCAAGAGCCTCTTCTGCGCCGGCACAACCTGGCCGGGCATGTTCGTTACCGAAGACCAGAAGGCCTTGGACTACCTCTGCTCGCGGCCGGACGTCGACCCGAATCGAGTGGGCTGCGGAGGCCTATCCGGCGGTGGTTTGCGAACAGTATTCCTCACCGGGGCCGACGAACGCATCAAGTGCGCGACCCCAGTGGGCATGATGACCACCTGGCGCGACTACCTCCTCCACAAGGCCTACACGCATACCTGGATGTGCTACATCCCTGGCCTGCCGAATGATCTTGATTACCCGGAGATTCTGGCGCTCACGGTCCCGAACCCGGTGATGGTGTTGATGGATCGCCAGGATCAGTTGTTCACCGAACCGGAAATGGAACGCGCCGGCAAAATGATTGAGGCGATCTATCGTAAAGCGAAGGCCGCCGATCGTGTGTCGGCGAAGTTCTATCCCGGCCCGCACAAGTTCGACCTGGAGATGCAAAAGGACGCCTTCACCTGGTTTGATAAGTGGCTGAAGGGGTAGCTTCCGCGGCCGCCAGCCACAGCCAAGCCATGTAGAGCGCCAGCAGCAGGCGCTCGGTCAGGCCCAGCAGAACCGGTGGGCGGTTGCCTATCACCGCCGGCCACAGCGAGCCCAGAAACAGCGCCAGCATCACGGCCGAGGCAATCGCCAGGCCGCGGAGTCTCGGCCCACCGGAGAGGCGAACCGCGCCAATCACGAACGACGGAAAGGCGATCATCGCCGCCACGCCATGGATCATGCCGGGCACCGACGGCGGCTTCGACCAGTTGCCGGGAGGATCCGGCGCGAACATACCGGCCAGCAGCAGGCAACCGCCCCACAGGCCCAGAAGCGACGCACCTCTGCGGTAAGCCAACTGCAAAGAACCGATCCCTAACAGCACAATCGCCGCGTGCAGAATCCACCCCAGCCGCCCGTTCATGTAGAAACTGACAGCATCCTCGAGCGGGCTGAGTTGCGGCTGCACGATGTGCATCAGCAGGCACGTAGCGACGAAGACAATCACCGATAGCCGGAGCAGCAGCATGCACTCGCTATGATCAGGCAAGGGGAGTCTGCCTGTATTGGAAAAACGCGACACTACCCGGCCGAATCTCGCCGTGCTGCATCCGGAGGCTTTATCCCGCATCTGCAAGCGATCGCACCTACGGCCGTCGGCGGATCTGGCGCCCTACCTCGCCGTGTATTGGGTGATGGAGTGGGACGTTCCGCCCGGCGAGAGCTACGCGCAGCAGGTGCTGCCGAACCCTTGTGTCCAGATCATCATCAGCCCCAACGCGGTGGAGGTGCTGGGCATTGTCACCACGGCATTCACCGCAACGCTGGAGGGCAGCGAATTCGTCTTGGGTGTGAAGTTCCGTCCCGCGGGCTTCTATCCGTTCGCGCAAAGGCCCGTGGCGGAGATTACCGGCCGGCGCGTGCCGCTGGCGTCGCTATGGGCTGAAGCGCCGGTGCAGGCGATCCGGCAGCGAGCGGCGGAGCACGATAGCCGCGGGGTTGTCGCCTCGATCGAGGCCACGCTCCGCGACCGCCTACAACAGGCCGGCACAGCACAGCAGCACGTGTCAGAGGCCATCGACATCATTGCCACAAAACCGGCGTTGCTCACGGTGGAAGATCTGGCGCAGCAGTCCCACCTGGCCCCGCGCACGCTCCAGCGGCTGTTTCATCGCTATGTAGGCGTTGGGCCGAAGTGGGTCATCCGCCGCTACCGTTTGCAGGAAGCCGCGGCCCGCATTGAAGCTGGCGAAACAGAGGACTGGGCCGATCTGGCCCACAGACTGGGGTACTTCGACCAATCACACTTCATCCGCGAGTTCCGAGAACTGGCCGGCCAGCCGCCCGCGGCTTACGGAAAGGGACGGCCCGAAGACCGCCCCGTACAGGAACCTACTGACGAGGCTTAAACGTCACCGCGCCTTCCGAAGCGGACGACACCATCGCGCAATACTTCGCGTACACGCCGGTTTCATAGCGCGGGGCCGGAGCCTGGAAGCCTTCCAGACGCTTCGCCACTTCTTCGGCACTGACCTCCAGATCGATGGTGGCCTTCTCGATGTCGATGTTGATGATGTCGCCTTCCTGCACCGCGGCAATCGGCCCGCCGGCCGCGGCTTCGGGCGCCACGTGGCCCACCATGAATCCGCGCGTCGCGCCCGAGAACCGGCCGTCGGTCAACAGCGCAACCGTGTCGCCCAAACCTGCCCCGACGATCGCACCCGTGACGCCCAGCATCTCACGCATACCCGGACCGCCGCGCGGCCCTTCATAACGAATCACCAGCACATCCCCGGCTTTGATCTGGCCGCTGGTCACCGCCGCCATCGCCTGCTCTTCGTTGTTGAACACACGCGCGGGGCCGCGCTGGCCCTTTCTGGCAATGCCCGTCACCTTGATGACGCACCCCTCCGGCGCCAGTGAGCCTTTCAGAATCACCAGGCCGCCGGTCTTCTTAATGGGCTGATCGAGCGGCTTGATCACGTCCTGGCCGGCCGTCTCCTTGGCATCAGCCGACTCCTCCGCAAACGTGCGCCCGGTCACCGTCATGCACGAACCATCCGCATAGCCGCCATCCACTAGACGCTTGGAGATCACCGGGATGCCGCCGGCATAGTGAACATCGGCAGCCACATACTTGCCCGCCGGCTTCAGATCGACCAGCAGCGGCGTCCGCTGGCTGATCGTATGGAAGTCCTCGATCTTGAGATTGACACCGGCCTCCCGAGCCATCGCTAAAAGGTGCAGCACGGCGTTCGTCGATCCGCCCGACGCGGCCACCGAAGCAATCGCGTTCTCAAAGGCAGCGCGGGTGCAGATGTCACGCGGCTTTAGGTCGCGCTTCACCACTTCCATCACCCACTTGCCGCATTCGCGCGCGATGTCGTTCTTGGCGGGATCCACCTGCGGAGTCGCGGCTGTACCGAAAGGCGACAGACCAATCGCCTCCATCACCGTGGCCATCGTATTAGCGGTGTACTGGCCGCCGCAGGCACCCGCGCCGGGGCACGCCGCGTTCTCAATCGCCAGCAGTTGCTCGTCGCTGATCTTACCCGCGGCATTCGCGCCGACAGCTTCAAAAACATCCTGAATCGTCAGGTCGATGCCGTTCAGCTTGCCCGGCATGATGGAGCCGCCATACATAATGATGCCCGGCACGTTCAGCCGCAGCAGCGCCATGGCGGCGCCGGGGATGGTCTTATCGCAGGCCACCAGGCAGATCAGGCCGTCGAACATGTAGCCGCGCGCGGTGAGCTCAATCGAATCGGCAATCAGGTCGCGGCTGACCAGCGACGCCTTCATGCCTTCGGTGCCCATCGTGATGCCGTCGGAGATGGCGATGGTGTTGAACTCCATGGGCGTACCGCCGGCGGCACGGATGCCCTCCTTCACTTTCACCGCCAGGTCGCGAAGGTTGTAGTTACAAGGCATCGTCTCAATCCAGGTATTGGCGATGCCGATGATCGGCTTTCTCAGATCATCGTCGGTGAAGCCGATGGCTTTGAACATGGAGCGGGCCGGGGCACGGTCGCGGCCCTGCGTGATCGTATAACTGCGGAGGGGCATAAGAGAATCAGTGTATCGCGGTGACCTGCTGTCATGCCCCTGCACGCTGCCCAGGCCGGAAACGTCAGACGGGGTGAGAGCAAGAAACCAGGAGTCACTCCATGCGCCTTGGCATTACCGCCTTCTGCCTTTTCACTATCTCCGCGGCAGCCGCGGACCGTACCCTGACCATCCGGCACGCCGGCAGTACGCAAGCCCAGAACGAACTGGCGACCGCGGTGCGGTCGATCCTCGAACTGCCCAGTGTCAATACCGATACCGATCGCCGCACCTTGACGATCTCCGGGACCGATACCCAGATAGCGGCGGCGGAATGGCTGCTGGCGGAGCTAGACAAACCCGCTGCACAACTCGGTGACAAGTCGTTAGCCAGCCGCGTCTTTCGGATGGAAGCCATGGGCGAGGAAGGCTTACGAGTCTTCTATTTGCAGGGCAGCAGGGAAGTGCGTCAACTGCAGGAGACCGCAACCATAATCCGGTCCATCGTGGAAACCCGGCGCTTGTTCACCTATAACCAGGTTCTCGGCATTGTGGTGCGGGGCACGCCGGTGCAACTCGATGCAGCCGAATGGCTGTGGCGTACGCTGGAGGCGAATACTCCCGCGCCACGCGTCGAGGAGTTCCGCGCGGGATTCACTGATGGGCAGCCGGTGCTAAGAGCCTATCGGATGCCCATGGAATGGTCCGTTCCGCAGTTGCAGGAAGCCGCTACTTTGCTGCGGGCGATCGTAGAGATCCGCCGTGTGTTCACGTTCAATGGGACGCGCACCATCCTCACTCGCGGAGACGAAGAGAGCCTTGCCGCGGCGAACTGGGTGGCGACGGAGACGCAGCGGCCAGCCAGCGCGGATCTGGCCGTATCGGCACCTTATCGCATGGCTGACCCGCGCGACGAGGGCCTGCTTCGCGTGTTCCGCCTTCCGGCTGCCAAATACGACGCCGCCGGTCTGCAACGCATAGCCACAGACCTGCGTGCGCAAACGCAAATCCGGCGCATCTTCACCTTCAACACCCCGCGCATGATCGCGCTGCGCGGAACCGGCGAGCAGATCGCGCACGCAGAGCGCATTCTTACCGCCGCCAAATAGTCAGAACGACAGCCGGATGCCCATCTGGATCTGCCGTGCCCCGCCGGCACTGGTGATCTGCCCGAAGTTCGTAGCCGTGACGTTGCCGTTCGGCGCATCGAACTGCGGCGTGTTGAAGGCGTTAAAGAACTCGGCGCGGAACTGCACGTTCACCCGCTCCTTAATCACCTGCGTGCGCGATGCCATCAGGTCGAAGGTCTTGATCCCCGGCGTGCGCAGACGAGGCTGCGTGCGCGAATCGTTGCCCAACGAGTACGTGGGCGCCGGCGAAAACGCGGACGTATCGAAGTACCGGTCCAGCGTACGCTCATCGGCGGACAGCACCGGATCCTTCAGACGCACCGCGGCGGCACTCACGCCCGGAAGACGGGTGTTGTTCGGCCCGGTGATCACCATCGGCAACCCCTTGCCGAAGGTGGTGATGCCCGTCACCTGCCACCGGCCCACCACGTGCTTCGCCCATCCCTGCTTGAAGCTCGGCAGTTCGTAGATGTAATTCATCACGACGTACTGCGGGCGGTCGAACTCGCCGATCGAGCGGGAGAGCGAAAGGTTGTTGGGGTCCAAAAAGCTGCTGCGGCCCCCAAAGCGCTCCTGCACGTTGTCGATCTGCTTGCCCGCCGTATAGGCTGCCTGAAAGGAGAAGCCCCGGCTGAACTGCTTGTCCACTCGCATCGTGAAAGCGTGATACACGGAATCCCCCACCGCATCGCGGAACCGCGACACGCCCGTGTAGTGATTGAATGGCTGCAGCAACTGCGACCGGCGCACCTGCGCGACGCTCAGCGCGCCACTGGTGATGACACCGAAGTAAGGGTTCGGAACCAGCTGATCGAGCCCGGCGCCAAGCGACAGGTACTGCGTATCCACCGCGGTGCGGCTCCGATTGATCCAGATCCGCTGGCCCCGGCTGCCCGCATAGGCGACCTCCACCAACAGATCACGCCGCAGCGTCCGTTGAATATTGAAGTTCCATTGCTGGTTGAAAGGCGTCACCCACTCCCGAAACGCCGTCCCAATGCTGGAGCCAACGCCATCGAACGGAGCCGGGAAGAAGCCGGCTTCAAAACTGCGCGCCAGTGAGGCACCCACCGGCGGCGTGTTCGGCGCCGCCACCGGCGGGCCGAGGAACACAGGAGTCTGCGCCAAAAAGCCGCTGCCAAGATCACTGGCGCCCGCACCCACACCCCCCGAACCCGGGAAGAAGAACATCCCATAACCGGCGCGCAGCACCGTGTCCTTCATGAAGTTCCACGCAAGGCCCACACGCGGCGCGAAGTTGTTGCGATCAGGATCCGACTGGTAGCGCGAGTTCCCGTCCCGCCCCGTGAAGCGGAGCAGGCCCTTCTGCTTTGTCAGCGGGTCAGTGAAGTCCGGGTCGAAATAGCCAAGCTGGTTGAACCGATCCGACCACGGCGTCTGGTATTCCCAGCGCAGCCCCAGGTTCAGGGTCAGGTTCCGGCGGATCTTCCAATCGTCCTGCACATACCCCGCGTAGAACTTCTGCGAAGTGGCCAGCGAAGGATCGTCGGAGAACGTGCCGCCCGTCGGCAGGCCCATCAGAAACGTCGCGACGCCGTGCCCTGCGGTGGCCGACGACGCCGTGGGATTCGGCCCCTGCGTAAAAATCCGTGAGAACTGATAGTAGCCCGACGGGCGCTCCGGACGGAAGATATTGAAGGTCTGGAACGTGAAGTTGCCGCCGGCCTTCACCGAATGGCTCCCGGCCACCCATGTGAACTGGGCCTGGGTGTCCCGATTGTCTTCGGCATCGGTGAAGAAAGAAGCGCGGTCCGGGCCCAGGTTCACCGCGTCGGTAATGTCGAAGCGGGGGAACAGCAGCGTCTTGGCGCGATTCTTCAGATCCTGCGAGAAGCCCAGTTGCGTGAAGTCATAGCCGGCGCTCCGCGGCTCTGTCTTGATCACGCGCCGTGTGGTCGACAGGCGAAACTGGCCAATCAGGTTGGGACGGAACGTGACCGTATCACTGATAACGCCATACAACGAATCGGTGCCGATGCTGCCCTGTTCGCCGTTGACGCCCTCGCCCGGGAACGCAACATTGATGCCAGGAGTGAACTGCGTGTTGCCCTGGATGCCGCCGCTGAAGAACAGGCGATGCTTGGAGCCCAGGTTCTGGTCCACCCGGAAGAACCACCGGTCCGTATCGTTGGCGCGCGTGTTGTTGGCAACGAAGTTCTGGACCACGGTGGTGCGATTGGGCAACGGGATCAGTTGCAGCACACGCTGCGCGATGGGGTCGAAACGGCTCGCGGGGATCCGGTTATCAGGGAACACAGAGCGCTGGTACTGCCCGGCAGCCGCCGCCGGCACGGTGGTGTTCGGATCGTAGATATTAATGCGGGCACCGGCCGCGGTGGTCGTACGCGAGAAGTCACCGTTGCGTTCCAGAGCCGTCGGAACCGTGCTCAGGATGTTGTCCGGCGAGCGCTGCGGAATCTTCTCCCAATTAAAGAAGAAGAACGTGCGGTTGCGCCCGTCATAGAGTTTCGGAATGCGCACCGGCCCGCCGACGGCCACGCCGAATTCATTGCGCCGGAACGGATTGCGCGCCAGCCCGACGCGGTTGCTGGTCCACGAGTTCGCATTCAGTTTGTCGTTGCGCAGGAACTCATAAACGGCGCCATGCCAGTCATTCGTACCGGCGCGCGTGGCCACCGTGAGCACGCCGCCACCAGACCGGCCATACTCGGCCGAGAACCCATTGGTGAAAACTTTGAACTCCTGCACGGTTTCCAGCGGCGGCGTATAGGCGATGTCGTTCGTCGTCGAGTTGCGCGTCTCGGCTCCGTCCAGCAGCACTTCGCTCGTGTTGGAACGGCCCCCGTTAATAATCGGACCCGCACCCGCGCCGCCTTTGGGCATCACACCCGGCGCCAGCAAGACCAGGTTATAAGGGTTGCGGCCCAGCAGCGGCAGCTCGGTGATCTGCTTCACGTTGATGGTATTGCCAAGCGCGAAGGACTCCTGCTCCAACTGCACGGCCGTCGCGGAGACCGTCACTTCCTGCTGCACACTGCCCGGCTTTAACGTGACGTTGACCGTCGCCGTAAGCCCCACCGTGAGGCGGATGGCGTCCACGCGCGACCGTTCAAAGCCTTCCTTTTCTACCGCCAATTGATACTCACCCGCCGGCAAATACGGCAGCCGGTACGTGCCGGTCTCGTTACTGCGCGTTTCGGCTCGCGTCTTCGTCTGCATGTTGACGATGCTGACGGCGGCCCCTGGAACGGCGGCGCCGCTGCTGTCGATCACGGTTCCGGTGATGTTGGCCTGCTCAATTTGGGCGTGCAGCAGAACAATCGGGAGGAGAAGAAAGGACAACCTGGTCACGGGAGCGGTTATATCACATCCAGTTAAAGGTTTCTTAACGCGCGATAGAGTAACATTTCTCTTCTCCCCGGCATCCCAAATCGAGGAGAATAACTCACATGAGCTTTCGTTCCCTGGCCCGTCTCGCTTCCATCGCCCTGCTCGCGATCTCGGCATTTGCCGCCGACGTCACCGGCAAGTGGAAAACCAGCTTCACCATGCAGAATGGCAACACGCGCGAAGGCGTGATGACGTTGAAGGCCGACGGCGACAAGCTGACCGGCACCATGGAAGGCGGCCGTGGCGGCCCGGCCCCCATCACCGACGGCAAAATCAGCGGCGACGATATCTCCTTCGCGGTCACCCGCAACTTCAATGGCAACGAAGTGAAAATCAACTATAAAGGCCGCGTCACCGGCAACGCCATGCGCCTGACCATGGAGTTCAATGGCCAGGAAATGAACATGACGGCCACCAAGACCGAATAACTTCCGCTACGCTCTTCCTCCACCAAGCGCACACAAGACGGGCGCCGTATTCCGCTTGCGGACGGCGCCCGATTCGCTTTTTGGGAGAGCTATACTAATCCGAAACTTAGAAGAACTCCCGGATGCTACTCTACGCCTGCACGATCTTTGTCAGCGCTTTCCTGCTGTTTCAGGTTCAGCCGATCATCGCCAAAATCATCCTTCCCTGGTTCGGAGGAACCGCTGCCGTGTGGACCACGTGCATGCTCTTCTTCCAATTGGCACTGCTCGGCGGCTACCTCTATTCCCACTTCTCCACCAGCAGGCTCGCATCCCGTCCGCAAACCACCCTCCACATCGCGCTGTTGATCGCCAGTTGCCTGCTGTTGCCCGTCGTGCCCGGCGATGCCTGGAAACCCGCCGGCGGCGAGAACCCCACCTGGGCCATCCTGGCTCTGCTGGCAGCTACCGTTGGCTTCCCCTACTTCCTCCTCTCCACCACCGGCCCCCTCGTCCAGGCATGGTTCTCTCGCGCCTTTCCCGGCCGCTCGCCTTACCGGCTGTTCGCTCTGTCCAACGCCGGCTCGATGATCGCCCTGCTGGGCTATCCGTTTCTGGTCGAGCCCGTGCTGCCCACGCGCCTCCAAGCCTACGTCTGGAGCGGCGGCTATGTACTGTTCGTCGCGCTCTGCAGCTACTGTGCCTGGAAGAGCCGCGATTCGCTCTCCGCCGTGCCGCAGACCGCCGATGCTGCCACCGACGATGCGGCGCCACCCCCCGCACTGCATTGGATCCTGTGGGCGCTGCTCGCCGCCTGCGCGTCCGCATTGCTGCTCGCCATCACCAATCACCTCACCCTGGATATCGCGCCAATTCCCCTCCTCTGGGTACTGCCGTTAAGCCTCTATCTGCTCAGCTTTATCCTCACGTTCGATTCCACCGGCTGGTACAACCGCCTCTGGTACCTGCCCGCCACCGCCCTCGCCCTCGGCGGCATGGCCTACATGCTGCGCGCCGATGTGGCCAGCAATGTCGCCCGCGATATCGCCATCTTCGTCGCCGCCCTCTTTGTCTGCTGCATGTCCTGCCATGGCGAGTTGACCGCCATCAAGCCCCACCCGCGCTTCCTCACCGGCTTCTACCTGATGATCTCGCTCGGCGGCGCGCTCGGCGGCCTGTTCGTCGGCGTCGTAGCCCCCTACACCTTCCCCGATTACTGGGAATTGCCGATCCTGCTCATCGTAACCGCGCTGCTGCTGCTCGCTGTCAACTATGTGGATCGGGAGAGCATCCTCCACCGCACCGAGCGCGGCTGGGGCTGGGTAGTGGCGGGGGTCGCGGCGCTGGCTCTGGGCGTTACCATGACCCAGTACATCCAGGAGGACTTCCGCTCCTACCGCGTGGTGGCGCGCAATTTCTACGGCGGCCTGCGGACCGCCGACTACGGCCAGCAGGGCGAGTTGGAATGGAGCCGCAAACTAACGCACGGCGTGATCAATCATGGCGAGCAGTACCTCGAACCCATGCGTCATCGCGAGAGCACCAGTTACTTCGGACCCAAGAGCGGCGTCGGGCGCGCCATTCGCACCAAGGATCGTGACCAGCCGCAACGCATCGGCATTACCGGCCTCGGCGCCGGCGTCATGCTCTCCTACGCCCGGGCGGGCGACTACTACCGCATCTACGAGATCAACCCCCTGGTCCTCGACGTAGCAAAGAAGGAGTTCACCTTTATTAAGGACTGCCCCGCCAAGCTGGACATCATCATGGGCGATGCCCGCCTTTCCCTCGAACGTGAATCACCGCAGAACTTCGACGTGCTGCACATGGATGCCTTCTCCAGCGATTCGGTACCCGTTCACCTGTTGACCAAGGAAGCCTTCCAGCAATACTTCCGCCACCTCAAACCCGACGGCGTGCTCGTGATGCATATCTCCAATCGCTATCTGAATCTGCAACCGGTGGTCGCACGCGGCGCGCAAGCGTTGGGCAAACAGGCGGTCCTCGTGGAGGACGAAGGCGATGACGACCTCGGCTACTTCGGCACCGACATGGTGCTGGTCACCTCCAACGAGAAGTTTCTGGCGCATAAAGACATCGCCGGCTTCAAACCGCCCGAGCTCCAGCCGAGCGTGCCATTGTGGACCGACGACTACAGTAACCTCTTCCGCATCATCAAGTAAGGGCTGATATGATGAGGATCGTCAGGAGTGGCTATGCCCCGGATCCTTACGCCCTTATTGTCTCTATGCCTGCCTGGTCTTTTGACTGCCGCCGTTGATTTCAATCGCGACATTCGCCCCATCCTTTCCGACCGCTGTTTTTCCTGCCACGGGCCGGACGCCGCCACGAAGAAAATCCGCCTGCGGCTGGATTCCGAAGCAGGCATGGTGGCGGACCTGGGCGGCAAGGTAGCGGTAAAGCCGGGCGATCCGGCGTCCAGCGAACTCATCGCACGCATCACACATGAGAAGCCTGCGCTGCGGATGCCGCCCGCCTACTCCAAACTCAGCCTCAACGACAAGGAAATCGCGCTGCTCAAGCAGTGGATTGCCGAGGGCGCGAAGTTCGCCAAACACTGGTCGCTTGTCCCTCCCGTTAAGCCTGCCCTGCCGGACGTGAAGAACACCACCTGGCCAAAGGTGCCGATGGATCGCTTCGTACTCGCGCGCCTGGAGAAGGAATCTCTGTCTCCCGCAGCGGAAGCCGATCGGGTCACCTGGCTGCGCCGCGCCAGCCTCGACGTGACCGGACTGCCTCCTTCGCTGGCTGACATCGACGCCTTCATGAAGGATCAGTCGCCGCGGGCTTACGAGAATGCCGCCGGCCGCCTGCTGGCATCGCACCATTATGGCGAACGCATGGCCGCCCGCTGGCTGGATGTCGCCCGCTATGCCGACACCAACGGCTACCAGACCGACGCCGAACGGAACATGTGGCGCTGGCGCGATTGGGTCATCGACGCCTTCAATCGCAACATGCCGTTCGATCAGTTCACCGTCGAACAACTCGCGGGCGACCTGCTGCCCAATCCCACCCGCGCCCAGAAAATCGCCACCGGCTTCAATCGCAACCATCGCGGCAATGGCGAAGGCGGCATCGTCCCCGAAGAGTACATGGTGGAGTACGCCGCCGATCGCGTGGAAACCACATCCACCGTCTGGCTTGGCCTCACCGTCGGCTGCGCGCGCTGCCACAACCACAAGTACGATCCGTTAACCCAGCGGGACTACTATTCGATGTTCGCCTACTTCAACAACATCCCCGAGCGCGGCCGTTACTTCAAGTTCGGCAATACCCCGCCGCTCATCCCAGCCCCGACCCCCGATCAGGATGCCCAGTTGCGCGTGGCGGAAACCAAGCTCTCGGCAGCCGAGGCTGCCTATACCGCCGTGAAGGCGCGGGCCGAGCATGACTATGCCGAGTGGCTGAAGGCGCTGCCCTCGGCCGCCAAGGCCGCCTGGGTCCCCACCAAGGGACAGTTGAAACACCTCACCCTGGGCGAAGCCGGCAAATTCAACGGCACGAAGTTCCATGAGCCCGGCAAAGTGGCCAACTACAGCTACTTCGATTCGTTCACCGTCTCGGCCTGGATCAAGGCCGAAGCGCCGAATGGCTCCATCGTGACGCGCACCAAGGACGCCGAGGAAGAAGCCGGCATCGCCTGGATGCTGCAGAACGGCAAGCTGCACCTCAGCATGGCCGCGCGCTGGCTCGACGATACCCTGCGCACCGAAACCAAACAGCCCATCAGCCTGAACCAGTGGCACCACGTCCTGTTTACCTACGATGGGTCCCGCATGGCCAGCGGCATCCACATCTACATCGACGGCAAGGAAGCCGAACAGAACGTCCTGGTGGATGAACTGAACCAGGAGTTCCGCACCGGCGATCCATGGCGCATCGGCGGCGGCGCCGGCAAGGAAAACCTCTTCAAGGGCGAGATCGAAGAGGTGCGCTTCTACCAGCGGGCCCTGCCCGTGGAAGAAGTGGAGATGCTGGCGCTCCGCACTGACCTGAACAGCATCGCCCGCAAGACGCAGCGCACCCGCGCCGAAGAAGGCAAACTCCGCGGGGCATTCCTCGAAGACTTCGCAGCGGCCGAGATTCGCGACGCGTGGAAGAACCGCGTGGCCGCAAAGGACGCACGCGATACGCTCCTCGCCAGTTTCCCCACCGTGATGATCATGGAGGAAATGAAGGACAAGCGTCAGTCGCATATCCTGGTGCGCGGCGCCTATGACCGCCCCGGTGAGCCGGTCGGACGCGCCGTTCCAGCAGCGTTGGGCACGGTGCCCGCCGGCGTGGCGAATGATCGTCTGGCCCTCGCCAAGTGGCTGGTAAGCCCGGAGAACCCGCTGCCCGCCCGCGTCATTGTGAATCGCATCTGGCAGATGTACTTCGGCATCGGCCTGGTCAAAACCGTGGAGGATTTCGGGTCGCAGGGTGAGCCCCCCAGCCATCCCGAAATGCTCGACTACCTGGCCAAGGACCTGATGGATTCGGGCTGGGATCTGAAGGCCCTCCAAAAGCAGATCATTCTCAGCGCGACCTACCGGCAGGTATCCAAGGCTCCCGCCGACTTGCTGCAGCGGGATCCCGAGAACCGCCTCCTCGCCCGCGGCCCCCGCGTCCGCTTGCCCGCCGAGATGGTGCGTGACCAGGCGCTGTTCGCTTCCGGCCTGCTGGTCGACAAGGTCGGCGGGCCCAGCGTCAAGCCCTATCAGCCCGCGGGCCTCTGGAGTGAACTGAGCGGCGGTGCCGACTACGAACGCGACAAGGGCGAGAGCCTCTACCGCCGCAGCCTCTACACCTACTGGAAACGTGCCGCGCCGCCGCCTTCCATGATGAACTTCGATGCGGCCGGGCGCGAGACCTGCATCGTTCGCGAGAACCGCACCAATACACCGCTCCAGGCGCTCAACCTGATGAACGACGTGACGTTCGTCGAAGCGTCCCGCAAGATGGCCGAACGCATGATGAAGGAAGGCGGCGCCGCACCAGCCGAACGCATCGCGCACGGCTTCCGCCTGGCCACCTCCCGCATGCCCCGCAGCCGCGAACTGGACGTGCTCCTGTCCAGCTACCGCAACCAGTTGGACCTCTTCCAGACCGAAGCCGGCGCGGCCGAAAAGTTCCTCCAACAGGGCGAATCGAAGCGCGACGAATCGCTGCCCGCGCCTGAATTGGCCGCCTACGCCACCGTCGCCAGCCTCATCCTCAATTTGGACGAAACGATTACCAAGCAGTAAGGAGAAGCCATTCCATGGACCCGATGACTCGACGTACGTTCTTCAGCCGTTCCAGCATGGGACTCGGTACGGCCGCACTGGCTTCCCTGCTCCAGGCCGACGAAGGCAGCGGCACCGGCATGCTGCCCGGCATGCCGCATCATGCTCCAAAGGCCAAACGTGTCATCTATCTGTTCATGTCGGGCGGCCCCTCGCAGATGGAGCTGTTCGACCACAAACCGGGCATCGCCAAGCTGCGCGGCAGCGACTTGCCCGACTCCATTCGCCAGGGCCAGCGGCTGACCGGCATGACCGCAACCCAGGCCAAGTTTCCGGTCGTCGAGTCGATGTTCCCGTTCGCCAAACACGGGCAATCGGGAGCATGGGCAAGCGGGCTCATCCCACATACCGCGAAGGTGGTGGACAAGCTGTGCTTCATCAAG
>JAEUQF010000161.1 GCA_016789745.1 Bryobacterales bacterium
GCATTCGCTATGTCGTCGGGTCCGACGCCATCGCCCCCGTCGTAGCTAGCGTCAATCCCGCCGAATCCGCGACAAACTCACTCCACACCGGGAACATCACGGCCACGTTCTCGGAAGGCCTGAATCCCGCCACGGTCTCCGGAACAGCCTTCCGGCTAATCAAGCAGGGAACGAGTACGCCCGTTGCCGCCACCGTGACTTATGACACCGCCACGCGCACGGCCACGCTGGACCCCACCGCCAGCCTGGAATTGGCGACCAGTTACATCGTCACGCTGCAAGGCGGTGTCGGCGGCATCACCGACCAGGCCGGGAACCCGATGGCCGCCTCCAAAACCTGGACGTTCACCACAGCCACGGTACCGCCTGCCGGCCAATCGTATCTCAGCGACTTAGGTTGGACGCTTATGGTCAATGGCTGGGGACCCGCGGAACGAGACCGAAGCAATGGCGATGACGCGGCTGGTGACGGCGGTCCCTTGCGGTTGAACGGCGTGAACTACACGAAAGGGCTGGGCGTTCATGCCTCCTCGGAAATTCGCTTCACGCTGGGTGGCACCTGCTCCACGCTGACTTCGGATGTCGGCGTCGATGATGAGATGGGCGTCGAAGGCAGTATTGTCTTTCAGGTGTGGGGCGATGCCGTCAAGCTCTATGACAGCGGGATCATGACCGGTACGACCGCAACCAAGAGCGTCTCGGTCGACCTCACCGGCAAGAATGAACTAAGGCTGATCGTCACCGATGCCGCCGACGGCATTGGCGCGGATCATGGCGACTGGGCCAACGCCCGCATCACCTGCACGGGCGGTGGCGCGTCCGACACCACGCCACCCACAATCTCCAGTCGTCTTCCCGCGCCGGGAGCAACGAACGTTGCCGTGACCGCTCGCGTCACCGCTGTGTTCTCGGAGGCGATGGATGCAGCTACCCTCACCCCGGCGACGGTGTTCCTGACGGCGAGCGGCACAACCACTCCAGTCGCGGCCTCGGTGACCTATGACCAACTCACACGCACCGTAACTCTGGCACCTGGCCAGGCGCTCTCCACCAGTACCACCTTCACCGCGACTCTGAAGGGCGGGACCGCTGGAGCGAAAGACCTTGCCGGTAACCCGCTGGTTGCAGACCAGACCTGGACGTTTCAAACCGCTGCCACCGGCGCCAATACGCGCTACCTGAGCGACCTCACCTGGACCTCGGCTGTTAACGGCTGGGGGCCGGTGGAACGTGACAGGAGCAACGGTGATATCAACGACGGGGACGGCCAGCCCATCCTTCTGAACGGCGTAACCTACGCAAAAGGTCTGGGCGTCCATGCTGCCTCGGATGTGCGCTTCCCACTGGGTGGGACCTGCTCCACCTTCCAGGCGGCCATCGGCTTGGACGATGAGGTGGGTGCGGGCGGCTCCGTCAACTTCCAGGTGTGGGCTGATGGCGCGCAACTGTTCGGCAGCACCTTGATGACCGGCGCCAGCGCAACGGCGCTGGTCAACGTCGACATCAGCGGAAGGAATGAACTCCGGTTGGTGGTCACCGATGGCGGCGATAACATCGGCCTGGACCACGCGGACTGGGCCGAGGCGCGGATCACCTGCGTCAGTTCTAATAACAAGCCGGTACCAACCATCTCGGCACCGCTCACCACGTTCCGCTACAAAGTGGGAGATGTGGTTGCGTTCACCGGATCCGCCACGGACCAGGAAGACGGAAATATCCCGGCCAACCAACTCAGTTGGGCTGTCAAAATCCATCACTGCCCAGGTGGCATCTGCCACGTGCACAACTTCACAACCGCAACCGGCGCCAGCGGCAGTTTCACTGTGCCGGACCATGGTGACGACAGCTACTTCGAGGTGATCCTCACGGCGCTGGATAGCGGCGGCCTGTCGGACTCGGCCTCTCGTAACCTGCAGCCTCTAACGGTGCCTCTCACGCTGGCCTCGAATCCCGCAGGCTTGCAGATCGTTGCCGGCGGAACCGCCATGACGGCACCCGTGACCTGGAACAGCATCGTTGGATCAACACACAGCATCTTCGCCCCGTCACCCCAGGGCAGCATGGCATTCCAGTCATGGTCTGACGGCAAAGCGCAACAGCACGACATCGTCGTTGGTACCACGGCGGCCACCTACACGGCTGTATTCACAGGTACGGATACGGCACCACCCATCATCACCAGCCGGATCCCCGTTTCGGGTGGAACGAACGTCTCGGTCACCACTAACGTCACCGCGATCTTCTCCGAATCGCTGCAGACCTCCACGGTTACCTCCAGCAATGTGACGCTGCTACGGGCCGGAACCACCACGCCGTTGGCAGCCACCGTCGCTTACGACAACGCCGCGCGCACCATCACCTTGACTCCGACGCAACCGCTGCTGTTCGCTACCAGTTACACCGCCACCATCAAAGGTGGCGCCACAGGCGTTAAGGATCTCGCTGGAAACGCCCTGGTGGGAGACCAGACCTGGACCTTCCAAACCGCCAATGCCCCCAGTTTCACGAAGTATGTCAGCGACCTCAGCTTCACGCTCGCGACGAATAGTTGGGGGCCCGTCGAACGCGACAAGAGCAATGGCGAGTCCATCGCCGGAGACGGGGGAACCATCACCCTGAACGGCGTTACCTACACGCGAGGACTGGGCGTGCACGCGCATTCTGACGTGCGGTTCCAACTGGGCGGCAGTTGCTCCACTTTCCAGTCGGACATCGGTATCGACGATGAGGTTGGCGTACGTGGTTCCGTTGCTTTCCAGGTGTGGGCCGATGGCGCGCAGATCTTCAGCAGTAGCCTCATGACGGGTTCCAGCGCTACCGTACGCATCAACTTGAATGTGGGCGGCAAATCGGAGTTGCGCCTTCTCGTTACCGACGGTGGTAACGGTATCGGCTCTGACCACGCCGATTGGGCCGATGCCCGCCTCACTTGCACCGATACTACAGCGCCAGTCGTCTCAGGCCACACACCTGCGAACGCCGCCACGGGTGTATCTACCACGCCGTCCATCACGGCAACGTTCGCCGAGGAAATGAAAGCGGCGTCCGTCACAACAACCACGATGTATCTGACGGCCCAGGGCACTACCACGCCGGTTGCCGCCGCGGTGACCTACTCGGCAGACCTGCGGCGCGGCACTTTGGTGCCCGCGGCGCCGCTACAACGAAACAGGCAGTATACGGTTACGGTGAAGGGCGGAGCGGCTGGAGTGAAGGATCTCGCTGACCTTCCAATGGCCGCCGACCGCGTCTGGACCTTCACAACCTTGCCCTAAGCAGTTATAGGAAACTCATGCAAATTCTCGTTACCGGTGGAGCCGGCTATCTGGGCTCGGTTCTCGTCCGCCGCCTTCTTGACGGTGGTCATCATGTCCGCGTCTTAGACTTGCTGCTCTACGGGCGGCAGTCCATTCAGGAACTGGAAACTCGCGCCGGCTTCGACCTGCGAGTCGCCGATATCCGTGACCAGGCTGCGGTAGCAGAGGCGCTCGAAGGTATCGACGCCGTGGTGCATCTGGCCGCGATTGTCGGCGATCCGGCTTGCGCGCGGCAGCCGGAAGCAGCGCGGGCCATCAACCTGGACGCAACGCTTGGCTTGATCCGCTCCGCGCGGGCCGCCGGAGTTTCGCGCTTTGTGTTTGCGTCCACCTGCAGCAACTACGGCCGGATGGCCGATACATCGATGCTCGCCGGAGAGGACCACGAACTGCGCCCCGTCTCCTTGTACGCCTCCACCAAGGTGGAGGTGGAGCGGGCACTGCTGCAGCAACCGGAATCTCCGATGACGGCCACCGTACTTCGCTTTGCCACTCTCTACGGCCCATCACCCAGAATGCGGTTTGACCTCACCGTAAATGAGTTCGTGCGCAGCATGCTGGTGGAAGGCCGCCTGCTGGTGTACGGCGAACAGTTCTGGCGGCCTTACGTCCACGTCGCCGACGCCGCGCGCGCCATCGGCCAGGTTCTGGAAGCACCACCGAAAGCCGTTGCGGCCAAGGTGTTCAACGTCGGCAACACCCAGGAAAACTATCGGAAGATTGACCTGGTGAACATCATCCGGGAGCAGGTTCCGGGGGCGCAGGTCGAATTCGTTGCCCGCACGGAGGACCCCCGGGATTATCGCGTCAGTTTCGAGCGAATCCGGCGTGAATTGCATTTTCAGACAGCTTTCACCGTGCCGGATGGCGTGCGGGAGATCGCGGGCGCCTTGGAGCAAGGCGACTGGCGGGAGCCGGAGGCGGCGCACTCTAACGTTGCCCCACAACCCAGGGCTGCGGTGATGCAGTCGTGACGCACAACGGCGAACCTGACAGGGCACGCCGAATGCGGGCCATCATCCTCGCGGGCGGGAAGGGAACTCGCCTTCGCCCCTACACCACCACTCTGCCGAAGCCGCTGCTTCCGGTAGGAGAACAGCCCATCCTGCATATCGTTCTGCGCCAACTGGCCAACGCCGGCTTCAACGACATCACCATGGCCGTGTGGCATATGGCCGAACTCATCATGAGCTTCTTCGGAACAGGCGAGCGTTACGGCATCAACCTTTCGTACTCAATCGAGCCGTTCCCGCTGGGCACCGTAGGCCCTTTGAAACTGATCCATGATCTGCCGGAGTATTTCCTGGTGATGAATGGCGACATCCTCACCGATCTTTCCTACCGCGACCTGTATGACTCCCATATCCAGTCCGGCGCTGATCTTACCATTGCCGCCTTTCAGCGGCGCGTCCCCATTGACTTTGGCGTGCTGCAGATCAATCCGGGAAGTGCCCAGGTGACGGGCTTTTCCGAGAAGCCCACGCACTCGCTCCATGTCAGCATGGGGATCTATGTCTTCAGCCGCGCGCTGCTGGCGCGGATTCCCGATGGCAGGCCCTATGGGCTGGATAACCTCGTCCTGGACATGCTCTCCCGCGGCGAGCCCATCCACACCTATCCGCACAGCGGCTACTGGCTTGATCTGGGGCGCCCCGACGACTTTGACCGCGCCAACAACGAGATCCACGAGATCCCCGCGTTTCAGGAATTGCTATGCACTGGACCATCCCGCTAACCGAACCTTCTTTGGGTGCCGAAGAAGTCGACGCCGTCGTTCGCGTCCTGCAACGCGGTTGGCTCACCACCGGCCCGGTAACGGAGGAGTTCGAAACAGCGTTCGCCCGAAAGATGCGCGTGAAGCATGCGATTGCCGTGAGCAATTGCACCGCCGCGCTGCACCTGGCGCATCTGCTCTGCGGCGTGTCTGCCGGCGATGAAGTCATCTGCCCCGACTTGAGTTTCGTGGCCTCTGCGGCGGCGGGCCGATACAACGGCGCGACCATCCGTCTGGCGGGCGTGGTTTCTCAGGATGACCTCACGATCAGTCCCAAAGCTATCGAGAGCCTGCTAACCCATCGAACCAAGGCAATCGTGGTGATGCATTACGCCGGCTTCCCCTGCCGCATGGAAGAGATCCTCGCCATTGCCCGGCGCAACGGGCTGCGCGTGATCGAAGATTGCGCGCACGCGCCCTTTGCCTGGACACGCATCGGTCACCAGGCGGAGTTTGCCGGTGCCATCGGCGATGTCGGTTGCTTCAGTTTCTTCGGCAACAAGAACATGACCACCGGCGAAGGCGGAATGCTCACTACCAATGACGACGACATGGCCCGCCGCGCCCGCCTGCTTCGCTCGCATGGGATGACCGTGCCTTCCTTTGATCGCCACAAGGGACACGCCAGTGGATACGACGTCGTGGAGGTTGGCTACAACTACCGCCTGGATGAGATCCGCTCCGCCATCGGGCTTTGTCAGTTAGCCAAGATTGATCAGCTGAACGAAGGGCGCCGCCAGGTCAGCGCCTGGTACCGCGAAGCACTGCAAGGCTTGGAGGAGATCCAGGTGCCGTTCCTGGACCGGCCGCTGGAGCAGTCCTCCTGTCACCTGATGCCTGTCCTGGTGCATGGTTCCTACCCGGAGATCAAACAACAACTCGCGAACTCTGGCGTCCAGGTGAGCCAGCACTATCAACCGATCTCCAGCTTTACCGCTTTCGGCAGCGGCGCCGCGCACTCTCCGTTCGGCCCGTGGTGCCTCCTATCCTTGCCCTTGTCCCCGCAAATGTCCAGGGAGCAGGTCCGCTACGTGACGGACTGTCTGCGTGAAGTGCTCGCGCAAAAACAACTGGTGTAACGCAGGCCTTTCCTATGCAATCTTCGCTTCAGTTTTCGCTTGTACTCGGCACCGTCGGACGCACCGACGAATTGGGTCGCATGCTCGACTCGCTCTGCCGTCAAACCCATCGCAATTTCGAAGTGATCCTGGTCGATCAGAATCCTGGTCCGGAGTTGGACGATCTGCGTGCTTCCTATGATTCGCGGATCGCGATCCGGCATGTTCGCGCGCGCCGCGGCCTTTCCCGCGCTCGCAACGTGGGCTTGCGTTTTGCCGGTGGCGACATCATCGGATTCCCGGATGACGACTGCTGGTATGAGCCCGATCTGCTCGCCCGCGTTGCTGCTCAATTGGAGCGCAACCCATCCTGGAGCGCCGTCACCGGACGCGCCATCATGCCTTCCGGTGAGCCTTCCAGCGGCCGGTGGGATCCCCGCTCCGGGCTGGTCTCACGGGCCAACATCTGGCGGCGCGCCATCTCCTTCTCCATGTTCTTCCGCCGCGACGCCATACGCCGCTGCCGCTTCGACGAGTCGCTCGGGGTGGGTGCCGGAACTCCCTGGGGTGCCGGAGAAGAGACGGACTTCCTCCTGCAACTGTTGGCGCAGGGCGGTCAGATTCACTACGATCCGGCGCTGACGGTGTTTCACCCCGAATGGGGTAAGGGGCCGTACACGCCCGCCATTCGCACAAAGGCGCGCTCCTATGGACGCGGCATCGGCCGAGTGCTGCGCAAACACAACTTCCCGTTGACGCAGGTTGGTTATCATCTGATTCGTCCGTTGGGCGGCTCCGTGCTGAGTTGGGCCGCATGGCGGCCGGATAAGGCGCGGTATCACTGGGCCATCTTTGCCGGCCGGACTTCGGGTTGGCTTTCTTCCGATCCCCCGGAGCCGGACTGCGGGACTCTCCCTTCCGAAGAAGATCCCCTGGCCGGTTGAACGGACGCTTTTCTCATGCCCTCTCTCCCCTGTAGTTGTCTACGCGCATGAAATTCTCACTCATTCTGGCCACAATCCGTAGAACCTTCGAACTGGACCGTCTGCTGGAGTCGCTCAGTGTGCAAACCCACCGCGACTTCGAACTCCTGGTAGTCGGCGACAGCCCTCACACCCCGGACTACGTTGCCGAATACGGTTCCAAACTCACCATACGTTATCTGGGCGGCGCGAAAGGCCATTCCAAGGCCCTCAATTGGGGGCTTCGACAAGCTACTGGAGATGTCGTCGCGTTCCCCGATGACGATTGCTGGTATCCGCCGGACCTGCTGGCGCGTGTCGACGAGCAACTGCGTCGCCATCCCGAATGGAGCGCCGTGACGGGCCGCTCAGTCACCGCGGAAGGCGAACCCTCCAGCGGCCGCTGGCACCGTCGCGCCGGCTACGTATCACGCATCAATGTCTGGCAGCGAGGCGTCACCATTACCATGTTCCTGCGGCGTTCCACTGTGCTCGGTTGTGTCTTCGACGAATCGCTGGGCGTAGGAGCAGGCACGGTGTGGGGTGCCGGCGAAGAGACGGACTTTCTCTTGCAGGTCCTGGCCAAAGGCGGCCGCATCTACTACGATCCATCGCTCATGGTCTACCACCCGGAATGGGGCAAGGGCCCATATACCCCGGCTGTTTGCGATAAGGCGCGATCCTATGGGCGCGGTGTCGGCCGGGTCTTGCGGAAACACCATTACCGCCTTCCGGTTGTCGGTTACCACCTGCTCCGCCCTCTTGGCGGATCTATCCTCAGTTGGGCCGCTCTGCGTCCCGACAAGGCACGTTATCACTGGTCCATCTTTTCCGGACGTACCGCCGGATGGTGGCACGATGAGCCCCCATTAACGCCCTGCCGTGAGCTGACGCCGGAATGAACGCTCGCCTCGCTAAGCTGCTCCGCAGCCACCTGCTGCAGGATGTAATCGCACTTTACGGCGTCCAGGTCGCACGCAAGATCATTCCCCTGGTTGCCGTCCCGGTGTTGGCGCGCGCACTCGGCCCGGCGGGTTGGGGCGTCGTAGCCTTCGTGTTATCGTTCTCCACCTTTCTGATTCTCCTGGTGGAGTTTGGCTTTGATTTATCCGCAACCCGGGCGATTGCACGTGTGCGTGCGTCCACCGAAGACTGTGCGCGCATCGTCTCCGGCGTTGTGGGTGTCCAGTTGCTGCTCTATGCCGCCGGGGTCCTCGTCGCCATCCCGATCGCTTATGCGATTCCGGCCCTGCGATCCGAGCCGCTCTTGGTGGCCGTTGGATTGATGGCAGCCCTGCCACAGGCCTTGAGCCCGTTGTGGTTCTTCCAGGGCATGGAACGTGTTCGTGTCATCGCGGGGCTGGACATCGTCGGTAAACTTCTCAGCTTGGCGGGTATGCTCCTTCTGGTGGACGGCCCGGAAGATGCCTGGAAGGTTCTCGCCCTGTACGGCGTGGCGCCGGCTATCTTCACCACCGCCGGCTTCTTCCTGATGTTTCAAATGGTGCCGGTAAGAGTGCCTTCGTTAAATAGCATGCGCGATTCACTTGTGAGTAGCTGGCCGATGTTCCTGTTGAAGGCCAGCAAGAGTCTCTACGGTGTCGCCAATGTCTTCCTGCTGGGGCTCTTTGCTCCCCCGGTCATTGTCGGTTACTTCGCGGCCGCGGAAAAGATCAGCACCGCCGTGTATGGTCTGCTGAATCCCATCGAACAGGCCCTGTTCCCGCGGCTGAGTCATTTAGTACATCAAGCTCCGGAGAAGGCGCTGCGCCTGGTGCGCCTCGGCCTTGCCTTAACGCTGAGTGGCGGAACAGCGCTGATGCTGGCCGTCATCGCCGGTGCGCCGTACCTCATCCAACTGCTGATGGGGCCCAGGTTCCAGGAAGCCGTGCCGGTTCTACGAATCCTGGCGCTGTTCCTGCCTCTTGCCGGCGTCACGATCGCGCTCGGCTTCCAGTGGCTGCTGCCGCTGGGCTTGGAACGTTACATGAACCGTATCATTCTGGCGGGCGGCGTGATCAATATTGCGCTCGGCTCGCTCCTCTCCGCACGCTTCGGCCATCTTGGCATGGCCTGGGCGGTGGTATCAACCGAACTCTTTGTGTGTGCGGCCTCCCTGCTGACGGTCGCCGCCGTAGCGCCCCTCTGGCCGGCAGGGACGCGCGCGACCATTCCGGCCCTGTTGCTGAAGAGAGCAGCGGATCCCATCGCCGAGCGATAGCGCTGTCTGGCGCTGCGTGTCAACCTGCCGTTTCTCGTCCTTGTGTGACCGGGCGCGGCTGATCTTCTTCCCAAACAGAACTGCTAGAAATGAAACTCCAACCATATCGTCCCGATCCTTCCGAAGTTCCCCAGGTTTCCGAGCCCATGCGCGTCACCGTCACCGATGACCAGAACGGGCTCAGCCGCATGTGGAGCGCTCTACGCCGCCGCAAGCTCTCTCTTGTGCTTGCTTGCGTTGTCGGGCTTGCCGCCGGCCTATTGCTAACCATCGTCCAGACGCCCTCGTACCGCGCGCGCACTTCCATTGAAATCCAGAACCTCAACCACGACTTCCTGAACATGCGGGATGTCGATCCCACCGCCGCCAGCAGCAATCCCAGTGGCGCTTACATGTACCTGCAGACGCAGATGGAGCTGCTGCAAAGCGAATCGCTGCTGGAGCAGGTGCTGTTGAAGATGGGGGCGGGTGAAGCGGCCCAACCTACGCCGCCGGCGCGTGCAGTGCACCCTCTGGTCGCGCGTTGGAAGCGCCTTCTGCACATACCGGAGCCCCGCCCCACCACCAATGCCAAGCGGCAGGTGGAGGAGGTCAAGCGCAACCTGCGCGTCGTCCCTGTGCAGAACGCCAACGTGGTGGAGTTGTACTACCAGTCGACGAATCCCGAGACCGCGGCCACCTTCCTCAATACGCTCACTCGCGAGTTCATCGATCGCAATTTGCAGGCGCGCTGGGAGATGACGCAGGAGACCGGCAAATGGATGCTGCGTCAGCTCTCGGACCTCAAGAATAAGTTGGAAAGCTCTGAGCGGGAACTGCAGGCCTACTCACAGGCGACCGGCTTGATGTTCACGCAGGAGCGCGTCAGCATCTCCGAAGAGCGCCTGCGGCAATTACAGCAGGAACTCTCCCGCGTCGAGGCCGACCGCATCGCCAAGCAGTCGCAGTTCGATCTGGCTGAGTCCGGCAACCCCGAGGCGCTTCCCGCGATTCTCGACAATGGCCCCCTGCGCGAATACCAGGTGAGACTGGCCGATCTGCGCCGCCAACTCGCCGAAATGAGCGCGATCTACACGCCCACCCACTACAAGGTGCAGAAACTGCAGGCACAGATCACGGATCTGGAAGCGACGCTGCAGAAGGAACGCGCCAACGTGCTTAGCCGGATTCGCAATGAGTACGAGCAGGCCCGCACACGGGAGGCATTGATCGCCGGCGCCTACAAGAATCAGTCCGCGCGCGTTTCGGACGACGCCGCCAAATCCATCCGCTACAACACACTCAAACGCGAAGTGGACAGCAACCGGACCATGTATGAAGAAATGTCGCGCAAGGTGCGCGAAGCCGGTGTCATCTCCACTATGCGTGCCAGCAATGTGCGCGTGGTGGACCCGGCCGAGCCGCCGGCATTACCCTACAAGCCCGATGTGCTGTTCAACGCGGCCCTAGGCCTGTTTGCCGGCCTGCTGGCTGGGTTGACCTTCGCTCTGGTACGCGAAAGTACCAATCGCAGCATCTCCGCCCCAGGCAATACCTCGCTCTACCTGCGTGTGCCCGAACTCGGCGTTATTCCATCCTCACCCAAGCGCCTCTCGCTGCTGTCGCGCACCGCAAGCACCGCCGCTGTCCTGCAGTTGAACGGGCGCGAAACCACCTCACGGCGCTTCTCCCGAGGGCAGATCGAACTTGCCAGTTGGGAAGCCCCGCTGTCCTCCATTGCCGACTCGTTCCGCGGCATCATGACGTCTCTGCTGTTCACCGAAGAGAAAGACGCGCAGTTCGGAGCCATTGCGGTCTCGAGCGCACACCCGCGCGAAGGAAAAACTACGGTTGCCTGCAATCTCGCCATCGCTCTGGCGCGCACCGGGAAACGTGTGCTACTGGTGGATGGTGATGGCCGTGCGCCGCGCGTTGGCTCCGTCTTCGGTCTCCCGGCCGATGAGGATGGTCTTAGCGAACTGTTAGCCAGCCCCGGGGGGATCAATCCGGGACGCATCGACTCCTGCATCCGCCAGACCCACATCCCCGGTCTGTTTGTCCTCACCGCCGGATCGCATCCGGAAGCCACCGTTAGTCATCTCTACTCGCGGCGCGTGCCGGAACTGTTCGCCTACCTCACCCAACAGTACGACGCGGTGCTCATCGATACGCCACCGCTGATGCTGGTGCCGGACGGCCGTGTATTCGCCCGCTGGGCGGGCCGCGTCATTCTGGTGATCCGCTCCGAGAAGACGAATCGCGAGTCGGCCCAAGTGGTGGAGCAGCGGCTCGCCGAAGATGGCACAGTCCTGCTGGGCACCGTGCTCAACGACTGGTCGGCCAGTTCCGACAGCTACGGCTACCGCTATACCGGAGCAAGCCGCTGAGGTCTGGCGCCATGATGCCCACCCTGCCGCTGCCCGCGCAGCGTCCCGTGCCGGAGGCTCGCCCGATTCCACCTCGCTTTACGGTGAAGTCGAAGAGGCCGCACTCCTGGCTGGTCACCGCTGTCGGCCTCGCCATGTGTCTGAGCGGTGTGGTGCTGGTGGAGCCAGCACCAATCGACGCCGCCATCATGGGCCTCTGCGGCCTTGCCGTGCTCATCGGCCAGCTCTCCTTTGCCGGCGCCCACAGCCTCCCGGCATTCCTGCTGGTGCTGTTTCTCTTCGCCAACGTTGTGTCTATGGCGGACCCGATCGAGAAGACCAGAACCATCTGGTATGCGCTCGTCACCGCCTATCTAGGCGCCTCACTCTTCTTCTTCGCCGGATTGCTCACCCGCCACGGCATGCCTGCCGTGCGCGTGCTGATGCGCGGCTATGCCTTCGCGGCCATCTACTCGGTAGCGCTCGGGCTGGGCGGGTACTTCAATCTTCTCCCCGGCCGCGACATACTCACCCTCTACAATCGCCCCAAGGGTCTCTTCAAGGACCCCAACGTCTTCGGGCCCTTCCTCATCCCTGTCGCGATCTACGCGCTGATGGCGCTGCAGGTTGCGCAGAAGCGCTGGGCGAAGGTTGCCTGGGCGGCCACCTTCCTGGTTTGCACTCTGGGCGTCTTCCTCAGTTTCTCCCGCGCCTGCTGGTTGAACTTCGCCGTCTCGCTCGGAATCTATGCGCTGATGTTCTTCTGGTCATCGGAGTCCGGTGCGCAACTAAGCGCCAGGCTGGTTGCGGCCGCAACATTCGGTTGCGTCGCCGGCATTCTCGTACTGGCCTTGGTCAGCGTGCCCGCCGTGAAGAGCATGCTCATGATTCGCCTTGGTGCAAAGGGTCTGCAAAGCTACGACACCAAGCGCTTTCAAGTGCACGATGAAGCCCTGGAGAGTGCACGGCGTAGGCCCTTGGGAATCGGCCCCGGACAGTCGGAGATCGCCTTCGCCTACGCTACACACAGCACCTATCTACGGGTGCTCACTGAGAACGGCGTGGTGGGAGCGCTGGCCTTCTATGCGCTGCTGGGTGCGTCCTTGTGGCGCGCCCTTCGATTGGCTCGAACCGCCCGCACCAAGCGCTGGCGGTCACTGGGCGCTGTTCTGCTCGCCTGCATCGGCGGAGTATTGGCGAACAGCGTCGTCATCGACAGCATCCATTGGCGCCATCTGTGGCTGCTGCTGGGTATGTCATGGGCCGCACACCCCAACGCCCTGCCGCTACCCACCCCAAGCTTTCGCTACCGCACGCCCCGCCGCGCGCCAATCCCGCAATAGCCAGAAGTCGAAAAGGAGCCTGTGTGCAGCAGATTGCGCTCAATGCGCGCTTTTATTGTCACCGACCCACGGGAATGCAGCGCTATGCCATCGAACTGGCGCGCCGGTTCGGCGAAGCGCTCATCCCCATTCGCCCCAAGTCCCAACTGCGTGGTTCGGCAGGCCATCTGTGGGAGCAGTTGTACCTGCCCTCAGCCGTCGGCGGTAAGTTGCTGTGGAGTCCCAACAACACCGGACCTTTGGCTGTCCGTAACCAGGTATGCACGTTTCACGACCTCATTCCCATTGAGCGGCCCCAGTGGTTCACCCGTGCTTTTGCCGCCTGGTATCGTGTCCTGCTGCCCCAACTCGCACGTAAGGCACAGCACCTGATCGCCATCTCAGAGTTCACCCGCCACCGCATCATTGAACTCTTCCACGTTCCGGAAAACAAGGTGTCCGTGGTTCTGAACGGCGTAGACCAGGGCTTCGAACCCGCCGCGCCAGAGTTGATACAGGAGGCGCGGGAAGCCTTGCGGATACCGACGCCGCATTATCTTCTCTGCGTGGGCTCCCTGGAACCACGCAAGAACACGGAGCGCCTGATCCGGGCGTGGTCCATTGCCCAATCCAGCGTGCCGGATGACATCTCCCTGGTCATCGCCGGCGGTAGCGGCAGCACGTTGGTGTTCTCCGGGAAATCGATCACGGCCATGGCGCCGCGGACCCACCTGACCGGGTATGTGCCGGAAAAGTATCTTTCCGCTCTTTATTCGGGAGCGGTTGCTATGTTATACCCATCTCTCTATGAGGGGTTTGGATTGCCCCCGTTGGAAGCAATGGCGTGCGGCTGCCCTGTAATTACATCTAATACAACATCTCTTCCGGAAGTTACTGGCGACGCCGCTGTTCTGGTGGACCCGGAAGATGTGGATGCGATCGCGGCGGCAATTGTCCGGATGGTCGACGACCAGGATATGCGCGTTACTCTGCGTACGAAAGGAATGCGCCGGGCCGCTCAGTTGAGTTGGGATGAATCCGCCCGCCAAACCTGGGACATTCTACAAGCGCAGGCATCGCACGCATAGTTGCGTGGTAAGTGGAACAAAAACATCCCCTGATGTTTCTCACTAGCTCCTGAAGTAAGAAAGATATGAAAGTGCTTTATCTCATCACCCGAGCCGACCTCGGGGGCGCCCAGGTCCACTTAGTGGACCTTATTGCGGGCCTCCGCGGCAAGGTCGAGCCTGTGCTCGGTGTCGGCGAGGAGGGATATCTGACCGGCGTCGCGCGGCGCATGGGCGTGGAGCATCACGTTATGCCCGAACTCGTGCATCCCATTAGTCCCTTGAAGGACGCCCGCGCCTTACGGCGAATGGTGCAGCTGATCCGGCAAACACGTCCTCATCTCATTCATGCCCACACTTCGAAGGCAGGAGTGTTGGGACGGCTGGCCGCGGGCCTCGCCGGAGTCCCTTCCGTTTTTACCGCCCACACCTGGGCCTTCGCCGAAGGCACCTCGTTGAAATGGCGGGCATTCGGTATCCCCAGCGAGCGCCTTGCCGCGCGCTTCAGTTCCCGCATCATCAACGTGTCTGCCGCCAATCGCGGCTTGGCCTTGCGGCACCGGATCGGCGACGAACAGAAACACCTCACCATTTATAACGGTGTTCCCGATACCACTCTCCGGGCGCATCCGGGGGACGGTGGCGTGCCTGGCTTTATTATGGTCGCTCGCTTTGTTCCCCAGAAGGCGCAGGGCGCCCTGTTGCAGGCCATCGCCCGCCTGGATCGCCCCGTACGCCTCACGTTTGTTGGCGATGGACCCATGCGGGCTGCCCAGGAACAGGAAGCCCGCCGCCTCGGTATTCAGGACCAGGTTCAGTTCCTGGGGGAACGGCGAGACATCCCCGAACTCCTGTCGCAGAATCACGTGTTCGTACTGGCCACGAACTGGGAAGGTTTCCCCCTCAGCATCCTTGAGGCGATGCGGGCGGGTTTGCCAGTAGTGTCAACCGACGTCGGCGGTGTCCGCGAGGCCATCGTCCCCGGCGAGACGGGCTTCGTACTGCCCGATAATGATCCCAAAACATGGTGCGCCTGCCTGCAGTCCTTGCTGGATAGCCCAGCCCTGCGGCAACGCCTGGGCGACGCAGCCCGCGCGCGCTATGAATCGCTCTTCACGCTTTCCGGCATGGCTCGCCAGACGCTTGCCGTCTACCGCAGTATCGTTCCCCATCTGGGTGCGGACGCGAGCCCCGGATCACAGGAAACCCCTCTCCCCAGTCTGCTGTCGAAGTAACGGATTTCTGAAATGAGCACAAGCATCGCACCTTTGCGAATCGCGGCTCGCGAAAGCGCGCCCCCAGCCTTTTGTACTGTGCAGGGCTCACTCATCCTGGCGGATGTCGCGGGATTACTTCTCTCGGTGATTCTTAGCCTTCTCTGCAAGTACCTGGTCTCCGGCGACCTGAACCTTTATAGCTACCTTCGGCTCTGGCCGTTCCTCTTCGTCTTTCTGCTCGTCTACTGGCTCATTGGGCTGTATTCGGACGTGGCCTTGAGCGCTCCCGAAGAGTTACGCCGAACTACCCTGTCGACAATCGCAATCTTTGTCGCCCTTGCGGCGATCACGGTCTCTCTCCGTGGTGCCAGCACGTACTTCACCTGGACCCTGTTCCTGGCCGTCAGTTTCACGCTGTTCTTTGTCCCCTTGCTGCGCGCTCTCATGCGCCGGGCTATGGCTTCGCAGCATTGGTGGGGCTACCAGGCATTGGTTCTTGGCGGCGGCAGCACGGGCCGCAACATCGTTCGCACACTGCGCAGTGAGCCGGGGCTGGGCTTCAAACCCATCGCCGTACTCGATGAGGATCCTAGCCTGCCTCGCTTCATCGAAGGCGTACCGGTGTATCGTAGTGTCCACGGCAGTCTCGACACGTTGCTGCGGCCTTCCTGCCGCTACACCCTCATCGCTACCTCCCGCAACTCGGATGAGCAGGTCCATTCCCTGATGACAAAACTCGGGGCTAGCCTCTCCCGCGTGCTGGTGATCCCCGACTCGTCTCCGCTCTACAGCGGACTCCTGCTAAGCCCGAAGAGCGTAGGAGGCATTTGGGGTTGGGAGGTAACCCATGCGGAACTCAACACCCGCCAACGCTGGCTCAAGCGGATCCTCGACCTGACCCTCGTGGTTCTCGCAATCCCCGTGCTGCTTCCCCTGGTCGCGTTGATCGCTCTCTGCATCCGGCTCGACTCGCATGGGTCCGCCGTCTATGGCCACAAGCGCATCGGCCGCGACGGAAAGGCGTTTCGCGCGTGGAAGTTTCGATCGATGGTGACGAACGGCGACGAAGTGCTTGCCAACCATCTGCGTACTCATCCGGAGGCGCGTGCCGAATGGGAAGCCAGCTTCAAACTCAAGGACGATCCGCGTGTGACACGCGTCGGTAAATTCCTTCGCCGCACCAGTCTCGACGAACTCCCCCAGCTTTGGAACGTCCTGATGGGTGAGATGAGCCTGGTCGGTCCGCGCCCAATTGTCGAAGCGGAGATTGAACGCTACGGCGAGCACTTTGACCTCTACACGCGCGTGCTGGGCGGCGTCACCGGATTGTGGCAGGTTTCCGGCCGCAGTAATGTCTCCTACGAAGAGCGCGTCCGGCTGGATAGCTTCTATGTACGCAATTGGTCCATCTGGATGGATCTCTGTATTCTGGTCCGCACCGTCGAGGTGGTTCTTCTGAGAAAGGGCGCCTACTAAGTACAACGGGGTGGGCGGCAGCAACCGCCCACCAGATCCAAACGTCACGGCTGACACGTGACGCGGGCATTCGCCCAGTCCGCGTGATCCACACCCCTTCCATCCCCGGCATCGGTGACCACCAGCCGCAACTCATTGCGATTCGTGATGTCCACTTTGAGGGCGTCGGTCAAGCCGGAGCCCCGCAGGATTCCCGCTTTGCGCACCAGCATGCCATCCACCCAGACCTCGAACACAACCGAGCCCTCTGTGCCGGCCTCCTGGTCAATGCCCACGTCCGCCTGGAACGTATTGCAGCGGCCGCCAAGGGCGAACCGTACATCCGACGGCGCATGTACACCCAGGCCCTTGGCGTATGTCAGGCCTTTCATGCGGAGGGGGTTCCCGTCACCCGCGGCCTGCTCGCCGTTGCTGCGGTCCC
>JAEUQF010000178.1 GCA_016789745.1 Bryobacterales bacterium
CGAACAGTTCGCTTTCGAGCAGCGTTTCGGGCAACGCCGCGCAGTTCACCGCGATAAAGGGCCCGCCTGCCCGGCCGCTATGGGAATGCAAAGCCCGTGCCACCAATTCCTTGCCCGTGCCGCTCTCGCCCAGAATGAGCACGGTGGCTTCGGTGGGCGCCACGCGCATCAGGGTGCGGTAGACCTCCTGCATGCCGGCGCTCCGGCCGATCATGGGCCCAAACTCCGGCAGCACGGCCTTCAGCCGCCGGTTCTCCTGCTCCACGCGGGAAGCCCGTACCAAGGCCGCCAACGGTCCGGCGCACTCGGCGGCCAGTTGCGTGAGCGTGCGGAGGTCATCCGCGCAAAAGTCGCCGTCTGCCTTGTCGGCATAGAGCACGCCGATGACACACCCGTCGGACAGCACCGGGGCCGCCATTGCCGCGCTCAACCGCATGGCATAGAGCGAGTCACCCGCCACTGCCCGTGCCTTTGCCCGCGCCGGCACCGGACTGACGGCACGCAGTGCGCTACGAACCACGGACATTGCCAATCGCTGGGTTTCCGTGCCCAGCGGCTCCAATGCCCGGCTCGCCGATACCGCCATCAAGCAAGCCCGCGCGGCAGCCACCCTGCGGCAGGCCTCGGCCGCAACCGATGCCGCGAGCCCTTCCATACTGCTGCCATCGAAGACCGCGGACGGTGCCGCCTCCCCTTCGATAGCGTCATCCATCTCCGCGCCGGCGTCGACAATCTCCGTCACCTCCGACGCTTCACTGACGAACTCGAACAGGGAACGCCCCATCTCCAGGCGGTCGCCATGCCGCAACCCAGCCTCGCCCATCACCTCGCCATTCACGCGCGTCGGATTGACGCCGCCGCCGTCGCGCAGCCGGTAGCCTGCGGGCGTGGCCACGATCTGGCATTGCCGGCGCGAGATGGACCGGTCGTCGAGGATGATGTCGTTCTCCGGCGCCCGGCCAATACTGGTTTCCGCGCCTAACGTCCACGTGCCGCCCTGCTGTGGACCGGCAATCGCCCGCAACCGTGCCTTCATCGCTTCGCCAACTGCGCCTGGCAGCGATCCAGATCCGCCCGCGACTCCTGCGTGTAGCGATTCGCCGCGCCCCACACTTTCTGACGGTAGCTCCACGCGCTTTCGAGCAACGGTAGTGCTTCGGCTGGCCGCCGCCCTTCCAGCAGCAGTGCGCCTAACGCCGCCTGGCCCCTCGCCAGCGGAATACTTCCCGATGGCCGCATCTTCTGGTACACCTCCACCACGTGCCGCAATCTCGCCTCACTCTCATCGAACTTCCCCAACCTCTGCAGCAGCCGCCCTTCGGTCATCTCCGCCGCCGCCATCTCCTGCGGCGTCAGCCGGCCCGTGCCTTTCTCCGCGATCAGCCGCAGCAGCCTGCCGCACTCGCCCAACTGCCCGCGGCCCAACTCAGCCCGCGCCAAATTATCCACCACCCGAAGGTATACCAGGCTCTCCTCGCCCACCGTGATCCTCCGAATCGCCAGCGACTGCCGGTACAACTCCGCCGCCTCCGCAAAGCGCCCCGTATCTTCCAGGAGCGAAGCCAGGTTGTTCATGGACACGGAGGTGGCATGCGCCTGCGGGGCGGTCCGCAACGCCGCGCCCAGCGCTTCGCGATACAGCCGCTCGGCTTCCTGATACTTGCCGCTGTCCTGCAGAATGCTAGCCAGATCGCTCTGCGCCGCTGCTGTCAGCGGGTTCTCCGCGCCCAGCCTCGCGCGCCGCGTCGCCAGCACCTCTCGCGCCAGTGTCTCGGCTTCCTGCCAGCGATAGGTGTCCAGGTACACCTGCATCAACCGAACCCCCGCCGACGCCGTCCCCAGATGCTCCACGCCCAGCCGCTGCCGCCGGAGTTGATACGCCTGGCGCAGTTCCGCCTCCGCCGCGGCAAAGTCGCCCAGCGCCCGCAGCGTCGATCCCAGAATCATGCGCGAAGTCAGCGTGTCGTCATGCTCCGGCCCCAGTCGCGCCTGACGGATCCGAAGCGCCTCGGTGATCAGCGGCATCACCTCCTTCCGGCGGCCGTTGTCCACCAGCACCAACGCCTGCGCGTGCAGCGCCGCGGCGGTCTCCACCGATTCGGCCCCGGTCACCTTGCGTAGCCGGGCCACCGCATCGGCCAGCACCGGTTCGGCCTCTTTGGCCCGCCCAGCCCCGGCCAACCCATCGCCCAGCCGAAAAGTAGCGGCGGCCACCTCCCGGCTGCTATTGCCATGCAGCCGCTTCTGATCCTCCAACACACGCCGCAGCAAAGGTAATGCACGGTCCGCCAATCCTAACCGGCGATAGGCCTCGCCGATGGTGGATTCCAGATCGGCCCGCAGTTCCGGCTGGTTCGCCAGCGACGACTCGATCCGCCGGGCGCCGTTGTCCAACAATTCTCTGGCCGTGATGCGCTCCCCGCTGCCGCGATTCGGATTGGTGTTCTCAAAGATGTCGCGTAGGAACGCCGACACCTGCTCGGCACGGTCGCGCTCGGCCGCCGTACGGCGGTTCGCGACGCCTAGCGCCACTACGGCGCCCACCAGCACCAGCAGCGAAAACAGCGCCAAGCCAGCCGGCAAGCGGTGCCTCTGGACAAAACGCTGCAACAGGTACCACGCGCTCGGACGGCGCGCCAGCACGGGTTCCCGCCGCTGGTACCGGCGCAAGTCTTCGGCCAGCGCCGCTACGCCGGCATAGCGCTGCGCCGGGTCCTTCGCCAGTGCCTTGCGCACGATGACATCCAGGTCCTCCGGCAGGCCGCTGGGTTCGGGAGCCTTCTCCTCAATCACCCGTGCCGCCGCGGGCAGCGAGAGGTTGTCCAGCGCGTACGGCATACGCCCGGTGAGCAGTTCATAGAGAATCACGCCGAGCGCGTACTGATCGCTACCGGTACCGGCCACACGCTGGCCGGAGGCCTGTTCCGGACTCATGTAACGCACGGTGCCCATGACCATGCCGGGGCGCGTCAGGTCATCCTGCTCGGCCTCCAGGGCACGGGCCAGGCCGAAGTCCAACACCTTCACGTGGCCGGTGACCGCATCCAGCATGATGTTGGCCGGCTTCAGATCGCGATGGATAATACCCTGGCGGTGCGCGTGGTCCACCGCATCGCAGATTTCCAGGAACACCTTCAGGCGCCGCTCCACCGGCAGGTGCCCGTTGCCCGCGCCCAGCCTTGCGCCGCGCACCAGTTCCATGGCGAAATAGGCTTGCCCGGCGCTGGTTTCCCCACACCCATAGATGGCGGCGATGGAAGGATGCTGCAGGCGAGCCAGCATCTCCACTTCCCGCCGGAACAGCCGCCGCCGGTATTCATCATCGGAAAAGCCGGAAGCCAACAGCTTCAAGGCCACGCGTCGCTGGGGCTGCTCCTGCTCGGCTTCGTACACGGCACCCATGCCGCCTTCGCCCAGACGGCCAACCACGCGAAACCCGGGAATCTCCGGCCCCGCCACCACGGGCGCAACCGGCCGTGGGCGATCCTCGTCCGGCAACAATAGTGTGGAATCGCCCGGGCCGCTGGACACAGTACCTCCAATGATAATCCGCGCGCGCAATCGTTTTCGATTGTTCTGGCAATCCGTTGTGATGGCGCCGTAAACCGCCTCTCCACGCAAACACAGCAACTTAGCCCGTGGCACGCCGCATGCATTTAGAACAGGCGTCACGATGAGGAGCGTGATTGACAATGCCCGAAACGAAAACGCAAAAGTATCTGGATAGAGGTGGCCCGGAGCTGTTCCGGAGCCATACCTCGCGCTGGTATGCCTCCCGCAGCAATAAGTTGCTGCTCAAGATTGACGAGGCGCTGGAAGATTACCTCACGGTGGAACCCGCGAACGTCCAGGGCCGGCTGAACAAGCTCAACGCCATCGATTCGCGCATCTTTGCGTGGGAGTGTTCCAAGCGCGACAAAGTGGCCGCCCTGAAGCATTCCTTCCGAATGCCCTATGTGCAGGCGCTCAAGGATGAAGTGCGCGAGACCGCGGCCGTCTACGGCCTGAAGCTGCGCAAGCAGGAGGCGCTACGCAAAGAGAACGAGGATCACATCAACGGGCTGAAAAAGATGGAAAAGGACAAGCATAAGGCGCAGGGTCACGAAGCGCTGAAGGGCTTCGTCAAGCGCGTGGCGAACGTCCATCAGCCGTCGAAGGTGCAGATGGTGAAAAGTGCCGGCGTGCCGGTGCGGGCGCTCTGGGGGCAAAACGTGGACGAAGCCATCTACCCGCAACACCTCCGCGGCGACGAACTCAGAGACTACCTCCGACGCGCTCCAACGGACAATGTCGGCGCGTTGCTGGCGGATCCGCCGGCCGACCTCAAAATGGCGATGGAAGGTAACACGGTTCACTATCTGGATGACCTGGTCATCCGCTGCCTGTTCGAAGTCGATTTCCAGGGCAACAAGCTCTACAGCCGCATCACGCCGCAAGTGCAGCAGGCGGTGATGTCGAAGACCAAGACTCGCAAGGAACTGTTCGACGCCGCCCCGGTGCAGGTACTGGATACGGCCGGCTGGCAGTCGAATGCCCTGGCTGGCAATTTCCAAGGCTGGGCGTGCTTTGTGATGAGCATGTACGATGTGATCTACGTGGGCGTCCATGAAGGCGGGCGCTTCCACCACTCCAGCTTCCTCTGCGGCGCCCCAGTCTTGGCCGCCGGCATGATCAAGGTGGAGCAGGGGATCATTACCGGCTTCCACGAAAAGAATGGCCATTACAAGTGCAGCAGCGAGCATATGATGCGCTTCTTCAAGATCATCGAACAGCGCACGGGCACGGACTTGAGCAAAGTCAAGTTCTCCGGAGCGCTTTACAACGACGAGTCGACCGTGGCCGAGCAACGCCGCAAAGCCACCGATACCCCGCAGGACGCCAAACCCCTCTTCCCGACGAAGCTCAAGCCTTTCGACCCCGCCCAACTGGCAAAAGCTCGCGAGCGCGTCGCCAACATGGCGTGACGAAGGGGCCACACGGCGCAAGGGCGGTCCTACAATACAGTTGATGGCTATCTCCCGCCGCAACTTCGTAGGCACCGGCCTTGCCGCCGCCGCCCACGCCGCCGATTTCAAAAGCAACTGGCAGAACCTGACCCAACCCTGGTTAGGGCCGGACTATTGGGCCAATCCCATACAGGACTGGCGGCTCGCCGGTGGGCGCCTGGAGTGCTGGGTATCGGGGGCCGAACGCAGCGTGTTCCTGTTGACGCGGGCTGCCGGAGCGCAATCGGGCGATCTGACAGTGAGTGTGAACATCGGCGCCATCGATAAACCCAGCCGCCAGGGTTATGTTGGCGTTCGCACCGGAGTGAAGGGACGATTCTCGGACTATCGCGATGACGCGGTGTGGGGCGAAGGACTCTCGTCGGGGCTTACCGCCGCCGGCCAGTTGTTCATCGGCGACCTGCGGGCCGATGCACCGAAGATCGATGTCAGCCTAACAGAGCTGCGCCTGCAACTAACGGCCAGGCCCGAAGGCTCCACCTACTTTCTGCAACTCACCGTGCGGAATGCCCAGGGCCAGACGCTGGCCACACACACCCGTGCCGGCATCGACAAGGATTTAGTGGAAGGTGGCTTCGCCCTGGTCTGCAGTGCGGGCCTGGACCCTCTTTTTCCCAATCGCAATGCACCTCTGCCGCCCAACGGCCAGCAGCGGCGCGGCGAGAACCGCGGCGGCAACTTTCGCTTCTGGTTCCGCGATTGGGCCGTCACCGGTAGCAAGGTCAACGCGCACCCGGACCGTGCCTACGGACCGATCTTCTTCACCCTGCACACCCTCAGCCGGCGCGTGTTGAAACTGACCGCGCAACTGGCGCCGGTGGCCAATCCTGCGCCCGCGCAGTTGCAGGTGCGGCGCGGCAACAGTTGGCGTACCATCGCCAGCGCGCCCGTGGATCCGTTGGCCCGCACCGCTACCTTCCGCGTTACCGATTGGGATGACACCCGCGACACGCCCTATCGCGTCACCTTCGCCAACACCAGCTATGACGGCACGATTCGCCGCGACCCATCGCAGAAGCCAAAAATCGTCATCGGCGCACTCACCTGCTGCAATGACTTCGGCTTCCCTCACAGCGATGTGGCACGCAACCTGGAGCATCATCAGCCCGACCTGCTGCTGTTCACCGGCGACCAGATCTACGAACGAGTCGGCGGCTTCGCCATCCAGATGGACCCGCTGCCGGAAGCCACGCTGGACTACTTGCGGAAGTGGCTGATTTGGGGCTGGGGCTTCCATCATCTTACGCGCAACATCCCAACGGTCTGCATGCCCGATGACCACGACGTGTATCACGGCAACATCTGGGGTGCGGCCGGCAAGCGGGCAAAGCTGAACGATTCGCTCACCGGGCCCGCGCGAAACAAGTCCTGGCAGGATTCCGGCGGCTACAAGATGCCGGCAGAGTGGGTGAACATGGTACAGCGCACGCAGACCAGCCATCTGCCCGACCCTGTCGACCCTACCCCGGTGCAGCAGAACATCGGCGTCTATTACACCTCCCTGCTCTATGGCGGTGTCAGTTTCGCCATCATTGAAGATCGCAAGTGGAAGAGCGCACCGGCGCCCACTATCCCGATGGCGAAGATCGAAAACGGTTGGGCGCAGAACCCCGCGTACAAGGCCGCCGTGGATGGGGACGCACCCGGCGCCGAACTGCTGGGTGCGCGCCAGATCACGTTCCTGGACAAATGGGCCGAAGATTGGGCTGGCGCCTTTATCAAGGTCGCCGTGTCGCAGACGCTCTGGGCGAATCTATGCACGCTGCCGGCCCCGGCGAACAACGATGACGTTACGCCGAAGCTGCCCATCCTGACTGCCGATGCCCATCCGGCCGGGGAGATCCCGGTCGCTGATCATGATTCGAATGGCTGGCCGCAGACACCACGCACCCGCGCGCTGCGTTCCTTGCGTAAAGCCGCTGCCTTCCATATTGGCGGCGACCAACACCTGGGCTCTACCATCCAATACGGCATCGATACCTGGAACGACGGCCCCTTCGCCCTGTGTACGCCCGCGGTCTCCAACATCTGGCCGCGCCGCTGGTATCCGCCTGTCGACGGACGCAACCGTCCGGAAGGGGCGCCTCGCTACTGCGGCGAGTTCACTGAGGGTTTCGGCAACAAGATCACGGTGCACGCCGTGGCGAATCCGCGCCAGACCACGACATTCCCGCCCACGCTGCACAGCCGAGTGCCCGGCTATGGCATTGTGGAACTGGATCGCGCCACCAAACGTATTACTATTACGAACTGGCCGCGCCATGTAGACGCCTCGCAGCCGGGAGCCAAGCCTTTCGACGGATGGCCGGTCACCATTCACCAGTTGGACAACGGGCTCAGCCGCACCGGGTGGCGATTGCCGGCTCTCGACGCTGCGCCCGGAACGCTGCTGCAGGTGGTGACGGAGGCATCCAAGGAGGTTCTCTACACCATTCCCGTTCCGGAACCCAACTTCCGTGCGCCGGTGTTTGCCGAGGGACGGTATACCGTTCGGCTGACTACGGCTGGACGGACGACCGAACGTACGGCGTTGACCGCCGAGCGCGTCAGCGGCTGATCTGCGTGCGGAGGGTTGCTCGCGTTATTGGTTTAGGCCCGCTATGAGTTTTCGCGAACTGCTCGCCTACCTCAACCCGGTGGATGCCGAAGCGGACGAGGGCTTCCGGAAGGAAGTGGTGCGCGCCAGCCGGCGCGGACTTGCCTTTATCGGCTCCATCAATATCGGTGCGTCGCTATTTCTGCTGGCCATCCGCTTTTTTATACTGCCGGAGCCGAGCACGCTGCCGGTACGCATGGCCGAATGTGCCGCGCTCATCCTGGTGGGGCTGCTGGTGCTGTGGCTATCAACAGTGAAGTCCGTGGCCGCCTACGCGCGCGGGATCGGCATTTTCACCGGCTTCGTCTCGGCGGTGGTGCTGATGGGTTTCGCACTGATCATGTGCGACCGCATTAGCCACGCCGACGCCTTCATTCCCGGTGAAGTGACGCTGGTGTTGCTGGTCGGCATTGCCGTTTTCCCCGTGCGTCCGCTGCAGACGTTCGGATTGGGGACGGCCATGACCCTGGCCTACTGGTGCTCGGCGCAAACCGCCAACGCGCTGCGCATTCCCGGCGCGCACCTGGAGCCCACGTATCTCATCTTCATGGCGACCCTCACGCTGGTGGCTACGGCGCTCGCTGCCGTGGTCTACAACGAACGCAGCCAGAGCTACCGCCGCTACCAAGCGAAGTTGCAGGCAGAGCGCACCATGCAGGAGGCACAACGGCGCGCCATCCTGGCTGAGAACGCCGCCTCGCTCGGACGGCTGGCCGCCGCGCTTAGCCATGAACTGAACTCCCCGATTGGCGCGCTCTCGAGTGCGGTGGATACCCTGCTGCTGCTCAGCGCCCGGCAAAGCACCGCGCCCATGGATCCGCAGCGATTCGTCCTGCTCCTGAACGACCTGCGCAAGACCATTGGGGATTCCGCGGGCCGCCTCTCCGATATCGTCAGCCGCATGCAGCGCATCTCCAATCTCGACGGCAGTGAGGTGCAGCGCGTCAATGTGAATGACTTGCTGCGCGACAGCGTCCAGATGCTGGAACCCCGTATCAAAGGCAAGGCGAAGCTGGAACTGGATCTGCGGGATGTGCCCCCGCTCATCTGTAAGCCCGTCCAACTCAGCACCGTGTTCCGCAACCTCATCAATAACAGCCTGGATGCCGTGAACGGAGACGGGCGCCTGCGCATCTCCAGCCATGCCGTCAAGGATGAGGTCCGCATCGAGATTGCCGACAACGGCCATGGCATGAGCCCCGAAACCCTGGCGCATATCTTTGACCCCAACTTCCGCGTGTCCGGCGACCGCGTCGGCACGGGCAACTGGAGCATGTTCAGCTCCCGGCAGGTGGTTCGCGAACACGGCGGCGATATCGTGATCGAGAGCCGCCCCGGCGACGGCACGCGCATTCATCTCAGCTTCCCCGTTCAACAGTTTTCGTCCCATAGCTGAGCCCCACCGCGGGCGCCGCTGTTATAACCTTGCAGTGTTGGCCCCCATGCGAATCGCTGCTTTCCTCCTGATCGGCTGCGGCTGGCTGCAGGCGCAAGTGCCTGCTCCTCTGAAGGCTACGCTCGACAAGTCCTGCCTGGGCTGTCACAGCGGTAAGGCCGCCAAGGGCGGGCTGGATCTGGCGTCCCTCCCGTATGATCTGGCGAATCGCGCCACTCGCGAGCGCTGGATCCGCGTTCATGATCGTGTGGAAAAGCACGAGATGCCGCCGACGGGTGTCGACATGGCCGCCGCTGACCGCTCGTCGATGCTGCGCCTGCTAGCCCCCGCCCTGCAGAAAGCCGACCTCGCGGACATCGCTGTCAACGGCCGCGGCCCTATCCGGCGTTTGAATCGCGATGAGTACGAAAACAACCTCCGAGACTTGCTGCATTTGCCCGACCTGGACGTTCGCGACATGCTGCCTGAAGATCGCGAGGCATATCACTTCAACAAAGTGTCCGAGACCCTGGACATCTCCCGCGTCCAGTTGGCGGCGTATCTGGATGCGTCCGAGGCTGCGCTCCGGCAGGCCATGGCCACCACGCCGGAACCGCCGAAGATGACGAAGTTCCGCACCTCCGGCTTCAATCTCTTCCCCGGTCTGCGCAGCACCGGCACGCTGCAGTCCATGTTCTTCATCAAGGGCAATCAGGGCATCAACGTGGAAAGCGAACGGGCACGCCCGCTCACGCAGGCGGAGAAGGACGATCCGTCCATCGAGATGGGCCTGTTCCGCTCGCCCGGTTGGCCCTATGGGGCTTTCCCGCGCGGCTTCTTCTCGCCCTCTGCCGGCCGTTACACCGTCCGACTGGCCGCTCGCGCTGTCCTGCAGCACCCGGGGTTTCGTGTCACCGACGCGAAGCGGTATGTCCCTATGACGCTGCGGTCGCGGCGCCCCACCAATCACGACATCGCCGAAGATGTGAAGTCGGTCGGGGGCATCCTGGAGATCCAGCCTGGGCAAAAGGTTTATGAAGTCCAGGTGCCGCTCGCGGCCGGGCAGACCGTCGAGTACGGGCTATTGGGGCTGCCCGTTCCCCAAGTGGACGCCTATCCCGCGCAGCCTGGCAGCTATCGGTTCCCACCCATGCCCACCGATGGCGCGCCGGGCGTCGCGTTCCAGTGGATCGAGATCGAGGGGCCTATTCCGCCGGCCGCCTGGCCGCCCGCCAGCCACAAGGTGCTGTTTGATAACCTCGGCATTGACCCCAAACCCGCGCAGCCCAAGGCCGAAGCCTCCCGCCTGCTGCGGCGCTTCGCCCACATGGCCGCCCGGCGGCCTGTGCCAAACGAAGCCATCACCGGATTCGAGAAGTTGATTCAAGCGCGTTTGGATCAGGGCGAGAGCTTCGCCGAAGCCATGCTGGTTGGCTACCAGGCGTTCCTGTCGAGCGATCTGTTCCTGTTTGAGCATGAGCCCGCCGATCATTACGCCATCGCCAGCCGGCTGTCGCACTTCCTGACCAACTCCCGACCCGACGCGCCGCTGTTCGATCTGGCGCGCCAGGGCCGTTTGCGCGACGCCGCGACGCTCACCCGCGAAGCCGACCGTCTTATCGCCAGCCCGGGCTTCGAAACGTTCGTCAAAGCCTTTTCGAACTACTGGCTCAACCTGCGCCACCTGCGCCGCGATGACCCCGATAAGCGGCTCTACCCCGAATACCAGTTGGATGAGTACCTGGTGGATTCATTGGAGCGCGAAACCCTCATGTATGTGAGTACGCTCCTCCGCGAGAATCTGCCCGTACGGAACCTTGTGGAAAGCGACTTCATCTTTGCCAACGACCGGCTAGCGAAACACTACGGACTGCCACCGATTCACGGCGCCGCGCTGCGTCGCGTGAGTCTGCCGAGGGAGAGCCCGCTGGGTGGTCTGCTAACCCAGGGCGCCATTCTGAAGCTTACAGCCAACGGCACGTCCACCTCACCGGTGCTGCGCGGGGCGTGGATCATGGATCGGATCATCGGCGAGCCGCCGCCTCCACCGCCGCCCAACGTGCCGGCCGTCGAGCCCGATATCCGCGGCGCGAAGACCATCCGCGACCTGCTTGCCATGCACACCAAGCAGCCTGCCTGCGCCTCGTGCCACGCGAAGTTCGACCCCGTCGGCCTGGCTCTGGAGAACTTCGACGTCGTCGGCCGCTGGCGCATGCACTACCGCGGTACCAGCGAAGGCGAACGCATCACCGGCATCGACATCACCGGCCATGATTTTTCCTACACGATTGCCGGCATGGTGGATGCGAGCGGACAGCTTGCCGATGGGCGCCGTTTCTCCGGCATCCGCGATCTGAAGGCCATCTTCGCCGCGAATCCGCGCCAGTTGGCCCGCAACCTGGTGGAGCAGTTCACGGTCTATGCCACGGGTACGCCGGTGCGCTTCGCCGACCGTGCCGAGATCGACCAGATCCTGGATGCCTGCGCGGGGCAAGGCTATCGCACACGCGACCTGCTGCATGCGTTGATCCGCAGTAAGATCTTCCTAGGGGCTTCGAAATCATGAGCAAAGCACCGCACATTGCCGGCCGCCCGTTGCCGCGCCGATCCGTATTGAAGGGCGCGGGCGTTACGCTGGCGCTGCCGCTGCTGGAATGCATGACGCCCATCGTGGCGAAGGCCGCCGAGCCGCCGCGGCGCATGCTCATCCTCATGAACAACCTGGGCATGCTGCCAAAGTTCTTCTTCCCGCAGACCGCGGGGAAGGACTACGAAGCCTCGCCGTATCTTTCGCTGCTGGCCGATTGCCGTAAGGAGTTCACGGTCTTTACCGGGCTTTCGCATCCGGGGGTGACCGGCGGCCATAGCACCGACAATTGCTTCCTCACCGCGGCGCGCGGCGCCTTCAAGAGCGGCTTCCGAAACTCCATCTCGCTGGATCAATTCATTGCCGAAAAGATCGGGCAGGTGACCCGCTTCCCTACCCTGAACCTGGGCGTGAATATCGACAAAGGCAATCGCAGCCTCTCGTTTACCCGTGATGGCGTACTGCTGCCGGCCGAAGACAGCGCCCCGAAGCTTTACGAACGCATGTTCCTCCAGGGCGACAAGCAAGCGGTGGCGCGCCAACTGCATCGGTTGGAGACGCGCGGCAGCATTCTCGACACCCTGCGGGACGAGACAAAACGCTTCTCACGCAATCTGGGCGGCCAGGACAAGGCGCGTCTGGATCAGTACGTCACTTCGGTCCGCGAAGTGGAAGAGCGCCTGCAGACGGCGAAATCCTGGGAACAGAAGCCGAAGCCCACGGCACCGGCACCCGCGCCCGCCGACATCCAGGACAAGAAACTGCTGTTCGACAAGCTGGAACTGATGCTCTCCATGGGCCAACTGGCATTGGAGACCGACACCAGCCGCGTGGTCACCATCATGGTGGATGCCTTCTTCACGCCGGTCTACAAGATCAACGAAGAACACAGCACCACCGAGAGTTATCACGGCCTGTCGCACCACGGCCAGGCCGAACACAAGGTGAAGCAACTCATCGAGACGGATCGGCAGCAGATGGTGGTATTGAAGAAGCTCATCACCAGCCTGGCCGGCAAGCAGGAGCAGGGCCAGCGCCTGCTGGACCGCACCATGGTGCTTTACGGCAGCAATATGGGCGACGCCAACATCCACGACAACACGAATCTGCCCATCATCCTGGCCGGCGGCGGTTTCCAGCATGGCCGCCACATTGCGTACAAGCGCGACAACAATCTGCCCTTGTGCAACCTGTTCGTCACGATGATGCAGCAGATGGGCATTGAAACAGACAGCTTCGCCAGCAGCACGTCGCGGCTGGAGTTGTAGTTACTCGGCCAGATACGCGTAGTAAGCGCGCAACAGAATGGCGGTGGTGTTCTTGTGCGGCGGAATGTAGTCCTTGAAGTCGCTGACGCCGGTGAAGCGCCGCTGCTGGGCTCCCCAGAATTGCGTCCAGTTCAACGCCGCGGGCGCCGCCAGCAGTTGCTCATTCAGAGCCTTCAATAGCGGATCATTCACCTTGACCGTGCCGTTACCCTTGGTGGCGAACATTTGCGCGCTGTTGGCATTCGCAAGCACGGTCTCCACGTACTGGGCCCCGCGGCAGGCCCCCAGATAGATGAGTCGCGCGTTTGGATCCAACTCGCGCAGCGTTCGGTAGAGATGATACTCATGGCCGCGGTGCACGATGACGTCCGGTTTCGCGGGCATAGTGACCCGCCCGGCGTCTGGCTTGTTAGCATAGATCTCGATGCGGCGCAGCTTCGATTGCGCGGTGAGAGTGACCACGCCATCGCGCTCCACCCATCGCCAGCGCTTATCGCCCCGGTACGTCGCCTGGAAGGCGCGGAACGACATCCAGCCATCGTCGTCATCGTAGAAGTGATAGCGCTGCACGCTACGCCGCGGCACCTGGAAACTGGCCGGCGCTCGCAGATAGCGCTGGTATTCCCGAGCCCACTCCGCGCCCTTCGGCATGCGCCCGGCCAGGTGCGCGCCTAATAATCCCTGGAAGGCTGACCCACCTTCGTGGAGCGCCTTCGCCATCTCCGGCAAGGCTGCCGCCGGAGCACCGTCGATGATTTCGCCGGCCAGGATCATCTGCTCCACATCGTCGATGCCGCGCATAGTGTGAGCCAGAAGCGTAGGGGGCAACTTCGCGGCCAAGCCGTGCACGGCGGCATCGGCGGTATACTCGCGCAGCCCGGGCCACGCCGCATCGGGTTTCCCGATGGCAGCGAAGAGCTTCGCATAAAGAGCGCGGTCTACCTTCGCGCGGCCCGCCACCGCTAACCGGAACAAATCCGCGGAGGACCAGCCTGCGGGGACTTTGCCGTCGGCAAGGACCTCTTCCGCCGCGCGGCGCAACTCACCTTGGAAGCCGAGTTCGGCCAACCGCGCCAGGTACAGCCGATCCTGGCGCACTTCTTGGGCAGTGAGGGTCTCGCGCACCCATGCCATGCGTTGCTTAGTTGGCAGGTCAATGTCGCCGCGGCCCACCAGCAGGCCCAACGAGGAACCGCCCAATTGCGCCCGCAGCGTTTCGGCCGTGGGCGAACTGCCGGAAGCCACGGCAACCGCCTCACCGGGAGCCTGTTCGATCGCTGCGTCCAGCGCCTGTTTCCCGAAGGCATACAACTTGAGGCCGACAACGTCGCGCAGGGCGACATGAGGCTGCGCACGGGCGGCAGCCAACACCAGCCGCACATCGCCGATGGCGATGGCTGCATCCAGGCCAACATCGCCGGCCCACGGAGCAGCCGCCGCAAGATCGGCGAATGCTTTCGCCGCTTTGGGATCGCGGCTTGCCAAGTTCAGGAAAGCGGTCCGCTCCAGATGCGTGCGAGCGGCCGGTTTAGCCAGGGTGGCCGCGCAGGCCAGGGCCACCGCCGGCTCCATCGCCGCTCGCTTCTGCAACTCAACGTAGACCGCCGGAGCGGCACAGGGCGCCGCCTGAACCTGCATGCTAGGTCGATTTTCTCACGGTGCCTACAATCGCCGCGCTACAACCGGCAGATCAAAAGTTCGCGTTCGTACACCAGTTCCTTGGGCAGGTGGTCATGCAGGTCAATAAACAACTCCTCATGCCCGATGACCTCCTTGCGCCACTTTTCGCGATCGAAGTGCTGCAGTTCTGCAAATGCCTCGCGGGAGAACTCCAGGCCATCCCAATGAATATCTTCATACCGCGGGACCCAGCCGATTGGCGTTTCCTTGCCGAGCGCCCGGCCACGGGCACGGTCGACGATCCACTTCAACACGCGCATGTTCTCGGCAAAGCCCGGCCACAGGAAGTTGCCGTCCTTATCCTTACGGAACCAGTTCACATGGAAAACCTTCGGCGTCAAGGACAGCGTGCGCTGCATCTTGATCCAGTGCCGGAAGTAATCGCCCATGTGATAGCCGCAGAAGGGCAGCATCGCCATGGGATCGCGCCGCACCTGCCCGACGGCACCGGCGGCGGCCGCGGTCGTCTCCGACCCCATCGTCGCCCCGATATAGACGCCCGACGACCAGTTGAATGCCTGGTAGACGAGGGGCATGGTGGTGGCCCGGCGCCCGCCGAAAATGAAGGCGCTGATCGGCACGCCCGACGGATCTTCCCACGCCGGATCGATAGTGGGACACTGCGAGGCCGGCGCGGTGAAGCGCGCATTCGGGTGCGCTGCCTTGCGTCCCTGCAGGCGCCCGATTTCCGGCGTCCAACGCTGCCCCTGCCAATCGCGGCACTCGCGCGGCGGCTCATCGGTCATACCTTCCCACCACACGCCGCCTTCCGGCGTCAGCGCGACGTTGGTGAAGATGGTGTTGCGGGACAGCGATGCCATCGCGTTCGGATTGGTCTTGGCCGACGTGCCGGGCGCAACGCCGAAGAAGCCGGCTTCCGGGTTGATGGCCCGCAGTTGCCCCGTGGCATCGGGGCGGATCCAGGCAATGTCATCGCCGACGGTCCAGATCTTCCAGCCCTCGAAGCCCCGGGGCGGAATCAGCATGGCGAAGTTGGTCTTGCCGCAGGCGCTGGGGAACGCCGCCGCGACGTAGGTCTTCTCGCCGTGCGGGTCTTCGACGCCCAGGATCAGCATGTGCTCGGCCATCCAGCCTTCGTCGCGCGCAATGTTTGACGCAATGCGCAGCGCGAAGCACTTCTTGCCCAGCAGCGCGTTGCCGCCATAGCCCGACCCATAGGACCAGATCTCGCGCGTTTCTGGAAAATGCACGATGTACTTCTCGGTGTTGCAGGGCCAGGGCACGTCCTTGTGGCCCGGCTCCAGCGGCGCGCCTACGCTGTGGACACACGGCACCACACGCGCGCCCTTGTCGATCTCCTTGAACACCGCCTGCCCGATGCGGCACATGATCCGCATGCTGACCACCACGTAAGGCGAGTCTGTCAACTCCACGCCGATGCGCGAAAAAGCAGAGCCTACTGGCCCCATGCTGAACGCCAGTACATACATCGTGCGCCCGCGCATGCAGCCGCTGAACAGACCTTTCAGCTTCTTGCGCATGGCCAGCGGTTCCATCCAGTTGTTAGTGGGCCCGGCGCTGTCTTTCGACAACGAACAAATGAAGGTGCGATCCTCCACACGCGCCACATCGCTGGCATCGGACCGTGCATAGAAACAACCCGGCCATAACTCCGGATTCAGCCGTGTCAGTGTCCCGGCGTCCACCATCTCATGCGTCAGCCGGTCGTACTCTTCCTGCGACCCATCCACCCAATAAATGCGCGCTGGCTGCGTCAGCCGCGCGATCTTCTCCACCCACTTCAACAAGTGCTCATTCTTGCTGAGCGGTGTATTGACATGATGGCTGGCGTAAGCCGTTTCCGTTGTTTGTGCCATGACCTTGATTCGTTTATCGTAGCGGGTTTCCGGCCATGGCTTCCAGACGGCCTATCCCACGCGGAGGATGCGCACTTGCCCGTCCATGCCCGCGGCGGCCAGCATGGAGCCGTCGCCGCTGTAGGACAGCGTGGCGCCTTGGGCGGCTTCGCCGGTAAACTGAAGTTTGCCGTCGGCCGCGGTCCAGACCTGCATGTTACGGACGGGTTGGCCGGGGTCAGTAACGGCACCGGGAACGTTCCATAGCAGGCTGTTGTCCGGGGAAAACTGCAAGCTCCAGAACTTGGTGTCGCCCGCGGGCTGCTGGAGTTGGTATCGCAGGCGGCCGGTCGCGAGGTCCCGCATTTCCGCCGTGCCGGAATCCACCGTGGCCATCGCGAGCAGGCGGAGGTCCGGGCTGATGGCCAGCGTGTGGCCGGCGGCACCTGCACCGCCGCTCATGACGATCCGTGCCAGGCAGGCCCCGGACGCTGTCTGCCAGGTCTCCATCACACTGGGTTGGCGCGGGATCTGGCTGACGGTAACGAATCGCGATCCGTCTGGCGAGAAGCAGAGGCATTGCACGGCTCCCGCGGTGCGAACTTCCGAGACCGGCTGTCCCTGCGACGCGTTCACCACCAGCACCAGGTTGCTCGCGTCGCGGAAAAAGGCAAGCCGGGAGGAGTTCGGCGAATAAATGCGCTGCACCTGCGAGTCGCGTCCGAAGGCCTCCAGATCGCGAACCAACTCGCCGGTCGCGGCGTTCACCAGTTGCACCGGCTCATTGGCGGCCTGGAAGCGGCGCGCCACTCGCCGTCCGTCGGGGCTGAACACCGATGTGCAGGTACTGCCTCCGCGGTCGCTGGTCTTGTTGAAGATGGTGCGATTGGCCTTCACGTCATAGCAGGCCAGACGGCCACCGTCGGCAACCAGGAGGCTATTGCCGGTGAAAGTGCAACTGGCAGAGGAGCCGGCCTTCCAGGTACGCAGTAGCCTGCCGCGGGATACATCCCAGGCGTACACCTGCTGGTCATCGCAAGCGGCCGCCATGGACGCGTCCTTGCTAAACGCCGGCGAGCGCATGGCGCCCTGCCCGTCCGCGCCGGCCTTCAACACGCGCCATTGCCGCAACTGCGACGCATTGCCCGCCCCAATAGGGATCGTGGGCAGCGGTTCGGCGGCGGCCTCGCCTTTCTTAGCTTCGGTCTTCTTCTCCGGGGCGCTCCGGCCCAGCATCCACCATCCGCCTGCGCCCGCGGCGGCTACGCCCAACCCGCCCACCGACCACAACAGAGCTTGCCGCCGGGAGGATGACGGCGGCGGTGTCTGGGGCAAGACGGGCGGGGGCACGTCGACAGGCGGCTTTACCACAGGCGCCCGCATAGGTGGCGGAGCCGGCACCTCCTTTGACGCCAGGCCGTCCGTTAACGCCTGCACAAACTCCGCGCAGGTGCCAAACCGCGTGCCCGGCTCCTTAGCCAGCGCCCTCTGCATCACCGCATTGGCCGCCGCCGAGATGCTGGGATTGAGTTCATGCAGCGACGGCGTCCCTTCAGAGGTGATCTTTAGAATCAGCCCGGCCTGCGTTTCGGCTTCGAATGGCTTGCGGCCGCACAGCATCTCGAACGCGATCACCGCCAGCGCGTACTGGTCGGCCCGGCCGCTAACCGAAGACGCGGCAATCTGTTCCGGCGCCATGTAGTTCAGCGTGCCCATGGTGAACCCGGTGCGCGTCATGCTGTTGTCCACGATGCGGGCAATGCCGAAATCGGCAATCTTCACCTGGCCGTCGTTGCGCACCAGGATATTGGCAGGCTTGACGTCCCGATGCACCACTCCTTGACTGTGGGCGTGATCGAGACCTTCGGCAACCTGGGTCAGGATCTTCACGCATTCGGCTACGTCCGTGGCACCGCTACGTTTTTTCAGCATGCTCTCCAACGAACAGCCTTCTACATACTCCATCACCAGGTAGGGCGTGCCCTCATGCTGTCCAATGTGGTAGACCGTCACTACGGTTGCATGGGATAGACGTCCCGCCGCCGCAGCTTCCCGGGCCAGACGCTGCCGGAGAAACTCCATCTCTTCCTCCGAAGCCAGATGCGCCCGAATCAGTTTGATCGCCACCTGGCGGCCAATGGTAGGATCGAAGCCTCGAAAGACTACGCCCATGGCGCCGCGGCCCAATTCTTCCAGGATCTGGTAGGGTCCGATCGTGGTCATGTTTTCTCATTCTACTTGTGTCGGTTCATACCTCGCGATACCCGATCAGGAGTAGCCCGCCCGGAATGCGGTGGAATCTTTTGCACACTCCCCTGCATCCGTGAGACAGTACAGACCTATGGCTAACCAACCGGCGCAAAGCTTCTCCAGCCACACTAAGTGGAGCCCTCCCTTCCACTTCTTCCTGACACCGATTCTGTTCTTCAACGTGCTGTATCAGGGACGAATCCTGATGCGCGACCTGAGCTTTGACGCCATGTGGTCAGTGGCGGTGGCTTCGGCGCTGCTGGTCGGCGCCTTCCTCATCCGCATCTACTCTTTGAAAGTGCAGGACCGGCTGATCCGGCTGGAAGAGCGGCTGCGCATGAAAGAACTGCTGGCGCCCGCGCTGTACCAGCGCGCCCTGCAACTGACCGAGAAGCAACTGGTGGCGTTGCGCTTCGCCTCCGATGAGGAACTGGCCGCGCGCGTCACCGAAGCCCTGGATCAGAATCTGGAGCCCAAACAGATCAAGGAACGCGTGAAGAACTGGCGGCCCGACCATTTCCGTGTCTGAGCCGTTTGGACTGGCTCTGACGCAGCGAGTTGCGGAGGAGCACCCGCGGCGCAACGTCATTCTCTCGCCGATGAGTATCGCGATGGCGTTGTCGATGGCGGAGGCAGGCGCGCAAGGGGAAACGCGCACCGCAATCGCCCACACGCTGCGGCCGTCGGGCCAAGCCGAAGCGCCGGTCTCCTCGCTGCTTGGGCAGCTGCGGCAACGCTCCGGCGTTGATCTACGGATCGCCAACGCGCTGTGGTCGGACAGGCGCTTCGCCCTGGCACCGGCGTACGTGGCACGTTGCCGGCGGGAGTTTGAGGCCGACGCCACAACGCTCGACTTTGATGAAGCACAGCGCGCGGCTGATGCAATCAATGCCTGGGTCTCGCAACGCACCGAAGCCCACATTCCGGCGATCGTGTCGCCCCGGCAGGTGGAGTCATCGCTAGCGATTCTGACCAACGCCCTCTATTTCCAGGCCCGCTGGCTGCATCCGTTCCCGCCGGTGAACACGCGGCCACTGCCGTTTCAACTCGCTTCCGGAGAGACCAGGGAAGCCGCGTTCCTGCAGCAGAGCGGGTTGCGCGGCGCTTACCGCAAGGGACCTGGCTTTGAAGCCGCCGAACTTCCTTACGGGCAGTCGGGCGTTTCCCTTTATGCGCTGCTGCCGGCCACCGGGACCCCACCCGAAGCCCTGCTGGCCGGCCTGAACGTAGACCAATTGCTGCATACAACGGAAGCAGCCGAACTGGAATTGCTGCTGCCGCGGCTCACCCTGGACGGAAGTTTCGGCCTGAAGTCCGCGCTGGCGCATTTGGGCATGGGCGTGGCGTTCCGCTATCCCGGCGCTGATTTCTCTCCGTTGGGGTCGCGCGAGTTCTTCCTGGGCGACGTGCTGCACAATACGCACATCGCTATCGACGAGCAGGGTACGGTGGCGGCGGCCGCGACGGCGGTTCTGGCGCCAACCGGAGCCGCGCCCGTCCGCGTAGAACGCAAGCGGCTGCTGTTTGACCGGCCGTTCGCCTTTGTGATTCTGGACCACGCCAGCCGTGCCCTGCTGTTCACGGGCGTTGTTTACGAGCCTTGATTCCGCGCTTTCATCGCACCGTGAGCACGAAGGCGCTTTGGGCCGTGACCGTTTCCCCGGCTGTCGTTGTAGAGCCGGTGAACTGGATGGTGTAGGTGCCCGGGGTGCCGGGCGCGGTTATGCGATACCGGCGCTCCAGTTGCTGTCCGACACCCAGTGTGCCGGCATTCTCTGGCGCTGCTCCCGACAGGTTGAGGCTGATCTGCGTGCCCGTCCCTGCTGTGTCACCTTGGTTGGTCAGAACGCAGGTCAACACGAAGCTCGCGCCGCGCGACACGGTGTTGGCGTCCGCCGTGCAGCGGGCGGAAGGCACAGCGCCCAGCGCCGGTGTGAAATCAGCGGCCGACACAGCAAGCGCAAATCGCTCCCGCGTGATACCGCCGGCGAAGGTTTCATTGAATGCTTTCACCTTCACCAGAACATCGCCCTCCGTGCGGACCGCCACCTGCTCCACGTTCTGCCGGCCGCTTTCCGACGCGCTCAGTGGAATCCCTTCGGCATCGTAGACAACCAAGTCCAGGTCATGGAAGGCAAAGCCGCGATTCAGCGTGCCGTGACGGTTCCAAGTCAGGGTCGCGTAGAACTGGCCGGCGTTGCGTCCACGGAACAGCGCATAGCCGCCCGGTGCCACCTCACCGCGCAGCAGCGTATTCGGGCTCTGCGCGCGTTCGAGATTGATGAGCCCCCAGCCACGATCGGCCTTCCAGCCTACCTGATCGGTGGTATTGATCAGCAGCGCCTTCACCGCGGCCGGATCCGTGATACCGGCCTGATGCAGCATCGCCGCCACGCCTGCTACTTTCGGCGCCGCCATGCTGGTGCCGGTCATCCTTACCAGCCGGTCACTGACGTTCGACGCGGAAACGATGCTGGTGCCTGGAGCCGCAAGATCCGGCTTGAACCGGCCGCCGATGGAAGGTCCCAGACTGCTGGACGGATGCACACGGTCGTCCGACTTACTGAACGTGCCCCTCGTATCCCAATTGGCAACACTTATGCCGTTGAAACTCAGACCTGTGTCGCCGACAGTGGAAGCACCGCCCGCGCCTTCATTGCCCGCCGCCGCCACAATGGTCAACCCATGGACGTCGGCGATCTCGTCAATCAACTGCGCGAACGCCGGATCGTCCTGGCTGACCTCGGCGCCGAAGCTCATGTTGAAGATGCGGGCGGAGGTATTGTCAAGCGCCCACTGGATCGCGCGTATCACGTCGGTGCCACTGATGGAATTCGTAGGGCAGCCGCCGGTGCCCGACAGCGCGGCACCCACCTTCAGCGAGATAATCTGGCCTACCTCTGGCGCGGTGCCCTGGAAGGCGCGCAGCACCGATTCGCCGGCGCCGGCAATAATCCCAGCGACGTGCGTGCCGTGGCCCTGGCGATCCTCCGGGCTAGTGGCGTCATCGGCAAAGCAGCGGCTGTTGCGTACGCTGCCCAGAAAGGAGCGTGCCACGATCTCTTTGCCGGCAAACACCGGATGCGACACGTTGATGCCGGTGTCCAGAACCACCACCGGCTGTCCGGCGCCCCGGATGCCCGCGTTCCACCACGACGCCACACCCAGCACGCCGGTGTTCACATCGATAGCATCGTTGCGGAAATCCGCTGCCAGACGGAGTACCGGATCCGGGAACACGGCCGCGACATCGGGATCGGCCTCGAGTTCCGCTAGCGTCTGCGCCGGGATGTCGGCGGTGATCATGTTGTGCATCCAGTAGCGCCGGACATTGCGCGCGCCAGTGCCCTGCAGCCGCGCCGCCTTGAGCATCTGGAATCCGTCCAACTGCTGCCGCACAGCCCGCCGGATCAGCGCCCGGCCTTCCCTGCGCACGCGCGCCAGACGTTCGGAAGCCTGCCGCGCGCCTTTCTCTCCCAGCACAGCCGACCGTTGCACGTCGCCTTCCGCCACGTGGTGGTACAGCGCCATGGCATTCTCCACACGCTCGGCGGCTTCCCGCTGCGGCTGCTGCCTGTAGATCACCACCACCGGCATAGGTTCACCGGACGCGCTGGCCTCCACCAGCCGCCGGCTTATCTTTGGACCCGCCATCACCAGCGGATCCCGCTGCTTGCCGTCATCGGCCTTCACGGCGCCATCGTCTGTCTTCTCCAGCGTCTGCGCCGGAACCTCCGTACCGGCCAGACAATAGAAGACCATCGCGAGAGTGACGTTATGTTTTGTTCGATTCATGGTTGTCTCCTCCTTGCGCGAAAGCGGGCAGAACCCGCATCACGATCCGAGACTAAAGCCGGCAACCGGCGCCGCGGTGCAGCTTTCGTAAAAGTGTTGTGAAGGCGTCATCCCGGTTGCGTACAATTGGAGATTCATGCCGGCACCCAAAGCTCCGGAGTCCCGGACCATTCTGGTGATTGAGGATGACCCCGACATCCGCGCCACAGTCCACACGCTGCTTTCCACCGATGGCTACAAGGTGGAGATGGCCGAAGATGGCCTGCTCGGTTTGGAGCGCGCGTTCCTGCTCAAGCCCGACCTGATTCTGATGGATCTGCGGCTGCCGGGACTGCCCGGGGCGGAAGTCTGCAAGCGGCTGCGGGCCGGCCGCTACAACTCGCCGATCGTGGTCATCAGCGCCGCCTCCGATGAGTTCGACAAAGTGCTGCTGTTGGAGTTGGGCGCCGATGACTATGTCGTGAAGCCCTTCGGCGCGCGCGAACTGCTGGCGCGCATCAAGGCTATTCTGCGGCGCTCCGGCGAGACGCGCACGGTGTTGAGTTTCTCTAACATCGACGTCGATCTGGAGCGGCGCATGGTTACCTGCCGGGGGAACGAGATCAAGCTGACCCCTTCTGAATACAATCTGCTCACATACTTTCTGAATAACCCGGACCGCGTCCTGACACGTGAAATGATCCTCGCCGATGTCTGGGGATTCGAATCGGCTCCCACCACGCGCACGGTGGACGCGCACGTCGTCAAACTGCGCCAGAAACTGGAGCCCGACCCGACCATGCCGCGCCACTTCCTAACCGTTCACGGCGTGGGCTATCGCTTCGTGAGCTAGACGCGGAACCAAGGCGCGCATGCATCGCATCCTGATTGCCGACGATTCGCCCGAGTGGCGCAACATCGCGGCGATTGCTCTGCGCACGATTCCCGATGCTGCCGTCACCACCGTGGAGAGCGCCGAAGCGGCGTTGGACCTGTGCCACGAGCAGGAGTTCGACATTTTAGTAACCGACGTCCGCATGGGTGAAATGAATGGGCTGGAGTTGCTGGCCGCGCTGCGGAAAGTGGAGCGATGGCCGGCGCGCGGAGCCATTGTCATGAGCGGCGAGCCGGCAGCCACTCTCGCCGAAGCCGCCGCGTTGGAAGGTGCCGCGGCGTTCTTCCAGAAGCCATTCTCACCGGGAGAACTCCGTAAGCAGGTACTATCTTTGTTAGACCTATGAGAGCCTCTGCCATCTGGCTGCTTCCGCTGTATCTGGCCCCCGGCCTGCATGCCCAACAACCAGATCTGGAACGCATCTTGCAGCGCTTAGACCAGTTAGAACGCGAAAATCAACAGTTGAAACAATCGCTGGATGCGCTGCGAAAGGAAGTCACCGTGCTGCGCGGGGCCACCAGCACCGATAGCGCTCAAGCCGCGCAGATCGCCGCAGAAAAGGCGGAGGTGCTGCAGCAGCGCGTGGAGGAGCAGGCGCAAACCAAAGTGGAGTCCGGCCAAAAGCTGCCCGTCACGCTTTCGGGTCTGGCGATCATGAATACCTTCTTCTACGCGGGCCGCACCGGCGGCGAGGATCTGCCGATGGTGGGCCGCGTTGCTCCGAACCAGCGCGTAGCGGGCGGCACGTTCCGCAATTCGCAGATCGCGATTGGCTACTCCGGCTCGCAGACGGTGCTGGGCGCGCGCGCTGCCGGCCGCATCCAGTTCGACTTTTTCCAGGGCACGCTGGCGAACGCCCAGAACCATCTGGCACGGATCCGCACCGCGCACGTGGGCCTGGACTGGGAACAGCACAGCCTGAGTTTCGCCGTCGACAAACCGATCTTCTCGCCCCGCGAGCCAGCGTCCTTTTCGCAACTGGGCGTTTCGGCCTTCGCCAACAGCGGCAATCTCTGGCTGTGGCAGCCGCAGGTGCGCTACGAAGAGCGTATTGCTTTCTCCGAGAAGTCCGGTCTACGCGCTCGCCTGGGCGTCTATCAGACCAACGATTCACTCACGCCGGTCCCAGCCGGCACCGTTATCTCTCGCGCCCGGCCCGCTGCCCAAGGGCGATTCGAATTCTTCCACGAGACCGCGAGCGGCCGGCGTATCGAAATCGCGCCGGGCTTTCACCGCAGCCAGTCGCTGGTCACCGGCGGCAGCGTCGCCTCTTCGGCCGCCAGCATCGATTGGCTGGTGCCGTTAGCCCCGCGCCTGGATTGGACCGGCTTCGCGTTCACCGGGCAGAACCTGGCGGGGCTTGGTGTGTCGGGCCTGCGCCAGGGCATCACCTTCCGCCAAGGCCGGCCGCTGGCCGTCGCCAGCAAAGGCGGCTGGACCCAGACCGCGCTGCAGATCACCAATCGCTGGAAGTTTCACCTGCTGGCCGGTATGCATGATGACCGCAACGCCGACCTTGCCGCCGACGGTATCGGCCGCAACCTGACCTACGGCGGCAACTTCCATTTCCTGCTGTCCCCGAACCTCATTCTGAGCTTGGAGGCTTTGCAGATCCGCACCGATTACCTGCGTTCGGGCTTGCGTCTGGTTAACCGCTATGATCTGGCGATTGGTTACCTGTTTTAGCCTCGCAATCATCGCGGCCCTGGCGGGCACGGTGAGCGGCCAGGTCGATCTCGGCTCAAAAGATGCCGCCGACGTCGTGGTGTCGCTGGAGCCGGTCAACGCCACACCACCGGCGCCTGCGAAACCCGGAAGCGTGCTGCACAAGAACAAGACCTTCGTCCCACACGTGCTGGCGATCCCCGTCGGCACCCGGGTGGCGTTCCCCAATCGCGACCCGTGGTTCCACAATGCCTTCTCCAACTACGATGGCCAGATCTTCGACATCGGCATGCATCCGCCCGGCACCGCCCGCGAGGTGACGTTCCGGCGAGCGGGAATCGTGCGGGTCTTCTGCAATATTCATCCCACCATGAGCGCTCTCATTGTCGTTCTGCCCACCCCGCATTTCGCCGTCACCAAGGCCGACGGCGTGTTCCAGATCGCCAATGTACCTCCCGGCGATTACAACCTCCGCGTTTTCCACGAACGCGTGTTGCCGGAGAAGTTGCAACAGGCCGAGCGCACCGTTACCGTCCCCGCCGACGGTCTGCAACTGCCGAAACTCACCCTGTCCACCGCCGGCTTCATCCCCGCGCCGCACAAGAACAAGTACGGCAAGGACTATCCGCCGGTGACCAAAGACATTTATCCCGGGCAGGTGCCATGAGGCTTTCCCTTCTCCTGCGCATTTATCTCTCCATCGCCATTGCCCTTACGGCGTTGTTCGCGGTCACCGTATGGCTGGTGCAGCGCGATTCGGTAGCCGCGCTGCGGGCGGGGGTCGAAGACGAAGTGCGCGCCAATCTCGCGTCGGCCGATGCGCTGTGGCAATCGCGGGCGGTGCTGCTGGGCGCCGTCAGCACGTCGATCGCGTCGATGTCCGATGTACGCGCCGCCTTCGGTACGCGGGACAAGGCGACTATCCGCGATACCGCAGGCGAGTTCTGGGGCCGCATCGCCGGCAATCGCCCGGATATCGCCGCGGCCGCATTTGTGGTCACCGATCCGGACGGCGTGGTGTTGGCTTCGCTGGGCCGTTCGCGCCCGTTAGCCTTACAAGACGGCACGCGCCTGGACCGCGCATTCTTCACACCGGCCTTCGCGCGCTTCCCCGACCAGGTCTCCAGCTTTGTGGTCTGGGATAGCGAGGTGTGGCAGGTGCTGCTGACGCCGGTCTATGTGGATGCCGGCCGCTCGCGCGCACTTCTCAATGTCCTGTTGGCCGCGCATCCCATACGCGGGGAGATTCTGCATGACCTGAAACGCGACACTGGCGGCGACTTCCTGCTGCAAGCCGGCGAGCAGGTGAAGGCCACGACGCTCTCCCCAAGCGATGCGATCCGTCTGCGCAGCCAGCCTGGGATGTTCGCGATCCGGCGAACGGAATTGCAGGATGCGTCCAATAAGCCCACCGGCACATTCCTGGCCGTGCGCTCGCTGGACGCGGTGTCGGCGCGCGCCGATTCGCTCAGCCGCCGCGTGCTGCTGACGTGGTTGGCCGCGATGGCCGTCGGCCTGGCGCTCAGTTGGACGCTGGCCCGGCGGATCACCAAGCCGTTGCGCGAACTGAATGAGGCGGCCATGGAACTGAGCCGCGAGAACTACTCGGTGCGGGTTCCCGAAGATGCACCGGCGGAACTCGGAGTGCTGGCGCGCACCTTTAATCGCATGTCAGCTTCGATCGAAACTTCGCGGGCCGAACGAATTCGGCGCGAGCAGATCAACGCCATTGGGCGGCTGGCCGCGTCGGTGGCGCACGACCTGCGCAATCCGCTGGCGGCCGTGCTCGGCGGGGCTGAGATGCTGGCTGAGTTCGAGCTGCCTATCGAACAGGAGAAGCAGACCGCGCAGCAGATCTACAAGGCCGCGCAGCGGATGCAGAAGATGCTCGGCGAACTGAGCCAGGTGGGACGCTCGCGGCCGGAGGAGCCGATGGTCTGCGAGGTTAGCGAACTGGTGGAACGCGCCGTCGATTCCCAGCGCGCCCGCGCCGCGCAGCAGGCGGTGACGATTCTGGTGGACAACACGCCCGATGTGCATGTGCGCTGTGAGCGCAGCCGCATGGAGCGCGTGCTGGTGAACCTGATCGGCAATGCGCTCGAAGTGATGCCGGAGGGCGGCGATATTCGGATTTCCATCCGCCGCAACCGGGACTTCGCCGAGGTGGAAGTGGCGGACTCCGGCCCCGGCATCGCGCCGGAGGTGCGCGAGCGCTTGTTTGAGCCCTTCGTCACCGCGGGCAAGCAGGATGGACTGGGCCTGGGTCTGGCGCTGTCCCGGCAGACGGTGCTCGATCACGGCGGTGACCTGCGCCTGCTGGACCCACCGGCGGGGGCAAGCTTCCTGATTCGTTTGCCGGCTGTGGACGCCTGACCCCGCACCAATGATTCGCACCGTCGCCATACAGGGATACCGGTCACTGCGGGATCTGATTCTACCTTTGGAGCAACTCACGCTGGTCACCGGTGCGAATGGCAGCGGAAAGTCCAGCGTCTACCGTTCCCTGCGTTTGCTGGCCGATACCGCACAGAACTCCGTCATCGCTTCGCTGGCGCGGGAAGGGGGTCTGGCCTCCACGTTCTGGGCTGGCCCAGAAACCATCGCCAAAAGCGTGCGTCGCGGCGAACACGCTGTCGAAGGCCTCGCCAAAAGGAATAGCGCGAGCCTGAAACTCGGATTCGGCGGCGACGACTATGGATACAGCATTGACCTAGGCTTTCCCCCGCAACCTCCGCCGGCCACCATGTTCAGCCTCGATCCACGGGTGAAACGCGAATGCCTGTGGCATGGGCCCGTCTATCGCAAGGTCTCGGCGCTGGTGGATCGACGCAACAATTTCGTATGGCTCCCAACCATGCACGACGAAGAACCCGTGATGCTCACGCAGCATCTTGCCGACACCGACAGCATGCTCGCCAGCGTGGCCGACCCGCAACGTGCGCCGGAGATGCTGCAGGTCCGCGAAGCCGTACGCCAGTGGCGCTTCTACGACCACTTCCGTACCGATATCGATTCACCCGCCAGGGCCGCGCAGATCGGCACCTTCTCGCCGATTCTTCACCATGACGGCAGCAACCTTTCCGCCGCGTTGCAGACTATCATCGAGATCCGTGCCGATGAAGCACTACCCATCACTCTCGACGATGCTTTCCCTGGCAGCCGGTTGCAGGTGGAAGACCGCAACGGCCGCTTTGAGTTGCAGTTGCAGCAGCATGGCTTGCTACGCCCGCTGTCCGCCGCGGAACTGTCCGACGGGACGCTGCGCTTTCTGCTTTGGGCCGCCGCACTTCTAACGCCGCGGCCGCCGGAGTTAATGGTTCTGAACGAGCCGGAAACCAGCCTGCACCCTGATCTGTTACCGGCGCTGGCCAGGCTGATCCTGGCAGCCGCGAAGCAGACGCAGATCGTCGTCGTCACCCACGCGCCGACCTTGATCGCCAGCCTGGAAACGGCCACTCTCTGCCGGCGGCTGCACTTACGAAAGAGCTTCGGGGAAACGGCACTGGATGGTGCCACGCCGTTCCAAACACCCAAATGGGCGTGGCCGAGCCGCTAGCAACCTAAGCCCGCCAGCGAATCCCGTCCGGCGTATCGCCGCTGTTATTGTTGCCGGTCACCAGGGCACTGAGAAGCGCTTCGCCCTGCCGCGGCTGCATCGTGAACTCCAGTTCATTCTTCCCGGGCTTCAACGACACCGCGAACTGGAACTGGCCGACGCGATACCGCGTGTCGGATTCAAACTGCGCCACGGTCTCACCATTGCAGCGCGCCGTCACCGACCCGCGCACGCCAAGCCAGAGAAATCCCGTCTGGTGCCCGCGCGAATCCACTGTGACAGCCGCCTTGTAAACGGTGCCTGCCGCCGGGGCGACTCCGGTCGCTTTCGCCAGATCCAGCGTGTCGAAGGGCGCGGTGTGCTGCTGCCAGCCCTGCCCGGCCGACAGACGCCATTCGCGATTGCAGCGCCCATACCAGCGCTTCGGCTTTTCCCAATTGCGGTTGTCGCGATCCGGCTCATCGCCGCGCAGATCCACGGTGGACAGGTCCATCGACCCCATCATGCGCTTCGAAGCCATCTGCAGAAAGTCGATGTCGTGCGGGTTGAAGCCCATCAGTTTGGCCGCCATTGCATCGCTCATGACGGGGTCCTCGCAGGCCATCACCAGGTTGGACCGCACCGTCTGGTCATCGCGATGCACCGAATGCTCCTGGCTCTGCAGGCCGCGAATGCCGTCCACCACGCAATAGTCGGGCGGATGGAACGCAGCCAGGTCGCAGATGAACGGGTCGATGCGGTCGCCTGCCGAATGCTGTTCGTGCAGCAGTGCGTTGTGGAATCCGCCGGGCAGCGCATAGGCTTCGCGGGGCGCCGTCCCCACGTAGTTCTTCAACACCGCCGTGATGCCCGATTGCAGGTGCACCTTCATCACCGGCACCGAAATCAGGAAGTCGCAGCCGGTGATGGTGTTGGTGACGAAGTAATCGGAACGCCCGCCAAACGCGCCCTGCCCGTTGGGTGCTTTCGGCACCTCAATGCGTTTGAACTTGCCGTCAGGGCCGCGCACGCAGTCATAACTCAAATCCACGTAGTCGAACTTCTTGGCCGGATTCGCCATCGCGGCGTTGCGGATCATGGAACCGAGTGACCCGTCGAAGCCGGGGAACTCCTCATCCCCCCACTCAAAGCCGATAGCACTGACGCGCTTGCCGCCCTGCGTCACCACGTTATCTTCCGCCTTGTCCGAAGGCCGGCGGTAGGTGCCGCCCTCTGCGATGGTCACGCGCGCGGCCTGGGACCGCGTTGCCACATACTCCAGCACCGCCTGCGTGACCCGGAAGTCCGTGATGTCGCCCAAGGCATAGGCCGGATGGGGCCGCAGGAACACGATGTTCGGCTTAATGACCACCCAGGAGCCCGGCTTGATCTTGTCCGCCAGCGAGCCCGCCTTCGGGGCGCCGTAATCAATGGCCGTGAAGACCATGTCGCGCACCTGCTCGTAGCTCAGCCCGTCTTCCAGCGAAGCCGGTTGCCGTAGCTTGCCATGCGTCGACCGCACCAGCCCGATCTTCGTACGGCTGTCCGGAGCCGCCTGGAGCGCCGCCGCGCCCGCCGTTGTCAGAAAGAATTGCCGTCGATTCATAGGTAGCCTGCCGGTTTCTGAAAGGCCTTTCGGGCCTCGTCAATCTCATTCCCGCGCGTCCAGATGGAGTCGGGATTCCCAACACCGAAGCCACGCGCCTCCAGCCGGTCGAGCAGCGGCAGTTTGTCGGCTTGGAAGCCCATCACGGCCGCCGCAATCGTGTCCACCGCCACTGCGTTTCCACCCGCGATGACGATGTTGTGCCGCACCGCGCCCTTCTCGTCACGATGCTGCGCGCCGCCCACTACGGCGAAGTCCGCCGGATGGTGCAGATACAGATCGGTCAACACATCCACGGCATCACCAAGGGCAAACAGCTTCTCGCGATTGGCGCCATACACCTCGCGCGGCGCGACGGCCCAGTAGTTGGCCACCGCCGCTGCAACGCCCGTGACGGGAGAGGTCGCCAGCGGTGCGATGGAAATCAGCCGGTCGCATTCCAGCACCGTTTTCGCCAGCGCATAGACGCCCTGCGGATTGCTTTTGGCGAAGGTGCGGCGTGGGGCCGGGGCCTGCAGCCAGGCATCCTTCGATAAATCCACATACTCAATGCGCCGTGCCGGATGCGCCGCGCTTACCTGCTTCAGGCGTTCCGACCACGAAGCGGGAGCCGCGCCATCGGCCGCCAGCGTCAATCGCCGGCCCATGCCGCGTTTGGCGTAGTCTTCGAGCATCGTGAACACCAGCACCTCGTCGGCACGCGACTGGGCCGACAGCGCCGCCACAAATACTACCCATTCATCGGATTCCGGCATTTTGCGCGGTCCGCTGCGGCCCGGCCGCGACAGGCGCCTGGCACTGAACTCCATCGCCTTATGCAGCATCGCCGCCATCTGTTCACGTGAGAGGGAAGAATCGGGAGGACAGGGCTGCGCCAACCCGGTGAGTTTGGTGCCGTCATGTTCCTCGGCTTGTTTGAGCGACGAGAGGACAACGCCAACTCGGGGCACAGCATCGAACGTAGCCGATGCCAGCATCGACTCTTCCGGCTTGGTCCGTTGACCACTAGACCCGGATTGCATGATGCCTTTACTATACGCCTGTTTCCTGGCGCTGCATACGCGACAGTTACGTAGAGATTATCGAGTTGAGCCGGGTACGCTGGCCAGGCACGGCGGGTAGCGGGCGTGGGTTTCGGGCAGGGCTCCGCCTCGGGAAGCCGGAGGGGGGGCAAATTGTCAAAGATCGGGCCGGAGACGCTGCAGATAGGGATAAGCGCAGCGCTCGCGGCGGGTTAACGGTTTAGCGGCGGGTGCGAAACCGCGCCGCGAGGCGGTAGCTGGGCGCCAATCGCCAGCAGCGAAATCACAAACAGGGCCAGAACGGAGAACCAACGGCGCCAACCGGTAACGCGGGGTTCGGGCGCCGCGGGAGGAGTCGGCGGAGGCGAAGTAGGTTCGTCCCTAACGGTTGGTGGTGCGGATCCGGCGGTTTGGTCCGGGCTGGCGACGCCGCGTTCGCGCTGCATCCGGAGCAGCGCTTCGCGACAGCGGAAATAGGTTCGCTGGAAACGCTGCGCCATGCGGTTGAGGTTCTCGAGAGCCGGCGTGGCCGAGAGCCGCTGGATGGCGAGGGCTTCGAGGGTGACGGCGTCCATCCTCTCGAACTCGGTCGGGGCTTCTTTCAGGGCTCGAGACATCTCGAGGTTCATGAGTCCCTTTTCGTGGCGCTCGGCGCGGCGCATACGCCAGCGGGCGTTCACCATGTCGATGACGAGTTCGTGCTCTTCGAGGTTGGCGGGGGTGAATTCGTCGAGGAACTCGGCTTTGAGGGCCTCGTATTCGGTCCGGCTCTCGGTGGCAAGGACGATGTCGCGGGAGTAGAGTCCGTGCTTGAAGGAGTTGGCGGCGGACCGCTTCTTGCCGGACTCGGTTTTTGGGCCCTTGGACTTGGCGCCGTTTTCGGGGGAGGTTTCGGCGCGGCGGTCGTGGGGCTTGGAATCGGGGTTGACGATTTCGGGTTCTGCGATGTTTTCCATGGCGAACTCAGGATGGCAGCGGGGGCCTCGGGTAAGACATGGATGTGGTTGTGGGGATTGGGGAAAGCAGCGCTCGACGGGCTGGCGGCACTGCACAAAATCCGACACCCGCCGAGGAGGGGAAGGAGTTTCGGCAACCGTTCCCCTTCGGGTTGCTGTGCGTCACGCCCGGCAGCGGCGCGATGCCGTACAACTGGTTCAGCGGCGAGGCGTCGGGGGGAAACCGGCGCGGCCGCGTCCCTGATACGGTCGCCGTCCAGCCCGAGGGGGTCTGCAAAGAGATGCCGCTGGCCAGCGTTTCGGCCGTGATAGAAAGAAGCGTTTCCGCGGCGTCCGTTTGGTTTCTGCAAGAGGGTTGTGAAGCTCCGAAACACCCCACTGTGAACTGGTTCGACGAAGTGCGCCGCCTCGCCCCGCCCCGCGCCTGATCTCTACTCGATCTCGACACGGTAGAACAATTTCGGATCCCTGAACAGGAGCGTGTAGCCGAACGCCGTGAACGTCGCCTCTTTCCCCGGAGCCAGATCCTTCACTTCCCGCACATAGTTGCGCACGGCCTTGCCGTCCTTGTTGCGCAGTTCAATCAAGATCCGCGCTACCTTGAACGGTCGCTGGCTTTGATTGGTCAGCACGCCCTCCATCCGGTCTTCTTCCGCGACCCTGCCCTCCCTGGTCCGCGTCTGCACGCGCGTGAACTTCAGTTCGTACTCGGGTTTGGCAGCGGCGGCCGGTGATGCCGCCGGCGACAGCGCGGCAGCAGGGGCCGCCAATCGTGCTGTGCTTAGGATCCAGCGCAGATCCATCAGGTTGGCCTGCAGCGCGTTGCTGCTGTCGATGGCCATCAGCGCCACTGCCTCGCCCTTCACCACGGAGGCGCCGAAGTACCCAACGCCCGGACCCAGCTTCCCGCCCAAGTTCCACTTCCGTAGGGAAGACGCGGTGGAATCGGCGATCACGGTTTCCGGCGCGGCGGTCTTCTCCACGCCCATGGCCTGCAACACTTTCAGGAAGAACTCGTCGACTTCCGGGGACTGCGGGCCGCTCGCCTTCGGTAGCCGTGCCACCAGGTAGATGCCGGTAGCCTTGTCCTTGCCCTCCGGATAGAGCAGTAGCGTCCGGTCGCGCTCCTCGCGCGCCCAGGTATCGGGCAGATCGAAGAGGATGTCCTTCCATCCGAGAAAGGGGGTCCGCGCGAAACCCGGCGCCGTCAGCGCCAACAACAGCAGCATTGTTTTCATGGGAGTTCTCCTTATTTGTCGCTCTGTTATTCGTTGATACCCACCACAAACCAGCGCTTCCCATTCAAAAACGTCCTTGTACCGTCGGCGGATAACTGAATCATCTCTTTCGTACCGTTGGACGCCGTCAGTTCCAGCAGCGCCTGTCCGCCCTGCTCCACCACGCGCCAGCGGCCGTCCTGCGCATCACGCCCGGCGGACCCGCCCGTCGCCCCCGGCACGTATACCGACACCGAACTGGCCGCGCGAAAGGCATAGCTGCCGTCGGCTGACAGAAACAGCTTCTTTTCGCTACTGTAGCCGCCTCCGCCGCCGCCGGAATTGTAGCTGCTCATGTACACCAGCTTCTTGTCGGTCAACCGGGCCATCCACTGGCGCACCAACGGAGTCCCCGCCGCGGGAGCACCCACCGCCGGAGCCGCCTTCGCCCCTGCCTGCAGATGAATGCTGGTGGCTGCTTCGGCCAGTGCCGATTGCCGCGCCGCCAGCAGTTGCGGTGTTCCGGCCGCAACCAGCAACGCCGCGCGGTTGCCAGGCAGGCTGACCACGAAAAACAGCATTCGCCCCCGTTCGCCGTTCTTGTTTACGTCATAGCCGAACACCTTCCCTGCCCCGCCGGCCGCCTGGAACACCACCGGCTGTCCCACCGATTGCGCCGTGACCCCTTCGCCTTCGAAGTTCTTTGCCAGCACGGCGGGCAGTTGCGGATCGTTGCTGTCCTTCACACCGGCCAGCGGCGCGATGCCGTACAACTCATTCTGAGCCGAGGCATTGGGTGGAACCAGGGCCGCCGCGTCGCCCACCACTGTTGCTGTCCAGCCCGACGGCGTCTGGAACGCGATGCCGCTCGCCAGCGTCTCGGCCGCAAGCGTTCCGGCGCTCAGCAGTGCCGCGGTGACGATGATTGTGGTTGTTTTCATGGTGCGCTGTCTCCTCACCACTTCATGCTAAGTCCTGCAGTTCGGTGGACCGTGAGATTTCTGTAAAAGAATCATGAAGGCGCGCCGCCCCGGCAACAGGAGTATTCTGGAGTTGATCAATGAAACGCTGGGTATGGATACTCCCCGCGATCCTCAGTGTCGGGATAGCGGGTTATCTCTGGCGCTTAACGGCCGAGATCCAGCGACAGTCCGTTGCCGATGAGGCACAACTGGCCGACGTCATCGTCGTGCTGGGTGCGGCCGAATACCGTGGCCGGCCGTCGCCGGTGCTGAAGGCCCGTCTCGACCACGCGCTGGAGTTGTATCTGCGCGGGCTGGCACCGCGTATCCTGACCACGGGCGGATCCGGCGGCGACCCGGACTGGACCGAAAGCGAAGTCGGGCGCAAGTATCTGGCCAGCCGGGGCGTTCCGGTGGAGGATATCATCCTCGAAGCCGAGGGCGCCTCCACCGCCGAAAGTACGAAGGCAGCGGCCGAGATCATGCGCCGCATGGACCTCCGGACCTGCATCCTGGTCAGCGACGGGTATCACATCTTCCGCGCCAAGCGGATGCTGGAGAGCCAGGGCGTGCGCGTTTACGGGTCGCCCCGCCCGTCGCAGCAGCGTGATCTGTGGAGCCAGCGCTGGCTGTGGATCCGGCAAGCCGTCGGCTACGGTTTGTGGTCGGTGGGTATCCGGATTTAGCCGGGACGGATCTGGCCCCCGAGTTGCTCCTGCATCGAATGAGAAAGGAGAGCCTCCGATGATCGCTCCCAGATTGGCAGAGTTCCTGGACCGGCATCATGCGCTGTACACGCATAAGACGCACCGGCTCACCTATACCAACAAAGACCTGGCCCAAGCCGACCACACGCCGCCGTGGGAAGTGGCAAAGACCGTTGTGTTCGTCGCCGACGGCGTTTTCGCCATGGCCGTGCTGCCCGCCAGCGCCCACATCGAACTCGACATCCTGAAGAAAACGCTTGGCATTTCCGACCTCCGCCTGGCCAATGAAAAGGAGCTGGCCGCCTTGTTCCCCGATTGTGAACTGGGCGCCATGCCCCCGTTCGGCAACCTTTACGGGGATATCCCGGTGTACGTCGACCGGGCGCTGTCGTATGAGGACGAGATCGCCTTCAACGCCGGCACGCACCGCGACGTGATCCACATGAAGTTCCGGGACTTCCAGCATTTCGTGCATCCGGCGATCCTGGGCTTTGCGTTTCCGGACCAGCGGGTGCATGTGGTGGCGTTTGGGTTATAGGGCGCACCCACCCTGGCGTGGGAGACGCTACTTGCCCCCGCGCCAGTTCACGATCACGTGCAGTTTCGAGCCGGATTCCCGTCCTTCCCCGTGGCTGCCGTAGGCGAACGTTTGGCCGTCCGGACTGACAGCGTAGCGTCCGTTTACCGTGTTCGCCTGCTGCAGCCTCTGGATGGGGCCGAAGTTGAGCGTATCGCCGTTATCGATCACGGCGGTGGACACCAGCGTGCCATTCGCACGGAGGAAGAACAACTCCTTCCCATCGGCGCGCCACCGGGGGCAGGATCCAGCGCCATCCGGCACCGGGATGGTGAGTCTGCCGTCGGGCCAGCTTTGTAGGAACACAGACCGGGCGTCGCCGGCGAAACGGTCGTAGGCCAGCCATTTCCGGCCCGGTGCGAGTTGGGGGTTGAGGGCGGGTTCGGAAACCAGGGTGCGGCTGGCGCGAGCAGCGCCGAAGGTAAGGTGTTGCAGAAGCGTGCCGGTGCCTCCCTGTCCGGAATCGCCCACGAATTCACGCGGCCCGATCATCTGGACGTGGTGCAAGGCACCAGGGCCCAGAAAGAGGGGCTCTCCGCCTTCCGCCGGAACCTGCCACATTTGCCCGCGGGACGAAAATGCGATGGTGCGCCCGTCAGCCGACCATGCCCCGGCCCATGAAAACTCCTTGTTTACCACCGTGAACGCCTTGCGAGCCAAGTCCACCACCCACAGTTGGCCATTGTTCTCAAAGAGGAGGCGCTTGCCGTCCGGCGAGAACTCCGGATGGCCATAGGCTTGGGCGTCGGGATGGCGAAGCACGGCCAGCGGCGTCCCTGCGCGATTGACCAGGTGCAGACCGGCGGTCTCCTGGCCAGCGACACTCCGCGGCTCGGTTTCGATGTAGAGCAGGGTGCCGTTTCGGGAAATAGAAGGCATGGTCCCGTTCGGGAGGGTGATGGCTTCTTCAGTCGCCGTCAGTTTGTCCCAATCCATGCGCCGGGCCACCATGCCAGTGGGCTCCGGGAAGAAGCCGAAACCGGCGAAATTGCGCGTCTGCGTCAGGGCGGGCATCTTGCGGATGGCTCCGCCCGCCGAACCAACGTAAATGCCCTCGGTGTTGCGGTCGGTACTCTGCGCACGGAAGGCGAATCGCTTTCCGTCCGGCCGCGGGTAGGGCCCGGAGTGCGAGGTGTGACCGGCGGCGCCATCCAGAGTCGTAGCGGGCGTAGGTGTGCCCCCTGAGGCGGGAATCAACAGCAGCGGTCCTTTCTGTTGGCCCACCAGAATGCCAGCGTCGCCCCAGGCGATACCTTCCCCCTCACTGATCGTCGCCAGAGTCTGGCGGGAACTGCCGTCCACCTGCACCCGCATCACCCTCCCGCGGCTGAGATAGGCGATCGCGTTGCTATCGGGCGACCAGGCGGCATCGGTGGTCGCGCGAGTGCCCTCCAACTTCAGCAGCGTCGGCGAATCCAGGCGGCGGATGTAGAGTTCGCCGCCAATTGACAGCGGCCCCATGCTCAGCAGCAGTTTCCGGCCGTCCGGCGAGATGCGGGAAATGCGCGCTGTGAACCGCAACTCCGGAGGAGGAAGTATCTCGAAATGCACCCTCTGAGGAGGCTCCGGCTGGCGCAGCAACAGCACGCCCGTCAATGCCGTGGCTGTTGGGCCCAACGTTACGGCGGCCCAGCGCCAGACACCGGGGGAGGCGATAACGCCGGGCGTTGGGGGCGGTACGGCTGGCCCCGTCAGTTCCCGTAGTTCGATCAGCAGATCCCGCGCCGATTGCCAGCGCTCCTCCGGATCTTTCTGCAGGGCCCGCTTGATGATGCGGTCCAGGGCCGCGGGCATCGCGGGTTGCGCCTCGGTTACCGGCGGCGGCGCCACATGCATAATGCTAGCGATCACCGTCGCTTGCGTCTGGCCGCCAAAGGCGCGCTTGCCCGTCGCCATTTCGTAGAGCACGGCGCCGAAGGCCCAGATGTCGGTGCGGGCGTCGGCATCCTTGCCCTCCAACTGCTCGGGAGCCATGTAGGGAAAAGTGCCCATGACCACCCCTTCCTGGGTCAGGGCTTTTCGCACAGTGGCGTCCAACGGCCCCGGCTGATCGGCGGTCTTCGCCAGTCCGAAATCGAGCAGCTTTACTCCCGCGGCCGTCACCAGGATGTTGTCCGGCTTCAGATCGCGATGGGTCACCCCTTTGCGATGCGCCGCATCGAGCGCCGCCGCGACCTCCATCCCGTAGCGCTGCAGTTTCTCCAAAGGCAATGGCCCTTCGAGCGGCTTGCCTTCCAGGTACTCCATAACCAGGTAATGCAGCCCGTCCTGCGTGCCGACATCATAGAGCGCGCAGATGTTCGGATGATTGAGGCTGGAGATGACTTTGGCTTCACGGGTGAAGCGCTCGGAAAACTGGGATCGAGAAACCTTGATGGCGACGGTGCGGTGCAGACGGGTGTCGCGGGCCTTGTAGACCTCGCCCATACCGCCCTGGCCGAGCAGTGAGAGGATCTCGAAGTGGCCGAGGCGATGGCATAGGTGTGTGGGATAGCTTAACGCAGGGGAGGAGGGGCGGGGGATAGAAACTAAATATTTCAGAGCACCCGCCTCAGCATGGTATATTCATCCTTCCTATTTATGCGCGGCGTATTCCCTATCCTGGCTACCCCCTTCCACGACGACGGCTCCCTTGATTTCGACTCCCTGGACCGGCTCATCGACTACACACTCGATGCTGGCGTCCACGGTCTTGGCCTATTCGGCAATGCCAGCGAGGGCTACACGCTGTTGGCCGAGGAGCGCATCGACCTGCTGCGCCGCATCGTCAAACGGGTGAACGGACGTGTGCCGCTAGTGGTGAGTGCCAACCATACCGGCACCGACGCCGCTGTCCGGATCAGTGTCGAGGCACAGGATCAGGGCGCCGATGCGCTGATGGTGCTGCCCCCTTATCTGTTGAAGCCCGACGGCGACGGCCTGTTCTTCTACTTCGATGCCATCAGCAAGGCTGTGCGCATTCCGATCATGGTGCAGGATGCGCCGCTGCTGACCACGGTGGCGATGCCCACCCCGCTGCTGGCGCGCATGGGCCGCGAGATTGAGCACGTCACACTGGTGAAAGTGGAGGCCCCGCCCACTGCCCCAAAGATCAGCGCGCTCCACACGGCCGCCCCGGACCTGGGCCTGTTCGGCGGGTTGAACGGGCAATTTTTCATCGAAGAGATGGAGCGCGGCGCCATTGGGACAATGCCTAATAACGATATTCCGGCGGTCTTCGTAGCCATCTGGAACGCCATGGAGAGTGGTAACAAAGGCGAAGCGTGGCGAATCTTCTCAAATGCTTTACCATTGCTCCGATATGAATTACAGCCGGGACTTGGCGTGTCTGCCATGAAGCACAACATGGTCAAACGCGGCATTCTGGCCAGTGCGCGGGTGCGTCATCCCACCTCAACGCTGGCCGGTACGGGATTGCAGGAGTTGGAACTGCTGCGGTCCATGGCGGAAGCATGATGATTGAGAAAATCGAAGCTTGGCCGGTACGTTTGCCGCGCGACTTCGCTAAGGCGATGGGCGGCGCGGGAACCCCCACACGGCTGGCTGGCGGCGCCGGCGATTACCGCTGGTCAGACGTCTACCCCGCGCTGTACTCGATCAACTACGAGACGGCGCTGGTCAAAGTAACGATGGCTGATGGCGTGGTGGGTTGGGGCGAGGCACAAGCCCCGCTGGCTCCGGAAGTGGCCTGCGAGATCGTCCGACTGCTGCTGGCGCCGGCCATTGTCGGCGTGCCGTTTGACGGTTCGCGCGCGGCCATCGAGTGGCTGTGGGACCGCATGTATGCCACCATGCGCGTGCGGGGGCAAACCGGCGGCTTCATGATGGATGCCATAAGCGGGGTGGACATCGCGCTCTGGGACATTGCGGGCAAAATGGCCGGAAAGCCGATTGCCGCGATGCTGTCGGAGAACCCTGCTTGGCGCCTGCCGGCGTATGTCAGCGGATTGCCGCTGGCCGGCCGCGGTGCCGCTGCCCTGCCCTACCGCGATGCGGGCCTGACGCGCTTCAAGCTCTTCTACGACACACCGCACACGGGCGAGTTTCTGGAAAGCCTGGACGAAATGCCCACCGGCACGCGCTATGCGGTGGATGCGCTGTGGCGGTTTGACCTGGACGAAGCGATCGGCTTTGGACGCGAGTTGGATCTACGGGAAGCGCTGTGGTTTGAAGCGCCGCTGCTGCCGGAGAGTCCGACCGAGCATGCCGCACTGGCGCAGCGCGTGGCAACGCCAATCGCCATAGGGGAGTCGTACCGAACGCGATACGAAATGGCTCCTTTCTTCCGTGAGGGCGTCTTGCGCGTGTATCAGCCGGACTTGGGCCGCGTCGGCATTACCGAAGGCATACGGTTAGCTAGCATGGCAACCGTAGCCAAAGCCGACGTGGTGCCGCACCTCAGCATTGCCTGCGGCCCGCAGATTGCCGCCGCGCTGCAGTTTTCGGCCGCCGTGAACTGTCACCTGGTGGAGTACAACCCGCAGGTGCTGGCCATCGCGAATCGTTTCCTGCGAACCCCGCTGCGCATTGAAACAGATACCTACGTGGTGCCGGAAGGGCCGGGGCTGGGCATCGAGATCGACGAATCCAAGCTGCCGTGATCCGCTGGTGGCTGGCACTGGCCGTCGTGGGGCTGCGAGTGGCGGATCTGCCCGAACCCCTGCGCCCGTTGTTTGCCGACCTGCCGGAGTTCCTGCGCAACAGCGACCAGCAGGCGGCGCAACGGTTGGAAGAGGGTGAATGGGATCACCTGGTCTTCTACGTCCTGCAATCGACGAGTTTCACGGACCTGCCGTCCATTGACCCTGCCCGCGCGGCACGCTCGGAACAGGTGCCGGACGTCGTACTGGCCCGTTTCCGAGCCTTCCAGCGATCCGGGGAGCGCAATGACCGGATGTCGTATTTCCGGCGGATGCAGCCGTCCGAGGCGCGCTTCGTGCAAGAGTATCAACGGGCCATTCGCTTCCTGCATGCCAAGGAAGTGGAATCCCAGTCGCGCGAGCAGGTGGCGGCCCTCTATCGGACGCGGGGCCATAGTTCGGACACAGCCATCGAAGCCAGCTACGGAGCCTATGAAGCTTTGCGGGCACTGCGGCAGCGCGAGCCCGCGTTGCGGATGGAACGCGTGCTGATCCTTGGTCCAGGCGTGGACTTCGCCCCGCGCATGGACTTACAGGAAGACAGCCCGCCGCGCAGCTATCAGCCGTTTGCCGTGGCGGGATCGCTGCTGGCTTTGGGTCTGGCCCGCCGGGAGGAGTTGACCGTACAGTGCGCTGACCTGAATCCGCGCGTGGTGGCCCATTTTGGCCGTCCGCAGCCGGACCTGCCGCTACGCTTTGCGGCCGAAGATGACGAGCAGCGGGCGTTTCTGAAAGCCGCGAGCCAAGGGCTGGGGATGAAGGTAACCGCATCGCGGCTGAACGTTGTCACGGGACGACTGGCGCAGCGCTTTGACCTGATCGTCGCCACTAACCTGCTGCTTTATCTGGAGGACAAGGAACTGGCGCTGGCATTGACCAACATCCGCCACATGCTGCTTCCCGGCGGCCTCCTGATCCACAATGAGCAGCGACCGGAAGCCGAGGCCTTCGCGCGCGTGCTGGGCATGCCGGTGATCGACGCGCGGATGGTGCGGCTATCGGCCAAACGGAGGCTGTACGATGCAGCGGTGGTACACCGCGCGGCGGACTAGAGCGGGCGCACCTTCACCAGGCGGGAAGCGTCGTGTGCGGTGACTTTCAGCGGATTGCGCAGCGGCTTGCCAAAACCTTCGTAGCAGATCTCCATCACATCGCCGTCCTGCAGCTTCAAACCGGCACCGAAGCTGAAGGCACTGGCTCCGTAGAAGTGGATGTGCACGTCGCCGGGGCGGCAATGCAGCGGGAACTTGAAGTGATGATGCTCCATATTCGCCAGCGAATGACACATGTTGGCCTCGCCGGTGCGCACCGGCTTTTCCCAAACCGTATCGTCGCCGCGGAACACGCGGATGGAACCGGCTACGTCGCCGAAGTCCGGATCCAGCTTCAGTTCCGGTCCAATGGAGCACTGGCGAATCTTGGAGGAAGCCAGATACAGGTAGTTCTTCTTCTCAAAGACATGGTCTGAGAATTCGTTTCCCTGGGCCATGCCGGCGCGGCAAGGGTTGCCGTCCTTATCGATGAGATAGATGCCGGCAATCTCACCTTCCTCGCCCCCGTCTTCGGCAAACCAGGGCACTTCCAGCGGCTGGTTCGGGCCGGCCAGCATTAGACCGTTACCCTTATAGAACCACTCGGGCGAGGTACCCGGGCAACCGGACATGGGACGTCCGCCCTGTTCGCCCCACTTGTACATGCGCATGCTGTCGGTTTCCACGGCGCCCGCGGCATGCATCGCCTGACGGGTTTCGACACTGGCCATGTGCGTGAGCCCGGTCCCGGTGACGTGGCAGCGCCCCGGTTCAGCAGGATGATCGAAGGCCGGCAGCAGGCCCCACTCCGACCTGCCGCTGAGCACATGTTCGTAGTTAAGTGTCAGCGAAGTGGTGGCGTCTTCGGCCAGGCGGGCCAGCGGTGTTCCGGTCGCGATGGCTTCCTGCGCCAGATCGTAAGCTGAACTGATGCTGGTGAGCACCTGCAGATTATGGTCGTCAACAAGGGCCACGGCGCGGCCGTGGGCAGGATGGAGTAGCTGAACCAGACTGGCCATGAGCCGCCAATATAGCATGGCGGGCCGAAATCAACGCCAGGAGGATTCAACCGGCTGGCCGATCCAACAGGCGGGTGGCTTCAAACGCAGCAGTGCGGCAAGCGTGGCCGCGGTATCAAAGGTGTTCACCGGAACCGTGAGTTCGCCACGCCGGATGCCGGGCCCGCTGAGGATCCAGGGAATCTCCAACTCGCCCATGGTGTTACCACCATGTTTCCGGGCGTTGCCGCCATGGTCGGCAGTAATGAGGAAGGTGGCGTCACGGCCGGCCGCTTCCCGAAATTGGCCGATGAGCCCGTCCACCATCTCGACGGCGGCCTTGTATTCAGGCCCCCACCAGCCGTGGTCGTGCCCGGCGTGGTCGACGTCGTCCAGGTGCAAGAACAGAAGCTCGGGCTTATGTTCTTTCCAATAGGCGATGGCCGCCTGAGTTGCCGGCGGCGAGCCCTTCACGTGGCGGATGAACGTAGGCGCTGCTTTTTCCACCATGCGGCCGAAGCCCTCCCAGTCATGAACGATGGCGATGTGCGCGCTCGGCCGCTGCTGGCGGAGCAGGCCGAAGATGGTGGGGAACGTCTGGGCCATGCCTTGGCAGGAAGGGGAAAACTCGAACTTATCCGGCTGCCAGTCGTTGGAGGTGATGCCGTGTTGTTCCGGTCCGGCGCCCATGATGAGCGAAGCCCAGTTCGGACTGCTGACGGTGGGCATGACACCGCGGGCCTTAAGGGTCCAGGAGCCGGCGGCCATGAGCGCGCGAAGGTTGGGAGCTTTGGCATCGAACTGCAGGGCTTGGGCGCCGAAGCCATCCAGGCCGATGACGATGATGTGCTTAGGTCGAGGCTGTGCGGCCGCAAGCGCGGCGAAGGCCAACAGCAGCACCAGAGGCTTCATGCAAGAGACTCCATGGCGGATTCGAGTTCCTCCAGCGTAGCAATGACGCGGTCCGCGCCGGCCTGCTCCAGCCGTTGGCGGGCGACCTCCGGGCCGAAGGCCGCCGCTTCGTTACTGCTGTTGACGACACCGATGGCCCAGACACCGGCATTGCGCGCCTCCTGCATATCGCTGGGCGTATCGCCCACCTTTACGACAGCGGAAGGAGGGTAGACATCGAGATGCCGCATGACTTCGAAGATCATCCAGGGCAATGGGCGTCCCAGGCTATTGGTCTCCGTGGGTGTGATGGCGAAGTCCGGCGCATAGCCTTGCGCATGGGCTTTGGGGATGACCAGATCGAGCATGGGCCGGGTGTAGCCCGTGGTCCCGCCGATGCGGATACCGCGGGCGCGGAGCGAGGCCACGATCGCGGGCACGCCTGCGATGACATTCGAGTACTCCTCAATGCAGGCCAGCAACGAGGGAGTGAAATTGGCAACCAGACGCTCGATATCGCGTTCGCCGGGCTCGCGGCCGAAGGAGCCCTGCCAGGCGTTCGCCACGCGCGGCAGACGGCAGATCTCGCGAATCTGGTCCTTCTTGAGCAGGCCCATGGCGTGGCGCGATTCGGAGCCTTCCAACGGCACGCCCTCGGCAGAGAAGATACGGTCGAGAACCACCACCGGGGCCTGGCAGCCGTAGTCAACCACGGTGCCGGCCCAATCGAAAATAACGGCTTTAGGCTTCATACAAGATGTCGGCGAGTCCGAAGGAGAGGGTCATGCCAGCGCCGCCGAGGCCTGTGACGATGCGCACCGCGGGTTCAGGTTCGAAGACGCAGTAAGGCTTCTCCGGGTGTTTCGCGTAGATGCCGTGCCAGCGCTCGGCAATGCGCATTTGCGGAAAGTGCGCGAACTGCTGAAGATACGCCAGGATCAGGTTGTCGATCTCGTCTTTGTTGAAGACGCTGGGAGACGGGCCGTACTCGTGAGAGTCGCCGAGGGTGATGGCGCCATCGGCGGTCTGCGACGCCATAACGTGAATGCCCCAACGGCCGTATTCGGGCATGGTTTCGTCAAAACGGCGGCGCAGGGGGGCAAGCGCGGCGCATTGTGCGAAAGACGAATAGAAGCGCATGGTAAGGCCGCCGGCCAGCGCGGGCCCAAGGCGCCAGCCATCCGGTTGCGGTATGGTACGCAACATCTGCAGTTTGCAGCGCGTCAGACCGCTATCGGCGAACACCTCCGGGTACAGCGTTTCAAAGTCATGACCACTGCAGATCAGGACGCGATCACCGGGCAGATCCGCGACATGGCGGACCGCATGCGACCAGTGAAAGGTGACGCCGTATCGCTCGTGGAGGAAGGTAGGCAGGCGGGCCAGCGTGAGGCGTGCGTCAACCACCACTTCCGAAGAACTGAACAGCGCGCCACGCAGGCCATCGGGCTGCACGGCGTTGCTGCGGGCTAACGTGTCTGCGCGCGATAGCCACTGCGCACGCTGTGGTTCGCGGGTGGCGAACTCACGGGCCAGCGCCTCCTCGTCTTCAAAGTAGGCCAGGTGCAGCGAGCCATCCGGATGATACGGCAGTTCAGCATCCCGGAGCACGGTAAGCCACAGCGAGCGGCCGCGCATGGCTATGTCTAGCCTTTGCCCCGCAGGTTGGCCGATGGGCCAGATCATGCCGAAGTTCCGAATGGAGGCACCTTCGGCTTGGGGAGACCGGTCATAGACGCGCACCCGATGGCCGCGGCGGGCATAAGCGTAAGCATGGGCAAGGCCGATGATGCCGGCACCCACGATCGAGATCTCGGTCATGCTCTCTTTCCACTCTGTCTCGCCGGGAGCGGGAAGAGCAAGCACGATCGGGTTACGGCCGCGTTAATCCAGAAGCACCGCCGGGGCGTGGTCCTGCTCGTGAGCTTCTCCGCTATGGACAAGGGCGAAACGCGCCGCCAGTGGGCCGAACAGCTCGAAGATGGCCACCGAAGCCAGCACGACAGTGGTGACAATGGGCCCCAGTTGTGGAAAACGTTCGTTGATGACCAGCACCAGACCGATGGCAAGTCCGGCCTGCGAGAACATGGCGAAGCCGAGATTCCGCTGGACCAGCGGTGGCAGTCCAACGTAACGCGCGCCGTAACGGGAGCCGAAAAACTTGCCGGCCGAACGGCCAATTACGTAGACCATGCCGAGCACTCCGAGAGAAGCGAGCAGGCTGAGATTGAGGTCGGCACCCGCAATGACGAAGAAGATGGCATAGAGCGGCGGATCCGTACGGGAGAGCGCGGAGAAGAGCTTGCGGCTGACGCCGGAGAGATTGACCATGGTGGCGCCGACGGCAAGGCTGGAGACGAGAGGCGACAGGTCAAGCCACTTGGAGAGGCCGACACACAGCAGCACAGCGCCGGACATGAGGATGAGAGTTTCCCCATGTTCGGTGATCTGTACGGCCCAGAAGCTGAGCAGCACGCCGATCAGGTAACCGAGCGCAAGCGATCCGACGATCTGCCAGACTAGCGGGAAGATCGCCTCGTAGACCGTATGGCCGGTGCTGGTCAGATCGATCACGGCGGCAAGGATGCTGAAGATGGTGAGCGCGAGGATATTGTTGATGGCGATGATGCCGGTAAGGGTATCGGTGAGCGCGCCCTTGGCGTTGCATTCGCGCATGACCATGAGCGTGGTGGCAGCGGCGGTCTCCATGGAGATGGCACCCAGCAACAGCGCGACGGGCCAGGGCTGTCCGGCAAGCAGCATGCCGCCGGAGACGAGAACCGCGGTGAGCAGCGATTCGATGATGGTGACCAGCAGCGCGCGACGGCCGAGTTCGCGAAACTTGGACATCTCAAAGACCGCGCCAATGGAAAACAGGATGAGGCCGAGCGCCACTTCGCTGAAGACCTGCAAAGTCGCGAGGTTTTCGTGGCTGATCCAACCAAGGAAGGATGGCCCCACAACCACGCCGGCCAGGATGTAGCCGGTAACCTCGGGCACGCGGACGAACTTAACCAGGTGTCCGGCGAGCAATGCGAAGAGAAGGATGATACCGAGCGAAGCGAGAGCGTTCAAGGGCGCACCACCGATGCAAGTTGGGAATCGTTGTGCTGGTAGATGACCAGCAGCGGCTCTTCGAAGCGGCCAAGGACGCGAGCCAGATCGGCGGCCCGTGTGACGGGGCGTCCGGCAACTTCGACCAGACGATCGCCATTGCGAAGACCCGCCTTGTAAGCCGGCGTGCCGGGCTCCACGGAAATGGGAACGCCGTCGGTGGCAAGCGCCTTGATGCCGGCGTGGCGGGGTTCGGGCGCCGCAACCCAAGGCACGGTGCGCTTACGGCCGTTGCGGAGAATGGGTAGATCCACCGCGGTTCCCGCCGCTGCGGAGGAGAGTAACTGATGCAGGTCGTCGCGCGAGGAGACGATGAGATCGCCGGCCCGCAGGCCGCTACGGGCAGCGGCGCTGGCATGCCGGACTTCACGGACGAACAGCCCGTTGGCATCGAAGAGCGCCGCGGTGCCATCGTCGGTGGGGACAGCGTCGAAACCGTACAGCGGCAGGAAGCGCACCGCGGGGTCTCGAAAGGCGTCGAGCAGTTTGGGAATACTGGCAGCCGAAACGGCAGTGCGCGTCTCCCCACAATCGGCGATGATACCGGCAAGCATGCCGTCGAGATCAAAAAGGGCGGAGCCAAGCGGCAACCCGGTTAACGGCGCGTTAAGAATCAGTTCCTCAATCTCAACTCCCCGGCATTGCGCGGGCTGCCGGCCTGAGTTCAGCGCGGCGCGCCACAGAGGAGTCCCCGCGGCGCGGCGGCCCACCATGACTGTCCAGCGTTCCCCAGGCAAAACAGAAGGGAAAGGAGGGATGGGCAGGGGACCGGGAGCGGGCAGCAAGACCAGAGGCGCGGGGTTCCCCGGTTCGGCTGGTGCCAGCATCTGGCCGGGTGCGCCGAAATTGACGGCACTGCGGCCATCCTCGATTGCGATGACATGACGGCTGGAATCCTGCGAGCGGGAAGCGAGATAAGAAGCCATATCGCGCAGATCCTCGCGCTGCACTCGGCGTTGTAGCGCCACGGTCTCCGATGGTGTTGCCACAGCAACGGATTTGGCAGGGCGTAGGCTGGATCCTACGATCAGAATGGCAGCAGCCAACGCGGCAAGGATGGCGATATAACGGCGGTCGGCAACAGCGTCCATGTACATAGATACACAGAATGGCACTTCTGTTCCAACCCGTCATCGCCGTATGCGACGATGGGTTTCACTCATGGAAGCGAAACAAGAACCCACGCTGCGCGCCTCGATCAGCCGCATGTGGCAGGCCTCGGCCGCCAAAATCCTTTCCCTGGAAGCCAGTTGGGCGACGCAGTCCGGCTCGCCAGTATTCACGATTGGCGGCCACTACACGGCCCGCGGCTGGACCGAATGGACGCAGGGCTTTCAATACGGGTCGGCCATTCTGCAGTATGACGCCACGGATGATGGAGCATTTCTGGAGATTGGGCGCAAGGGAACCGTGGAAAAGATGGCGGTGCACGTAACGCATGTGGGCGTGCATGACCACGGGTTCAACAATGTGAGTACGTATGGGAATCTGCTGCGGCTGATGAGCGAGGGCAGGCTGCCGGCCGACACTTGGGAACAGCGGTTCTATGAGTTGGCGCTGATGTGCAGCGGGGCGGTGCAGGCGGCACGCTGGTCTACCATTCATGGCGGCGGCGGGTATTTGTATTCATTTAACGGTCCGCATTCGCTGTTTGTGGATACGATTCGCTCGCTGCGCGCGCTGGCTGTCAGCCACCGGTTGGGCCATGTGCTGATGGGCGAGAACGACAGCAGAATCAGCCTGCTGGGGCGGTTGATTGCGCATGCCGATGCGACGGCAAAGTATGGCGTCTACTATGGCGAAGGCCGTGACTTCTATGATGTGCGCGGTCGTACGGCGCATGAAAGCATCTTTAATCGCAATGACGGACGCTACCGGTGTCCGGGGACGCAGCAGGGCTATGCGCCGTTCTCGACGTGGACCCGCGGGCTGGCTTGGGCGATGTGCGGGTACGCCGAGCAGCTGGAGTTTCTGGATACGCTGCCAGATGCGGAGTTGGAGCCTTGGGGCGGGCGCGCGGCCGTGACGGCGATGATGCGCAAGGCCGCGGAGGCCACCTGCGATTTCTACATCGACAACAGCGCGGCCGATGGTGTGCCCTATTGGGATACCGGTGCGCCGGGACTGGAGAAGTTGGGCGATTGGCGCGGACGTGCGTCGGACCCGTTCAATCAACATGAACCGGTGGATTCGTCGGCGGCGGCAATCGGGGCGCAGGGTTTGCTGCGTTTGGGTGTGTGGCTGCGCAAGAAGGGCGAGACAGCGGCGGGCGACCGCTATTGGCAGGCGGGTGTGAAGACGGCAACGGCGCTGCTGAGTGAACCGTATTTGAGTACGGACGTGTCGCATCAGGGACTGCTGCTGCATGCGGTGTATCATCGACCCAACGGATGGGATGCGATGCCGGGCGGCGGGACAGTACCTCGCGGTGAGTCGTGCATGTGGGGCGATTATCATCTGCGGGAGTTGGGGCTGTACCTGCAACGGGTGCTGGATGGCGGTCCGTATCTAACGTTCTGGAGCTAGGGAGCGCCAGCGCCACGGACGTCGAGTTCGTTGTGGGGAGAAAATAACGCAACGGATGCTGCGAGAGCAGGGGCGGGTGTGGCAAAATAATTGAGGCGAGCCACCCTAGCTCAGTTGGTAGAGCGGCTGATTCGTAATCAGCAGGTCGCCGGTTCGATCCCGGCGGGTGGCTCCATTATTTTCAACGACTTAGCTTCTTAGTCCAATCAAGTAAAACAGGTTTGACAGCCAATCTGACAGCCAGCGGTTTTGGGTCGACTAGACCTGTGTGTCCGTATGCGGCGCTGGGGCTTACGCGGTAGACGCGTTTGACGCCAAGACAATCAGGTTGTCAACCGCCTGACTCGGGATATCGCCGTAAACGTCGGTAATGCGGACGGGACGCGGCGCGCAAGATCATCAGCTTTCCCAACGATGCCAACAGGTCAAGCCGGTTCCTCCAAGGTTTGCCCCTGCTTATCAACCGAGCACAGATGCAACCGCGAGAGCTAGTTCATGAACCCCGAACCAGGAGTTCTGCAGCTCCGCGTGCGGGCAGGAATGGCGGGCCGCCCGGCATAACCGCCGCGGCAGGCGAAAGAGGTAAGAACTGCCGCGCGGTTTCGCGCGGTTTCGCGCGGTCAATTCAGTCCTGGCGACGTCGGAGGAGGGGCGGCGTGAATCGCTGCTGTTCTCCCAGGTTGCCCCGCTGGATGTCCGGATCGAGCGCCAGGGCAACGGTACCGGGAAAGCGCTCATGGACGCGCTACGGCGCGCTGGAGACGCCGGAGAGGTCTCGGCGGGCAAGCGCATGGTGAAACTCATGGCCGCAGGCCTGGACAACGTTTCTCGAAGGCCGGGCGGACGCGGTGAACGACAAGGTACGCACCGCCTACACGGTGAGCCGTGCCCTCACAGACGAGATCGCGGCGGAAGCCGAAGACCTGGAAGTCACCATCCGGAGCCACCAGGGACAGAAGCCGTTCCAGGGGATGGAAGACTATTACCCGCACGTCCTGCGCGGGGTGGACGCGCTCAAGAGCGGGCCGGTGCGTCGTGACGTTCTCGAGTATGCGGCAGCGGGAGTTCCCGTCTTCCCGGTGCACTCGGTCCGGAATGGACGGTGCACCTGTGGCCGCGCCGAGTGCAAGGATATCGGCAAGCACCCCCGCACGATGCACGGCTTTAAGGACGCCACAACCGACCCCAAGAGGGTACCAGCGTATTGGCAACGTTGGCCGGATGCGAATATTGGCATGCCGACGGGGAAGGCTTCCGGAGTTTGTGCCGTTGACATCGATCCCCGCAATGGCGGGCAGCAGTCCTGGCAGGAATTGCAGGCGAAGGTAGGGCCGCTTCCGGCCACTCTCATCCAGAAGTCGGGAGGCGGCGGTCAACACTATCTGTTTCGCCATCCAGGATGCCGGCTTCCTGCAGCTTTAGCTGACGGGATCGATCTGAAGGGAGACGGTGGTTACATTCTGGTCCCGCCCTCCCTGCATCTCTCCGGCAAGGTCTACCAGTGGACACGAAAGGATCCGGTCAACTGCTTGTCTAAACTGCCCGCTTTGCCCCAGACACTCCTTGATACGCGCGCGGCCGGAAATCGCGGCCCACAAACAAACTTCCGGAAGGGGCCAGGAACAAGGGACTGACGTCGCATGCCGGGCGCCTCCGGCGGCAGGGTGCATCGGAGGAGCAGATGGCTACGGAGCTTTCTGCAATAAACGAAGCCTGCTGCGAGCCGCCCTTGGCAGATGCAGAAGTTCGGCAGATCGCCAGCAGCGTTGCGCGGTACCCACCGGGCCCGATAGCACCGGAACGGCCTACATCTGGGAGTCCGAGATCAGACTGGCCAACTCCATTGTCGGAAGCCGCTTTCCATGGCGTTGCGGGGGAACTGGTGCGATTGATATCCCCGCATTCGGAGGCGGACGAGGCGGCGCTGCTTTTTCAGTTGCTGACTTTTGTCGGTAACGTGACAGGCCGGTATGCCCATTTCAGGGCCGAGCAGGATGCGCATTTCTTAAACCTGTTCACGGTAATCGTCGGGGAAACGTCCAAAGCTCGCAAAGGGAGTTCTCTATCCCAGATCCGCTACGTATTCCGGGGCATCGATCCACAATGGACGGAGCATCGCGTAACGGGGGGCCTTTCAACCGGAGAGGGACTCATCCGTGAAGTCCGTGATGGCGCTCCCCGATCAGGGAAGGAAGCGCACGACGATCTCGGCGTCTCCGACAAGCGGCTGCTGGTCTGCGAGCCGGAGCTTGCGAGGGTTCTACAGACGATGGAGCGCGACACCAACACGCTGTCTGCTGTGCTGCGCGAGGCTTTTGATTCGGGCAATCTCCGGACTATGACAAAAAGCAGTTCGATGCGGGCGACAGGGGCGCACATCTCGCTAATCGCTCACGTTACCGAGCAGGAACTACATCGCCTCCTCTCGCATACCGCCATTTCGAATGGATTTGCGAACCGCTTTCTTTGGGTGAGCGCACGTCGGAGCAGGTGCTTGCCAGATGGCGGGCGGATCAAGTCGGTTGATTTCACCCAAGCGCTTGATGGTCTGCATCGGGCTGTGGAGTTCGGCACAAGGTTGTCCGAGTTGGTAAGAGGTGACCGGGCCAGCGCCTTGTGGCACGACGTGTACGGGCGTCTGAGTGAAGGCCGCCTAGCAGGCTGCTGAAAAAGGGCCTCCAGTGCCTGGACCCTGCATCGCAAAGTGCTCTTCTACGCAGGACGGCTTACTCACAGGCCCAACACAGCACTTTACTTCCTTGATATTTTGCCCCAAAGTAGATCACTCTCGACTTTTGGGCACACTTCTCCCTATGCGGTTGCGGCTTGAACTGGCCTTGCCAGCAGCGTCCGCATCCGCACAAGGTTGTAGGCAGTGGCCGCAAAGGTGAAGATCCACCCAACCCGCCACAAGCCGCGAT
>JAEUQF010000184.1 GCA_016789745.1 Bryobacterales bacterium
CACCGCTGATCACCAACCGGCAACGAGTCGGTCATCGGCAGCGGCTATCATAAAAGAAAGGCATACAGTATCCGGCGGCTTCCAATCGCGGCGCGCCGGACCGGAAAGGCCCGCGGTTATGACAACCAGCGTTCCAAGGGCAACAACTCATCCGGATGTCGAAGCTCGGCCGGACCAGGACATCGCCAGCGCGGAGGAGACACTGCGCCAGCACGAATCCGCTCTACTCGAAGCTCGACAGGAGCGGGCGCGACGTATCGCACAGGAGTTCCACGACGATGCCATCCAGCGTCTGGCGGTGATTGCCATGGGTGTTCATCAAGCCGCGCAGGACGCGCCATCGGGGGTGGCAAACACCCTGCTCACCCTGCAGGAGAGAATCGTCGAAGTCTCGCAAACCATTCGCCGCCTTTGTCATCGCGTGTATCCCTCCATCCTGGATGATCTGGGCCTGGTGTGTTCTGTTGAAGGTCTCTGCGCAGAGTTCCAGCGCCTCCATGGAATCCCCACTGTCTTCCGCGCAGCCGACATGCCGTCTGTCCTACGCCCACAAGTGGCGTCTTGCCTCTACTTCGTCGTCCAGGAGAGCCTCGATAACGTTGCCAGGCATGCCCGGGCAGAGTCCGTAACGGTGCTCATGTCGGCCACGGCGGAGGACTTCCATCTTCAAGTAATCGACTCCGGAACGGGCTTTGCTGCCGAACAGGTCAGGTACGGAATCGGCATTCCCGCCATGCGCGAGCGCGTTCGTCTGACTCGCGGTGCCATTAACATCTGCTCCGAGCCGGGCGCCGGAACCAGGGTCGATGTAGCCCTACCATTGGCTGCGGAGTAGTAGCGCTACTCAGCCTTAGAGATTCCCTGCTGGATGGCGTACTTCACCAGTTCCGCCGTCGTGCGCATCGAGAGTTTATTCATGATGTTGTATCTGTGAAATTCCACAGTACGCACGGACACTCCAGCGAGTGCAGCGATCTCTTTCGCGGATTTCCCCTCAGCGATCAGTGTGAGAACCTCGCGTTCCCGGGGGGAGAGCGGACATGCTGTTTCATTGCTCACGTCCGCCAGAGTCTGCCGGTCCATCGTGTCCGGCAGAAAGGTCTTCCCCCGAAGCACCGTCCGGATCGCACCGGATAAGTCCTCCGCTCTTGTCTTGAAAACGTATCCTTTTGCGCCGGCACGCAACGCTGCCCTCACGTAAGTCAGCCCATCCTGTCCACTCATTACGATCACAGGGCATTCGGGCATATCCTGTTTCAGACGCTCGGTAGCCTCAAGTCCGTTGAGGATGGGCATAGCTATGTCCACGATCACCACGTCCGGGCGTAGCTCCTGTGCCAGCCTCAGCAGATCCCGCCCGTTCTTCGCCACCCCCACCATCTCGAACTCCTGAGAAAGCATGGCGCGAACGCCCTCGATGACAACTGTATGATCATCGGCGAGTAGCACCCGGGCGCGTCGGTGTTTCTCCATACCGGCTTAATTCGAAGACAGCCTCAGTTTATCGACTCTCACTGCCAGGGCGCCACTCGTCAGCCCGTAGTTTTACGAGTTCCCGCCGTTCCCGCATAGCTCTATGTTGAGTATTACTCTGGGCTGTCGAGTCGCCGTTTTGCCCGCTGAGGGTGGATGGAGGCTGTCTGCGCTGTGGCGCAGCGAGACGCCCGGAACGCAACATCGCCCGAACGGTAGGAGGGTCCATGGAAACGACCGACTTTATCCGATACCGCACGATGCTGGAAGAGACACGAGACGCTCTCCTGAACATGCCGCAGGATCGCACCGCCATTCGTGTGGAACGAACAGCCGATGCCACTGAGGAAGTGCAGATGGCCGAAGACCGGGAGTTCGCGATTCGGGTCTTAGGCGCTGAGGCTGACCTGCTGCGGGATATTCGCGCAGCGATTGAACGGATGCGGGAGGGTACGTTCGGTAGATGCTCGGAATGCGGAGAGATGATTGCCCCAAGGAGGCTGGCCGCGCTGCCTTGGGCGAGCTACTGTATCCGTTGCCAGCAGAGGCAGGACGCTGTTGACAGGAGAACCCGTCGCGGCGGAGAACCTGACTTAGCCGCATAGCGACAGGCTCGGCCGAGCACTGCAACGGTAAAATAAAAGTGTTGTTTGGCTGCGTGTGCCGTTGACGACAGCCACCGCGGGTGGTCCCGGCGAGAGACCGGCGACAGTCGATGAGGAAAGCAGACCCTAATAACGGAACACACCTGACGCCAAGCGACAGCGACAGCGACACGGACCAGACACAGCGGGCGCTCGCCGAAATCATAGACGCGGCCATCGAAATCAGTGGAGCCGACTTCGGCAGTATCCAACTTTTGGATGCGAATACGGGAGCTCTGCGGATTGTCGCCCAGCGCGGTTTCTCCCCAGCGTGGCTCGCGTTCTGGAACTCGGTGGCCGGCGGACTAGGCGCCTGCGGTGCAGCGCTGGAGCACGGGGCGCGCATCCTCATTGAGGACATCGAGCAAAGCCCGATCTTCCTCGGAACGCCCAGCCTCGAAGTGCTGCGGAGAGAGGGCGTAAGGGCGGTCCAATCCACCCCAATTCTCGGCCGTGCGGGAACACCGCGAGGCGCGTTCTCCACTCACTATCGGACGCCTCAGCGCCCGGAACTCCCTACCCTTCGGCTGCTGGACTTACTGGCACGGCAGGCGGCCGAGATCATCGAACGCGCTGAGGATCAGGAGGCGCAGCGGGCAAGCGAACTGCGCTATCGCTCCCTGGTGCAGGCTACCAGTGCGGTGACGTGGACCTGCCCGCCCTCGGGACGTCAGGTTAAACCCCAGCCCATGTGGCTGGCCTTCACGGGCCAATCTGCAGACGAAATGCTCGGTTCGGGATGGACGAAGGCTATTCATCCGGAAGACCTCGCTGCGGTCTCCCAACAATGGGACGATGCTGTGGCAGAGGGCAAGCCGTTTCTATCCGAGCACCGAATCCGGCGCCATGATGGACAGTGGCGCTGGATGAGCGTTTCCGCTGTCCCCATCCGCAGCAGCCGCGGCGACGTACTCGAGTGGTTTGGGATGAGTCTCGACGTCACCGAGCGCAAGGAGGCCGACAACGCCCTCCATAGGCTGAACGAGACATTGGAACAGCGCGTCGCCGAGCGTACCGAAGCCCTGCGACAGAACGAGCAGCGCCTCCGGGTGTTCATCCAGCAAGCTCCCTCCCCGGTTGCGATGTTCGATATGCACATGTGCTACCTGGCAGCCAGCGACCGTTGGGCCAGTGAGTTCGGGTTGACCGATCGCGACTTCATCGGCCGTTGTCACTACGATCTGTTTCCGGATTTTCCAGAAGCATGGAAGTTGGCTCACGCCAGAGCCCGTGCGGGCGAAATCGTGCGCTGCGAAGGCGAACAATGGGTGCGAGCGGATGGTACCCGCCCCTGGATTCGTTGGGAAACCCGCCCTTGGCTTACCACGTCCGGCGCCGTCGGCGGGATCTCGATTTCCGCAGAAGACATCACTGCCCGTAAGCACGCCGAGGATGCCCTCCTCCAGAGCGAGAGACTGAACCGGCGCACGTTACAGGCCCTCACAGCGCACGTAGCCGTCCTGGACCATCAGGGCCGGATTCTCGCCACCAATCAGGCCTGGGAGGAGTTCGCAAAAGCCAACAACGCCGCCGGCAGCCCCTCGGTTTGCGTCGGCGCCAATTACCTCGAAGCCTGTCGCCGCGCCGTTGCCGCCCACGATGAAACCGCGGCACAGGCTCTCGCTGGCATCGAGTCGGTCATGTCCGGCCGGCAGGCTCAGTTCTCCATGGAGTATCCCTGCCACAGTCCACACGAACAACGCTGGTTCCTCATGACCGTTGTGCCGCTGGACGATGCCGCCGATGGCGCGGTGGTGACACACCTGACCATCACAGATCGCAAGCAGGCGGAGAACGCCTTGCGCGAAAGCGAGGCGCGTGTGCAAGTCTCCCTGGAAGCGTCCCCTGTCGGGATTCTAATCATGGATGGCCAGGGAACCATCACGATGCTAAATAGCGAACTGGCCCGGCTTTCCGGTTATTCGCCTGGAGAACTGATCGGCAAATCGCTGGAGATCCTGGTTCCTGAACAACTGCGCAACCGCCACGCTGGGTTCCGTGAGGTCTACATGCGCACCCCCGTGGCCCGGCGGATGGGGACGGCTCCTCAGCTGTCCCTTCGCCGGCGAGACGCAACGCTTGTTCCCGTTGAGATCGCCCTTAGCCCCAGGGCCGTGTTTGAGGACGGGATTCAAGTGATGGCCATTGTCACCGACATCAGTGCCCGCGTGGCCGCCGAAGACGCACTGCGGGAAAGCGAAGAGCGGCTCCGCGTCAGCGAACAACGCTATCGGGATCTGGCGGATCAGGTCACAGACGGCATTTTTCTCGCCGATCCGGAAGGCAACTACCTCGACGCCAACCGCGCCTTCTGCGCGATGTTCGGCTACTGCCTGGACGAGATCAGAACGCGAGGCTTCTCGGACATGGTCGCGCCGGATCAACGCATGCGCTTCCCAACCGAATGCTGCGGGGCAGGCGGACGAGACACCGTTCGCACGGAGTGGCAGTTCCAGCGCAAGGATGGATCCATCTTCACCGGCGAACTTGACGCCCGGCGACTACCGGATGGCCGCTGTCTGGGCGCTGTCCGCGACATCACGGAGCGCAGAAGCAAGGATGAGCGGCTGCGGGATAGTGAAGAGCGGCTCAGGCTGGCCGTGGAATCGGGCAACGTCGGGCTTTGGGACTGGAACCTGCTGACGAACAAAGTCCAGCGAACGTCTCAATGGAAACGGCAACTTGGCTTTCGCGACGATGAGATCGGCGATGAGTTCGATGACTGGACCGTTCGCGTACATCCGCAGGATCTGGAGGCGGCGCTTCGGGCGGCGCGCGAGTCACTGCGCGATCCCATGGGCCGTTACGCCTCCGAGTACAGAATCCGCCACAAAGATGGCTACTACCGGGATATCTACTCTGTCGGCAAACTGCACTGCGATGCCAGTGGTAAACCGATCCGGATGCTGGGATGCGACATCGACATCACCGAACGCAAGCGGGCGGAAGAGGCACTGCGGGAACAGGACCAGCAGAAGGATGAGTTCCTGGCTCTCCTGGGCCACGAATTGCGTAACCCGCTGGCGGCCATTTCCACCGCCATGCATCTGCTCCTTACCGGCGTTACCCCGGAGCGTCGCGATGAACTCATCAACCTGATCGGGCGACAGTCAACGACCCTGCAGAGGCTCGTGGATGAGCTGCTGGACGTGTCCCGCGTCACCCGGGGAAAGATCGAACTGCGATACGAGCGGGTGGACATCTCCGATCTCCTGCAGGCGGTCAGTTCGGTGGCCCGTACTTCTTTCGCCAGCCGCAACCAGGAACTGGTGGTTCGTCTGCCGGCTGGGTACGTTCAGTTCATGGCGGACCGCGTGCGGCTGGAACAGGTGCTCACGAATCTCCTCAGCAATGCCTCCAAATACACGCAACGGGGCGGCACGGTCGAGATTTCGGCGGCGCGCGAGGCCTCCGAAGTGATCATCCGCTGCCGGGATAACGGGCAGGGCATCCCGCCGGAGAACCTCCAAAAGATCTTCGACCCGTTCGCCAGGGGGCGGAAAACCGACCTCGGCTACGGCGAGCCAAGCCTGGGTATCGGCTTGACGCTCGTGAAACGGCTCGTGGAGCTTCACGGGGGTAGGGTCATCGCCGAAAGCGCAGGGGCAGGAATGGGCAGCGAATTCACCGTGCGGCTCCCGTTGATCGAGCCTTCCGTTTCGCCTGGTCAGCCCGGAAGCCGCAGCCCGTTAGGGCCCAGGCGCCCACTCTCGCTGGTTCTTGTCGAAGATAATCCTGACGTTGCACTGACGATGGCCTGCGCATTGGAACAGGCAGGCCACCAGGTGACCGTCTTTGAAAGTGGAACCGCCGCGCTGGCCGGACTGACCCAGGGCCAACCCGACGCGATCCTCGTGGACATCGGCCTCCCGGGCATCGATGGTCCGGAACTCGCCATCCGGTTGAAGCAGCAGCCGAACCTGCGCCAGACCCTGTTTGTCGCACTGTCCGGGCATGCTCGCCGCGAGAATGTCGCAGAAGCAGGTTTTGACGAGTATTTCGTCAAACCCGTGGCTGTCAATGCACTACTCTCCTTTCTGGACACTCGGATCGGCACCGCGAAGTTCAGCGCAGCGTCCCCTCCGTTGCTTCGCGTTTTGCTCATTGAAGACAACCTGGAATTGGCGGAAGTGACCGCGGAGATGCTCCGGCACGAAGGACTGCAGGTAGCCGTAGCTCATTCCGGTGGCGAAGCGCTGGAGACCGCTTCGGGCTTTGCGCCTCACCTGACGCTCTGCGATTGGTACTTGCCCGACATGCCGGGCAAGGATGTGGTCCAGGGCCTCCGGTCCAATGCCGCCACCCGTCGAACCTACGCCGTCATTCTTACCGGCCGGCGCAGGGAAGACATCGCTGCTTTCCAGCAGCAGGCCACGCAACTTGGCATTGACGAGGTCATCGCCAAGCCGCTCCTCCCCGATGCGCTGCAGGCGCTGCTCGAGAAACTGCGCAACCGCGGTTCGATCGCAACGTCTTAAACTCCCTGCATGGGCAGCACCTCCCCGTAGTTTTACGAGTACGCACCCGGCTCTGGGAGGGCTATCGTCAAGGATGTAGCAACCTCATGGCGAGCGGCGACTCCATTCTCTCCCCGGCAGCGGCTGCAGCAGCGCAGCCAGTCCGCTACTGCACGATGTTCCCCACCATCGCCCTATTCCAGAAGGACGATGACATCGCTGCCTTTACGATCCCCACCGGAACAATTTTGAGCATCGTAGGCCCAGCTCGAGACACCCGTTTTATGGTGGTTGAGATCAGCATGCAGAGATTTCAGGTGTTTAGGGCAGATTTATCGGACCGCTGCATCGCACACACCTGATCGAGTACGGCAGCGGGAGGCAGGTATGCCGGAAGGCAGTAACCGAGAACGATCGCAGCGCAGAGGCGTTACCGGTCCGAGGCTCAGGCGCTGGGGCCACGCGCGGAAAACCCACACCGGTCTCGTCTCCATTGAGAAGGAGTAACCCATGCAGGTACAAGACATCATGACGCGGGATGTGGTGGCGGCGCCCTCCCGCATGAATGCAGCCGAGGCGGCCGAAATGATGTGGCGTTGGAACTGTGGCGCTTTGCCGGTTGTCACCGATGGCAATCGGCTGATCGGGATCATCACAGACCGCGATCTGTTCATCGCGCTGGGAACGCAAAATCGCAAACCCGCCGAAGTGTCGGTTGGCGAGATCATGCATGCCAATCCGACCTGCTGCGGACCAGCCGATGACCTGCAGCAGGCTCTGTCGACCATGGCCAGCCAGCATGTACGTCGCCTTCCCGTCGTCGATCCATCCGGATCACTGCAGGGAATGCTGTCCATCGACGATGTCATTGCCCGCACCAAAGTGGGCTCCGGGGGAAATGGAGTCCTGCGCACTCTCAAAGCGATATGCGAATCTCAAGCCAAACCGGAACCGAAGCATGCTGTTCTGGCTGAGCAATGAAATCGGATGATAACCAACAGGACTGTCGGCGGAGAGTACTCGCCTCAATTGGCGGACATGACCGATGGGCTCTCATTATGGCAGGTGGGTGTGGAGCGTGCCTGCAAGAGCCTATTTCCGTTGCCGCCACTCCTGGGAGGATTTGTCCATCGCCTGACTACTGTGTTCTGGCGCACGCCGTCGGGCGCGCCAGGTGCAGTGTGCCAATCGAACAGATCTTGATCGGCAACGTCGCGATCGCTGCCAGCCTGAATAGTATCCATCAAGTCAATAAACAAGCGCTGGTTGCGATCGTCATCAGTCACTTCGGCGGCAGGGAGGATCTGCAGTACACGCGTAAGCTGGAGGGTGCGTTCGCGATCGCCCGCCAACGGCCTGCATCGTTGATACTTCTGGGCTCCAGATCCGGAGGTGCCCAATTGGAGTTAGCAGAGATTGACGTCGGTTCAGACGCCCAGGATAACAACCAGGAACGGAGACGCCCTTCCGCCTTGCATCCAAAACCATTACTCGTGACAGCCCTTGAACTGTTGGCGAAGGATTCAGTCTGGAAGACCTTCGTGCTGGTGGGACACGCGGAGACTTTCCTGAAACTCAGCGCCCATACGATTCCGGAGCTCTTCGCGACTCTCGGTAGAACGCGTCTATGCAGCGGCGTGGAGGCGGAGATTGTCAATGTCATCCGGGATAATGGGTGCGCCGGTGAATCTCAGGCGCCGCTGTTGTCCGTGGGTGTGGCCCGATTACTCGTCATCCGTATTCCCGAGTTTGACGCCAGCGAGTTGGAGGACCCCGAACGCATTCTGTGTGCGATTGAGAACGCTGGCGCGGATGCGGTGTGGATTGCGCCATGGACCGCACAGTAACTATTCCAGACCTGATGGACAGGAACTGGGGGTATACGCAGTTGCCCAAGTCACATCAGAGGGAGGATTGTATGCTCCGCGTGGAGATGCACAGTTCAAGAACTCCAGCCGTCAGATTGGCTTCGCGGCCGATCTTGCTTGTCGTCGGCATTTCAGAACACAGCCGAGTCCTGATGAGGGGGATGGCCAGTATTCTACCTTCGGCTATTTTGGAGGTAGCCGGCTGCGCCGAAGCCATGACTCTCCTCAGGCTGGAGAACGTCCAATTGGTTATCTGTGAGCAGAACCTGCCCGACGGGGATTGGAAGCTGCTACTGGAAGGAGCCGATGAGCTTGTCCATCGGCCTAATGTGATTGTTGCTTCTCGTTTGGCTGATCACAGGCTCTGGGCCGAAGTATTGAATCTGGGCGCCTATGACCTGCTGCCGTTGCCCTTCGAGCCCACGGAGGCCGGTCGGGTTGTCCGCCTCGCTTGGGAGTCGAAGCGGCGGCACGGCAAGACCGCAAACGGTTATGCGTGCTGCTCCGGCGCCGACTGTGCGGCGGAGAGCGGAATCGTAAAGTGAAGCCGTCCGGCAGCAATAGTAGGGACTCGATCCAAAGGACACTCCTCTGGTTTCTCAAAGCAACCGGGGACGGAGCGAGAGACACCCGCCTTTGGTTCAGGACGAATTCCGGGGTTGTGTCTGGCATGCTGGATAGCAGCGTGCGCCTGATCTCTTCCAAACAAGATGTTTTCCAGCCAATGCCAGAAGCGTTCGTTCAACTGCTCCAGCAAATGCAGCGCCGTGGGCTCAATGAAATCCTGAAACTGTTCCCGTACGGTGCGGAAGAAGCGTTCGATCTTGCCGCAGCCTTCGGGCTGAAACGGAGGTGTATGCACGATGAGGACGCCGATGGAAGCAGCCATGCGTGCCAGCTGTGGTGAGCGGTAGATCTTGGCGTTATCCATGTACAGCCGCGTGGGCAGACCGCGCGCGGCGATGGCTTAACGCAAGCAGTCGAGAAAGGAGAGCAACCCTTGATCAACGCAAAACTGGGCGTGCGGGATCAGGTGCGAAGCATCGTCGAGAACAGCTTGCAGGAAGACCTGCTGTTTGCCGCCGCCGGGGCGGTTCACCCAGGGTCCAAACATCAGGTCAGATTGCCAGATCTGATTGGCATACTGCGCTTCGAACCTTTTGTGCGTGTTGGCGGCCGCTTTCTGCCGCACCAGTTGACGCTCGGTGAGACCATGGGCGCGCAGGAAGCGGTACAACGTGGAGGGCGATAGCTGGTGAATAGCTGGTCGCCGCCTTTGACCTCCAATGACAACTGCGTGAGCAGAGCGGTACCCGTGCGAGCGGATTTCTCACGTTTGAGCTGTTCGATGAGTGCGGCAGTTTCTGGCGTGATCACGCGCATTTGACCGCGATCCTGGCGAGGCTTGGGCTTGAGACCCTCCAGGCCGTGGCGCCGGTAACGCAAGGTCCACTCCAACAGGGTGTCCACCGAAACCTGGCGGCGCTGGGTGTGCGGAAAGTCGTAAAGGCGCGCGGCAATCTGTTGGGCACGCCGGGTGAGTTCCCCGTGAGAGAGCGTCCCCAAAACCAGCGGGGCAATCAGTTCGTAACGGAACAGTGCAATTTGCTCGACTTTTTCATCCATGAACCGCAGCCTACGGCCAATCCAGTCTGCAATCCGGACAAATGGTGTGTGTGGGGGGGGCACGCCGAAGGGGCGGGCGGCGCGAGTTTGCGACAGCGGCGGTCAGGAGCGAGCGACGGGGGCCAGCCAACAGGTGATCGCGCAAGGACGCGAACAAGGTCCGATGGTCATTTATCCAGCCCACGGATTCCAGCATCGCGACAGCGCGCCGGGCAAAGCCGGACGCTGCCGGCGGAGTAACCCGGTGTGCCAAAGCAAGGCACAACGCCTGCGCGTGCGCCAGGAAGCGACGCAACCAGAACTGACCACGCTGGTAAGGCAAAGTGCGGCAACAACAACACCGTGCGGCGGCACGCCCGGCACAAATAACGACACACACGCAGGGGGCCATCGAAGTTCATGTCGATCAACGTGCGCACGTAGAAGCCATTCGCAGTGAGAGGACGATTGGCTTCATACATCCGGCATCGGGCCGGGCACGGTGAATCCAAGTCGCTGAGTTGATCCAGGTACTGTCTGCACCGCGCCGTGGACTGGGTGTAGGATTTGCATCGTAGGATGACCTTCGGGACTTGCATCCCAGGGGTGGTATACAGCGCGACGTTGGCTCTGGAAAACTCCCGTCGCGATCACCTCGTCATCCTACGCCATTTCAAAATCGTTGCCGTTGTCGCGTCACGATGCCGCCCATCTCGGCGGTCTGCAATTTGAGAAAAGCTGGTTGTGGAGCCGGTGAATATTGTGACCCGTTACAGCCGTGAAATCCTTTCAATCCTGCGGGATAAGAATCGCCAGCACCGCAACACAAGACGAGGCGGCCGTCCGTCCTCCCGAGATTGCAGCAATTCGGGTGGCAGGTCAGGGCCAACGCTGATCCAGCGCATACCCATCTATTTGAGCACTGACTGTGAGGACGATCACGTGGGCGGCCCGTCCGCACCTTCGAGCGAATCACCGCTCCGTGCCGGACCGGTTCAGCCCACATGCCGGTGTCTGGCCAAAGCCGAACATAAAGAAGGGTCGGGATAGAGCCCATCGATAACCGACATGCGTGGTCCGAGCACCTGCACGCTAGCGGAAATCAACCACACGGAACATTCTCTGGGTTGGTCGCAAACCATCTCGTCGCAACCCGCCCAGCTGTCTGCTCCTCATTTCGACGCACCAGTCCATGCTTTTCCAGAAAATGAAGAGCCCGATCCAGTTCCTCCGCCGAACGGTTCCGTTGGAAATGGTCCCGAAGAGCCGTCTTTGTCAAACCGTCGGGGCTACCCTTCAGGGCACCGAGGATCTGGTCAGCAAGCGAGTTCCCGGTGGCAGCGCCAAAGATATGTCTTGCGGAGTCAAAGCTATAGCGCCATACCGCCAAGGCAGCTTTGAGGTGCTCAACCCGCACCAGGCCTGAACAGTCCAGCAACGCGTAGATGCACGCGAGGCGCATCACGAGCGCCTCCGCTCGTGAGGTCACGGCACCTAACTGTCCTAGCAGGCTGCTGAGAAAGTCCTAAACAAGTTACGCCGGAACTGTTTCGGACGTCCTAGCATTCGTGCGGGGCGAAGACCAAAGCCAAGACAACCTGTTCAGCTACGGGACACTGGAAGAGCGCATCCCCAGTGACCATCCACTCCGGGCGATTCGTCGCATCGTCGACGAGGCACTGCGGCGGCTGTCACCAGATTTCGAGGTTCTGTATTCGCCTCACGGTCGGCCCTCGATCCCACCCGAGCGATTGCTGCGCGGCTTGCTGCTAATGGTTCTGTACAGCGTCCGCAGTGAACGCCGGCTAATGGAGGATCTGAACTACAACCTGCTGTACCGGTGGTTCGTGGGACTCGGCATGGATGAGGTGGTGTGGGACGCCACGGTCTTCAGCAAGAACCGCGAGCGGTTCATTGATGGCGAGGTGGCCCGGCGCTTCTTCGAGGAAGTCCTGGCAGATGCCCGAGAGCGCAACTTGGTCAGCAACGATCACTTCACCGTCGATGGCACCTTGATTGAAGCATGGGCGAGTTTGAAGAGCTTCCAGCCGAAGGACAACGGTGGGCAGGGGCCGAAGGATGATCCCGGCAATCCGACGGTTAACTTTCACGGCGAGAAGCGCAGCAACGAAACGCATCAATCGACAACGGATCCGGAAGCGCGGCTGGCGCGCAAAGGGGACGGCAAAGAGTCCAAGCTGAGCTACTGCGGTAACGTGCTGATGGAGAACAGGCATGGTCTGATCGTCGACACGGAGTTGATGCCGGCGACTGGAACGGCCGAGCGGGACGCGGCGGTGGAGATGGCAGACCGGATTGGCGGTAGCCGAAGAGTGACGATAGGCGGTGACAAGGCTTATGACACGCGCGGCTTCGTGGCGAAGTTGCGCGAGTTGAACGTGACACCGCATGTTACACAGAACGTAAATCGCAGTGGTGGGAGTGCGATCGATGGCCGCATGACACGGAGTGAAGGCTACCGGGAAAGCCAGCGGCGGCGGAAGATCATCGAAGAAGCGTTTGGGTGGATGAAGACGGTGGGCGGGCAGCGCAAGACGAAGTATCGCGGCTTGTGGCGGGTTGGGTGGATCTTCACCTTTGCGGCCACTGCCTACAACCTTGTGCGGATGCGGACGCTGCTGGCAAGGCCAGTTCAAGCCGCAACCGCATAGGGAGAAGTGTGCCCAAAAGTCGAGAGTGATC
>JAEUQF010000495.1 GCA_016789745.1 Bryobacterales bacterium
GTGATCATCGACGGCGCGGGCGAGCATCACTACGAACTGGCCTTCCATCACGGCGGCGAGTTGTTCGAGATTCGCGATCATCACCGCGCCATCTACACGCACCTGGGGTACGACGTGGCGCGCATGGAACGCGGCATGAACCATCTCAAGGCGCGCTTCCATGCGCTGACGCCTTCGCTGGTGCGGTTTCATCAATCGGGCGGCATGCTGGGCGGCCTGTCGCTGTTTGATCTGAACGAAGACGCGCTCTACTGGCTGCGCATGCGGCAGGCCGCGACGCTGGCCAATATGAGCGCGATTCGCAGCCAATGGAACAAGCTGCCGGGGAAGCCGAAGCTGGGAACCATTCCACGGTCGGCGGCCTTTTCGGTATTGACGACGCAGGACTACCAGAAGACGCACGGCTTTTTCGACTACATCTTCCCGAAGCATTACTACTGGCACCGCGGCTTTGACGGCATGTACGGCACGGTGGCGCGCTGGGTGGCGACGCTGCACGAGTGGAACCCGTCGCTGACGGAAGAGGATTGCTTCGCGGTGGTGAAGCTGCTGTTCGGCTTGCAGTTTCCCGGCGTGCGGAAGCTGGCGGATTTAGACAACGGCTTCCCGGACGAATTCTTCAACGAGGTAGTCTTTCAGGAGACGAAACGGGCGCTGGATGCTACCGGCGATCCGGGCAAGGTGATTGCCTGGGTGTCGACCGGACGCAATCCGCACGCTGGGGATCCGATGCCGGCGCATGATCTGCACCGGCTGCTGGTGGCGTCGCACCGGGCGGGCCTGCAGCGCTTCATCTTTCATCCGGATGTGAACCTGGGCGCGGCGGAATGGAAGGTAATCTCGCGGCTGTGCGGCAAGGAGTGGAAGGAAGACCCGAACGGCTACTGGCCGCCGGACACGCCGAAGCCCGATACCTGGAACGGCGGCCGGAAGCCGCCGGCGAAGTAAGCGTCAGGCGTGGGCAGCGCGCCGCTTACCGCGAAACCAGCCGAGGTCCCAGAACAGCCAGAGCAGGATGGCGGCGAAGATCATCGGGAAAGATCCCACCTGAAAGGCAAGGTCGTAGGAGCCGGTTTTGTCGATGTGGGCGCCCAGCGGTTTCTGCAGGCTGGACGGAATAACCCAGGCAACGAAGGACAGCAGACCGGTGACCAGGCCGATGTGCTGCTTGGAGAGATCCTGCGTGAAGGCGTAATAGCAGGGGAACACACCCAGGCTGCCGGCGGCCATCAGGGCCAGCACTCCCATGGCGGCATACAGGCCGGGGACGCCGGGGATGCTGATTTCGCCGCGTCCCAGCAGGGGCAGGATCATGGCCGGCATCACCATCAGACTGCAAATGGTGAACACCCAGCGGCGCGCGTTGAGAATGCTGGCGCCGCGCTTGTGCAGGGCGATGGTGGCGGCTCCGGCGGCCAGGCAGCCGATGTCGGTGAGCAGGTAGTAGGCGGGCAGAATACGTCCCAGGGTCTGCGCTTCGGTGAAGGCAAGGCCGGTCTTGTCCTGCAAGGCCAGCGGCAGCCAGACGCGGTACATGGACCAGGTGCCGTTGATGCAGCAGACCACGATGGTGAGCAGCCAGAAGCGATGGTCGGCGAGCAGGCTGGCGACGGAGCTTCGCCAGGGAAGTTTGGGCTGGCCGTCACCGGCATTGGTGACCGCGGGCGTGTCGCGGACGGTGATGATCCAGGCGGCTACCCAAACCAGGCCAACCAGGCCGACAACGACGAACGGCAGGCGCCAACTGCCGGGCTCGCTGGTGAGCATGGCGGCGACAATGAACGGCGTGATGATGGCGCCGATGGAGACGCCGCTTTGCAGGACGCTGTTGCCGAAGGCCCAGTCCTTGGGGTCCAGCAGGCGCTGCGTGGTTTGCAGGCCGCAGGGCCAGTGGCCGGATTCAAAGAAGCCGAGCATGGTGCGGCACAGCAGCAGGCTTCCCAGCACCTGACTCCAGCCGGTGATGCCTTGGAGCGGGCTCCAGATGGCGGCCAGGCCGCTGCCGATGAGGCCCGTGTCGCCGGCAAAGCCGGTAAGGATCCCCATCAGGGACCAGAGCATGAGGATGGTGGGATAGAGCCAGCGCGTGCTGACCTTGTCGACGATCAGGCCGAAGAGGATGGCGCCGCAGGCGAAGGCGTAGCCGAAGTACTGCTCCACCATGCCGTAGTCGGCTTTGGACAGGTGCAGTTCGTCGATCATGCGGCGCGAGACGCTGGCCAGCGTCATGCGGTCCATGTAGTTGATGGTGCTGGCGCAGAGCAGCAGGCAGCAGACCCACCATTTCCAATAGGGGCTCTTTACGCCCACGTGGTGCCGTCCCAGTTCTCCACTTGCTTGAGGTAATTCAGAACGCCCTGGGAGTAGCTGGCAAACAGGTGTTCGCCCTTTTCGGCGGTGGCGAACTCGGGCGAGCCGATGTGCCCGGTGGGCGTACGGTCATTGGTGATCCAGCCGCGATAGGCGGCGCCCAGGCCTTCGCCGAAGGGCACGGTCTGCAGTTTGGCGACGTCGCCGATGACCAGGTGCGGGGCGAGGCGCAGCATCATGGAGGTCTCCCATTCACACGCATGGCCCATCTCGCGCTGCACGTAGCCTTCGCGCTCTTCGTAAGGTTTGGCGAAGTCCCAATAGCAGCCGAACAGCAGCAACAGGTCGGTACGCTGGCGGTATTTCTGACGCAGCTCGAAGACCACCTGCCGGCCAGGGACGATGTTGCCGCCGTGCCCGTTCAGGAAGAGGATGCGGCGAAACCCGGGGCCGATGAGGTTTTCGGCGAGATCGTGCAGCAGGTCCAGATACAGGCGTGGGGTGGCGGACATGGTGCCGGGGTAGTCGAGGTGATGGTGGGAGTTGCCCAGCCATTGCAACGGAGCGATGAGGACCCGCGAGGAAGCGGCGGCTTCGACACGGCGCACGACTTCGCCGAGCAGCATGCTGTCGGTGCTGACGGGCATGTGGTGCCCGTGCTGTTCGACAGCGGCGATGGGGATCACGACGGGGGTGTTTTTATCGAGGGCCTTGACGGCCGGCCAGGTCAAGTCGGCTAGAAGCATGGGGTGTTGGGTTTCCGGGAGAGCCTTTGTATTCAGGCAGTATAACGGACAAGGTAGGCGTCACTCAGCGGCGATTTCCTCCGAAGTCATGGGCTCCCTTGCGCCGTGACGGATGGTCAGCACGTACACCACCTTACGGCGCTCGTCGATCTCATAGATGACGCGGTAGATATGCGGCTTCGTGCCGTAAAGGAGGTGATGCAATGCCCGCTTGGACTTCTTGCTCTCGGGCGCGACGGGGCATCGCAGGGGATACTTCTCCAATGTATAGACCGCTTCTTCCAGCCCGTTGAACCAGCGCGCGGCGGCTTTCGATTCGGTGGCCTTCTTTTCGACAAACAACGACACCAGATCGCGCTCCGCACGTGCGGCCAACTCAACGCGGTATATCATGGCGGCGGCGCAGTTCGTTGAAGACATCCCTGGCCGGCCGCGTGCGGCCGTGGTTCACGTCGTCCAGACCCTGGCGAATCGCCTCGTCTCCATCGGCGCGGGCGGCAATGTCGAGCAGTCGCTGATAGGCTTCGGCGTCCTGTACGACCGCGGCGGCCTGGCCCTTGACGGTGAGCACCACGGGGCGTTTGCTCTTCTTGAGCTGTTTCATAAAATCGCCCGACCTGCGCCGGAAGGTGGTCAGCGATTGAATGTCCTTGGTGATGTCCAGCATAAATCCCATTGAAGCACTTTTTTAGGTGCTTCAAGTGATGGCCGCTTGCCGCATCTACAAGTGGAACACTCGTTTAAGTAGGCCGATGTATTGCCGCCCGGTGGTAATAACGATTGCGATGAAGTATCCAACCGCCAGAGCGCCGCCACCCAGAAACCGGCTCCACGAGCGGCCACCTGGACCTGTTCGTATAAATCCGACAAGGCAAGCAATGATGAGCAGGAAGTGGCCGGCAACGGCGACCACCGCGATCAACAGGTCGGGTCTATGGAGTTGTCCTGTCTGGAGCAGAATTGAGAGCTGTTGCAGTCCTGCCTTGAAGAATGTCGTCACAAACAAGTTGACATAGTTCCAGAACAGGGCAATGATGCATCCCGCGCCGAACCCCCACGAACTGGTTTTCCGCGTCAGCAGTATGACCACGATATAGATGAGGGCCTGCAGCGCATGTAGCAAACGGATGCGGGGATCAAATACCGCCGACAGGAATAGGGCGAAGAGGAAGGATCCCGCACCGATCAGAACGGAAATGTTGATCCAGGAAGAGTTTTGGCCTGCTCTGCTCACCACCAAGACTACGAACCGGTGGCTGTGGTAGTTCCATTCGCGGGCGATGGGTCTCCCGCGTGACAACACTGATTTCAAAGCCGTCCCCGGCCTCCGGCGGGCTATAATGAACCTTTTGAAAACAAACAGGTAACCTCCCACCCGGAACCTGCAGGGGCGCGAAAGATCCTACGTGGCGCGAAAGTTTCTCCTGATCGATCAATCGATCTCCAGCATTGCTGGGCACTATTATGAATACGCCATGCATGTGCTTGAGGCAGCACAGCGTGCGGGCTACGAGCCTTACCTGGCGACGCACCGGCGTTTTGCCAAACACAGCAGCCACTCACCCTGGAAGACGTTCCCCATCTTCCGGTACGGCTACTGGGTGAATCCGGATCCGGGCCGGGGGCTTATCGGCTCCGTACTTGCCTTCGTGGCCTGGCTGCGATTCCGCTACCGGCTGGCGTATAACTTCTCGTTATTCGGCTTGCTGTGGGCGGTGCGGCATCGCTTCAGCCAGTTTCTGTTAAAGCAGCAGTTCCAGCGCAATCAGTTGGTCTTTCTGGCCACGCTGATTCCGGCCGCGCTGCTGTTGAAGATCGTGCGGCTGATCGGGCTGATCCTGATCTTCCCGCTGATGGTGCTGCTGTTTCTGTGGCGGGCGTTGCGCAAGACGCTGCTCGCCGGCGGTTTTCCGAAGGCCTACGTCGCCAGCCTGCTGTCGGACTTCGAAGACCTGCTGTGGTTGAAGAATGAGCTGTTCACCAAGCGCAATGACTATCTGCGCTGGTGGAAGGAGTTCCGCGCGCTGCGCAGCTTTCAGGCTGACATCAACAGGCTGTTGAACGAAGTGCAGGTGGAGCCCGGCGATATCGTCTTCATCCCCACCATCTCCGCCATCGAATTCATGGGGCTGACGGAAGCCTTGAAGACACGCAAGCCCGGCGGATCGTGGCATCTGCTGTTCCGGCGCGACATCTACCCGGGGCGGGCGTCCGGCTACGGGCAGCATGAGTGGCGTGTCGGGGGACTGCGCAACAGCCTGGCCGTGGGCAAAGGTAAGATTGCCGCGCAGGACGTCCGCTTCTACACCGATACACGGGAGTTGAGCGCGCAGTATGAGCGGCTGGGCATCTATCCTTTCCATACAGCGCCCATTCCACATAGCCATAAGCCCGCGCTCGACCGTGCCGATCGTAAGGCGATTCGCGTCATCTATATGGGCGATGCGCGCGGCGAGAAGGGCTATCACTACATCCCTGGCCTGATCGAAGACCTGTGGAATGATTACGTGCTGACCGGCAAGGTCACCTTCCATCTGCAGTCGAACTTCAACATTCCGGGCGGCGAGCCGGCGGCGGCTGTGGCTCGCGAGCAGTTGGAATACCTGGCGCAACGGGCGCCCAGGGGTGCCATCGAGCTGTACATGAAGCCGCTCACCAGCAGCGAATACAAAGAGCTGCTCTTATCGGCCGACGTCAATCTGCTGCTCTATGATCGCGAGAACTATTACGCCCGTTCGAGCGGCATTCTGGTGGAGTCGCTGTCAGCGGGGATTCCGGTGATTGCACCCGCCAATACGTGGCTGTCGCGGCAGTTCGATGAGCAGGTGGTGCGCTGGCGCCGGACGCTGGCCGAACAGCTTCCCGTAGTGCGCCGGGCGCAGTTCTCGCAATTGCGCTGGCAGGTGCATGGCGACGCGCGGCAGAATCCCTGGCAGGGGTCGATGCTGCAGTTGCGGCAGGGCGCTACCTGCTTCGCCTGGACGCGGCCGGCGCCGCAATCGACGCACCTGCTGGTGCGGCTGGCCTGCGATGCCGGCCATGAATTGAAGCTGCATGTGGACCAGTTGGACGCGCGCGGCACCAGTCTGGGCGCCACCGCGCGGCTGATCGAGACCACGGCCGCGGGCATTGCGGAACTGATTCCGCTGGACCGCGCTGCCGTGCAGCTATGGATCGGGCTGACGCCCAATGCCTCGAATTTCGCCATCGGGGAAGCCGACCTTCACTATGTGCGGGTGGAAGGCGACGCGCTGCCGCCGCTGAGTGCGGTAGGCACCGCCTATCATTCGCTGTCTGATGTCGCACCGTGCCTGCGCGACATCATTGACCACTACGATCACTACCGCGAGTCGGCCAAAGCCTTCTCCGGACCCTGGACCGACTTCCACAACGCCGCGGGGCTCATCCGTGCGCTGGAGGGCCGCTCATGAGGCTGGTGGCGGTTTCCGATGTGACGCTGGGCTACGGCACGCCGCAGCTGCCGCTGCTGATGCAATCGCTCCAGGAATACCTGGGCGGCACGGTGCATATCGTTGAGCCGCGGCAGCCGGAGTTAGCACCCCGGCACAACGAGTTTCCCGGCTTTGACGTGGTGACGGTGGCCAGTGCCGAGCATCCGCATTCGGTGGTAGGCCGGCAGGAATACATCGTCAGGGCCACGCGCGAGGTGAACCGCCTGGCGCCCGATGTGCTGGTCATCTGCTGCACCTACACGCTCCCGGTTCTGTTCCAGATGCGCAAGCGCCCGCCGACCGTCATTTACTATTCGGTGGAATCCATTCCGTTTTACGGTGAGTTTGACGTGGAGATGAATCGCCGTAGCCACGGGCTGGTGGATATGATTCTGTTTCCGGAGCAGAACCGGGCCGCGCTCGAGACCGCGCGCTGCGGCTTTGGTGGGATTCCGAAGATCGTTCTCTACAACACGAGCAACCTGCAGCGGAATGCGCGGGCACCACTGGATGCAGCCGAACGCAACGGCCGTATCCTATATGCCGGCACCATCAGCCGGGCGCAGACGTTCCTGGATTATTACTTCTCCGACAAGATCCGCGCCATGCCTATCGATATGTATGGACCGGTAAAAGGAACGGCGGAGGACCAGCAGCGGTTCCTGTCGGCGCGCGGGGGCGAGCTGGCCTATCGCGGGCGCATCGGTATTACGGAGTTGGCCGAACTGCGGCGCCGCTATCTGTACAGCATCGTGGCCTGGAATCCCGATCAGGAAGGGCAGCTGTACGCGGCGCCGAACAAGTTTTTCGAAGCCATTGCCGACGGGGTACCGCCGATCGCGGCGCCGCATCCGCAATGTAAGCTGCTGATCGAACGTTACGGCTGCGGCATTCTGCTGGAAGACTGGAGTTTCGACGCCTTCCATGCCGGGCTGCGGCGCGCCTTGCGTGATGCCGCGACGCCGCGCTGGCAGGCCATGGTGGACGCCTGCGCGCGGGCCGTCGCCACCGAACTTACCTGGGATGCGCAGTTCGACAAACTGAAGGCGCATCTCAAAAAAGGGAATCAGGGATGAAGTTTAAGAAGATTGTTGTGACCGGCTCGCGGGGATTCCTGGGCCGCCATGCGGTGCCGGTGCTGGAGCAGCATTACGGGCCGGAGGCGGTGGTGGCGTTGTCGCGCGGCGACTATGACCTGGAGCAGCCTGCCGAAGTGCGGCGTCTGTTTGAAGAGCAGCGGCCGGACGCGGTGGTGCATCTGGCGGCGTACGTCGGCGGGATTGGGGCAAACCGGGCATTCCCGGCCACCTTCTTTTATCGCAACACGATGCTGACGGCGCTGATGTTTGAAGAGGCGGCGCGCTATGGGCAGGCGAAGCTGCTGTATCCGATGGGCGGCTGCAGCTATCCGGCCAAGGCGCGGTCGCCGATTGACGAATCGCAGATGTGGGAAGGCTATCCGCAGCCGGAAAGCGCTCCGTATTCGGTGGCCAAGAAGACGGCTCTGGTGGCGGCATCGTCGTATCGCCGCGAGCGCGGGCTGTCGAGCGTGGTCATCATTCCAGGCAATATG
>JAEUQF010000259.1 GCA_016789745.1 Bryobacterales bacterium
CGCACGCGTCGCACGCGGGCCTCCTGCCAGATATTTCAAGCCACGCTCGCTCTCTTCTTTCGAAGGAACGCGGCTCAGCGCGGCCAGATACAGATCTTCCACGATGGCCGGATCCCCCGCTCCGCTCAGTACGAGTTTCGCCACTCGCCCCTTCGGATCGGCCACGGCATCGGAAATCGTCTTGCCATTCACCAGGTTCAACGCCTGCGGCAGGCTGAAGTCCGTACGCCGTTCGCATTCACAGGCGGAATCCCGCAGCGGGCGGCCGAACACATCCAGGAAGCCTTCCTTGCCCACATGCGGATCCGGCAACTGCGACGCCGTCGTATCCTCGGGAACCTCCGGGAACTTCGGCCGCACTCCCGCCGCGCTCGCCACCGCATCCATCAACTGCTCGGCCGACAGGCGCCGCGGCATGGCATGCGAGAAGTTCGTCGTATCGCCCTCGTTCCACTCGTTCGTCACGAAAGACGCCTGGTACGCCCGCGAGTTCACAATCGTCCGCATCAGATGCTGCACGTCGAAATTGTGTGCGATGAAGTCCGCCGTCAGTGCCTCCAGCAGCGCCGCGTTCACTGGCGGGTTCGACGCCCGGATATCGTCCACCGGGTCAATGATGCCCTTGCCGAAGAAGTAGCTCCACACGCGGTTCGTCACCGACTTCGCGAAGAACGGGTTATCCTTTGACACCAGCCAATCGGCCAGCGCATCCCGCCGCCGCGAATCGTCCGGAATCGCAATCGGCTTGGCCGAAGCCAGCAGGAACTCCGGCTTCACCACGCGCCCGTCCTTCGGATGCTTCATCTCATAATCGGCACGCTGGTCAAAAATGATCTCTTCGCCAACCTCATACCCGGCCCGCAACCCCACTGCCGAGAAGAATGCCGACATCTGGTAATACTGATTCTGCGTCCAACGTTCGAACGGATGATCGTGGCACTGCGCGCACACCATGCGCACACCCAAGAACACCTGCGTGGTCTTCTCCATGGTCGGCTTCGCGTCGCGCGTCACCCGGAAGTAGTTCGCCGCCGGATCATCATACGCACTGCCGCGCGACGTCAGCAGTTCCCTCACCACCTTGTCATATGGCTTGTTCGAAGCGATGGAAGTGCGAATCCATTCCTGGAACGCATACACGCCCTTATCACCCAGATACTTGCGGCTGGATTGCAGCAGGTCGCCCCACTTCACGGTCCAATGATCCACGTACGCCGAGGAGGCAATCAGCTTGTCGATCATCTTCGCGCGCTTCGCCTTCATCGGCGTCGCATCGGCCACGAAAGCTTTCACCGCTTCGGGCCTGGGCAACTGCCCCGTCAAATCCAGCGACACACGCCGCAGGAACGCGGCATCGTCTGCCGCCGACGACGGCTGTATCTTCAGCTTCTGCAGCTTCGCATCGATCTTCGTGTCAATGTAGTTGTTCTGCGGCAGCGCCTTCCACGCAAAGCCGGGCTTCGGATTGATGATCGTCACCGGCACGGTCGAGAACTTGCCCTGATACCGCACCAGCAGCGTCGCTTCCCCAACCCGCTCTCCGTTCACCAGCGACTTCTCATTCACCTTCGCCACATCCGGCGTGTTCGACTCCACCGTCGCGTCGCGCGTCACATCCCGAGTCTGCCCGTCGGCGTACTTCGCCGTCACCTTCACCTGCACGGTCTCGCCAGGCTTCGGCATCTCGATCTCTTTCGGCGTTACGGTCAGGTCCGTAACCGTATCCTTCGCCGCGTCGCCAAACGGCACGCCCTGCGCAATCCAGTTGAAGATGGTCTTGTAATAGTCGCTGTTTTTTTCAAACCGCAGCCCACCGCCATGCGCCACTTCCTGCACCGGCTTGGCCAGCATCAGACTCTTGCCCGGGTCGGCACGGTTGAACCGCCGCCCCGACAAATCGTAAAGAAGCGCCTCGTAATCGAACTGCGGATCATACCCGCGCAGCGATAGCTTAAACCCGTTCTTTCCCTTCGCCGCGCCATGGCACGGGCCCGACGTACAGCCCGCCTTATTCAGGATCGGCGCCACATCGCGCAGGAACGTCACCTTCTCCTGCGTCTGCGCGCTTGCTACCGCCGCGACACTAACGACCAGAACCAGATGCTGCCACATTCGCCGATTTCACCTCTTCAATCTCAATCTGAATCGGGCGCGACACAATCTCATCCGTCTGCCCGTTACGCATCATGCGGCCCGTCACAATCACGTCGTACTTCGACGGCCGCGTCAGCTTCGTCGTCGTCATCAGGAAGGTGCCGGTCGAAGGATCCTTCGGATCCTGCCGCGCGTCAATCACACGCACGTCCCCGGCGCCAACCATGTCCGCCGACACCGACTTCGGATACGGCAGGTTCTCCTGCTTGCCCGTGAACTTCCAGCGGAACTTCAGCTCATCGCCTTCTTCCATCCGCTTGCGGCCCACGAGTGAAACCTCCACCGTCGCAGGCAGCGGTTCGGTCGTGGCAGCCGGCAGATCCAGGTTCAGCCAATACGCCGTCAACGGCCGCTGGCGATCCACTGACCCCTGTAGCGTGGCGCCATTCACGCCCACCACAATGCCCGGCCCTTCCGCCTTCCGCACCATCTGCTGTCCGTTCGGCAGGGTACCCACGCCTTCAATGCTCAACTCCAGCGGACCCACAGTCGCGCCGGGCTCGCTCGATACCACCAACACGCCGCGGCTATTGCGATTCCGCGCGTTCTCCTTCACCGGAGCCCCCGCCACCACGTAGCCGCCTTCCACCTTCAATCCCTGCGGCGCATTCACAACGCGAAGCTGCACATCGCCATCAAAGCCGCGCCGCTCCACCGTCACCGGCACCGCAACCGAACCACCCTGCGGGACGTTCACATACGGCACGTTCAAGGTGATTTTGAAGTCCTGCGCCAGCTTCTGCGCGTTCAGGCGATACGCATACCCCGGGCCGCCGCGCAGCGCCAAGTCTTCCACCGTCACCGTCAGCGTCTTCACGCCTTCCGGAACGTCCAGCCGCAGCATCGGATCGCCAGCCGTGCGGCTCTGGTTGACGTTGAAGAAGTCCTCGGCCAGCGGCTCATCGCCCGACCGCCCGATCTTCGTCCCCTTCTCGTCGTAAGCCGTGATCACCGCCATCAGCTTCGATGTGCCCAACTCGCGAGCCTCGATTCGCAGCGTCAACGCATCGCCAGGACTTACCTGCAACTGATACTTGTCGATTTCAGCCGGCTGCGAGAGCTTCCCATTCACCGTCACCGGCACCGCCAACGCCGCCGTGACCGGCTCCGTGACTTCCGGATCATCGCCCACAGCGAACGGCACCGGCAGCGAAGGGCTGTCCGGCAGGTTCACGAAGATCTGCTTCTCCTTCTCGCCGACCTTCGTCAAGTCTGCCGTCACCTTTTGCGTCGGGCTGAACGAGACCGCCACCTGCTTGCCGCGCTGCCCGCCCAGCGGGAAGATCTCCTTCGGATACTGATACGCTCCCGTCTTCAGGCGATAGTAGTTGTAGCCCTGCGTCGAATACCGCGCATCGTGCAGTTCCACGTAGTAGTAACCCTCGCGCGGAAACGTCACTTCCACACGCGAATCCAAGCCCAACAGCGGCGTGTCTTCTGACCGCGCAATCATCTTGCCCGAAGCGTCCAGCACACGCACTACCGGGTCAATCGCCGACCCCACGCGCCGCGCCTCTACTTCGAACACGCGCTTTTCCCCAGCCTTGCCGCTCACGCGAAATACATCGCGCTCGGCCCCGCGCAGCATCCCGTTTAACGTCACCGGCGTGGAGGGCAGCGATTGCGCACTCTCCACACCATCGTTCGAATTCGGCAGCGCACCCGGCCGCGACTCCTCTTCGCTCAACTCCGGAAAGGAGCCCACCGCGAAAAACTGGATATTCGACAAGCCGTCCGGCGTCGTCACGCGGATGGGATACACGCCCACCGCCAGTTCTTCCTTCGGCTCCACCAGAAACGATGCGTAGCGCCCTTCCAGCATAGGCCCGGTCTTCTCCGGCGCCATCGCCGTGAATGACGCGGGCATGGTCGACCAGATCTTCGTACCTTCGTTCAACTCCCGGCCGACGATGGTCAGCGTGAACGGGCGCCCCTTT
>JAEUQF010000268.1 GCA_016789745.1 Bryobacterales bacterium
TAAGCGCGACAAGGCGATATCGCGGCTGGAGCGGCTTCAATGAGGCCGGGACCTTTCGGCCCCGGAAATCACGTCGCCGATCTCGAACTCCTCGTCGAACTGGACGTGCTTCAATGAGGCCGGGACCTTTCGGCCCCGGAAATTTGCGGAACATTTCTGACGATCCCAGGGTTTTCCTTGGCTTCAATGAGGCCGGGACCTTTCGGCCCCGGAAATCATTCGAAGGGCAGTTGGCGCCGCCGAATACTGAGGAGCTTCAATGAGGCCGGGACCTTTCGGCCCCGGAAATCCACCCACGGGCAGAGGCCCTCATCCTCGGCCCAGGAGCGGCTTCAATGAGGCCGGGACCTTTCGGCCCCGGAAATGCGATCTTGCGGACTTCCTTACGGGCCGCAAGCAACTCAAGCTTCAATGAGGCCGGGACCTTTCGGCCCCGGAAATGAATGAAGCGGCTGGTCTGCTCGGGGTTGAGCTTAGCTTCAATGAGGCCGGGACCTTTCGGCCCCGGAAATAGCCACCCTTCTATCCTATTCAATTTTCAAGCAGCTTTCCCACCGTTTGCGAGCGGCGGTCACAATCCGTCATGCGGAGCCTGCCCGTACAGCCCACAATCGCCTCTAACTCTAACATAAGAAAGCCTGCGAGCGGTGGCCGGGTTTTGGCGATCACCTCGCCGCTCGCGCGCACCGCGCCGAGCAGTCTGCGTTTCGCGGTCAGGCGAGCAGCCTCGCCTGTACCTCAAAGCCTCCACCGGTAGTTGAGCCAGTAGTCGAACTGTCAGCGGAACGGCTCGGCGGTTTCGACCTGGATGAGTCCCTAAGCGACGGGGCCTGTTCGGCGCGTTCGGCCATTCCCTTCCTTTGGGCGAAGCGGTTGGGCTCGGCGGCCAGATGGGCGGGTGCAGGGTTCTAGCGGCAAAACGTGAGGTGGCGTCCGCGGCTGCGTTCTAATAGTCCTCATGACTTTCCTCCGACAGCTTCCCCTGCTGCTGCTCCTGTTCGCCGCCCCTGCCGATGCCGCCTTACGTGCCGGGGCGGCACGTGTGGACATCACGGATCGGGAGGCCGGGCCGGTGGCCGAGGCATCCTATGTCAAGGCGTTGGCGATCGAAGACGGCGCGACGCGAGCGGTGATTGTCACGGTGGATGCGGTGGCGATCGGTGGGATCGGGCGCATCGATGATGGCTATCTGGGGCGCGTACGGGGCGCGGTGGAGCGCGAACTGGGCATCCCGGCCAAGCACATCCTGGTGAACGCGAGCCACTGCCATAGCGTGATCCGGCGCGACGTGGATGCGCTGACGATTGAGGCCGTGAGACAAGCCTGGCGGGCGCTGACGCCGGTACGGGCGGGGGCGGGCCGGGGGATGGAAGACCGGATCCAGGAGAACCGCCGCATGAAGCTGCGGGATGGGCGGGAGACTGACGTGCGGCGGGCGTACGCGATGCCTCGGGATGAAGACGTGGTGTCGACCGGGCCGATTGATCCGGAGATCGGGCTGCTGCGGCTGGACCGGGTGGACACGGGCGCGCCGCTGGCGGTGGTGTATCTGTTCGCCGCGCATCCGATCCAAGGGGCGCCGGACAACGGGAACACGGCGGACTACCCGGCGTTTGCCTCGCGGGCGATCGAGGAGAATCTGGGGGCCGGGGTGCTGGCGTTCTTCGTGCAGGGCTGTGCGGGGGACATTAATCCGGCCCGTTATAAGAACGTCCATGAGCCGCATGATGCCGAGCCGCTGGGCAACCGGCTGGGGCTGAGTGCGCTGCGGGGGCTGCGGGCGATTCGGACAACAGAGGGGGCGACGCTGCGCGTGGTGAATGAGACGCTGGCGCTGCCGCGCAGCAGCGATACGGCAGCACGGATGGCCAAGTTGCGGGCGCGCCGGGAGGAGTTGCTGAAGTCGCTACAAGGCACGACGTTGAACTTCAAGACCTTTGTGACGCTGTATCTGGAGCACCAGTTATCGGGCGGGATGCCGGCCTATTACGCGCATGGCTATTTACATGAAAAGGACCGCGGGCGGCAGGATCTGCGGACACTGGATGAAGAGAATCGCGCGGCGATTCAGGCGTATTTGCGAAATGTCGAGACCATGGAGGAACTGACGCGGCTGCAGACGAATCTGGCCTTGATTGAGCAGCATCATGCGGAGGCGCTAAAGCTTCCGCCGACGCTGGAGGTAGAGGTGGCGGGGTTGCGGATCGGCGATTTCCGGCTGGTGCTGTTTCCGGGAGAATTGACGGTGCAGATCGGGCTCAATATCAAGCAGCGGGCGCCGGGGCCGTTCACGTTTGTCGCCGGGTACAGCAATGGGTACATCTTCTATACGCCAACGGCGGAGCAGCGGCGCAACCCGGGCTACGCGCAGGAGGACTGCGACACGCTGGTGGCGCCGGAGTGGCAGGGGTTGTTTGAAGCGAAGGCACTGGCAGTATTGGGGAGACTGTAGATTGCTATGATGAACGCGCCTGCCTGGAAAATCGCGATGCGCACACTGTTACTTATTCCGCTATTTCTGTTTTCGCACGCCGCCGCGGCTACGGCGGATCCGCTGTTGCTGCAGAAGCCGGCGTTGAGCAAGACCCAAATCGTCTTCACCTGGGCCGGGGATCTGTGGACGGTGTCCCGGTCTGGCGGTGACGCCGTGCGGCTCACGAGCGGCACGGGGCATGAGACGGACGCGGCGTTCTCTCCCGATGGGACGCAGGTTGCGTTCACGGGAGAGTATGACGGCAACGTGGATGTGTTCGTGGTGGCGGCGGGCGGCGGGGTTCCCAAGCGGCTGACGTGGCATCCGAGTCCGGACCGGGTGCTGGGTTGGACCCCGGACGGGAAAGGGATTCTGTTCGCATCGGCACGAGCGGCGGCTTCGCGCTATGAGGAGATGTTCCGGATTGGGGCGGAAGGCGGCGTGGAGGAGCGGCTTCCCTTCCCTCGCGGGACGGCGGCGTCGCTGGCGCCGGACGGGCAATCACTGGCGTATGAGCCGCTCTCGCGCGCATTCACGATGTGGAAGGAATACCGTGGCGGGGCAACGTCGCGGATCTGGTTGGGCAAACTGTCGGACAGTTCGGTGACGCCGATTCCGCGCACGAATTCGAACGACTTCAACCCGCTGTGGGCGCCGGGCGACCGGGTCTACTTTCTGTCGGACCGCAATGGGCCGGTCACGCTGTTCCGCTATGACGTGCGAACGAAGCAGGTGCAGCAGGCGGTGGCGAATAAGGGGCTGGATGTGAAGTCGGCGTCGCTGGGGCCGGATGCGATCGTCTATGCGCAGTTTGGCGAGATCCATCTCTACGATCTGAAGACCGGGGCGAGCAAAGCCGTGCCGATTCGGGTGAAGGGCGATATGCCGGAGATGCGGGCGCGGCTGGTGAATGTGGGCAAGCGGCTGATGACGCCGGCGGTTTCCCCGAATGCGGCGAGGGCGGTGTTTGCGGCACGAGGCGAGATTCTGACGGTGCCGGCCGAGCATGGCGATCCGCGGAACCTGACAAATACGCCGGGCGTGGCGGAGCGGTCGCCGGTATGGTCGCCGGATGGGAAGACGGTGGCGTATCTGTCCGATGAATCGGGTGAATATGCGCTGCATTTGAGTCCGCAGACAGGATTGGGCGCGGCGGTAAAGAAGGTGCCGTTGCGGGCGGGGTTCTATAGCTCGCTGGCGTACTCGCCGGACAGCAGGAAGATGGCGATGGTGGATAGCTTTGGACGCTTGTGGTACGTGGAGTTGGAAAGCGGCAAGCAGGTGGAGGTGGCGCAGGATCACTACCAGATGCGGAGTGGCGGCATGGATCCGGCATGGTCGCCGGACAGCAAGTGGCTGGCGTACTCGCAGGTGCTGCCGAGCGGGATGAGTGCGATCTACCTGTATTCGCTGGCGGAGGCGAAGTCGACGCGGATCACCGATGGGCTGAGCAATGCGCTGTCGCCGGTATTTGAAAAGGGCGGCAAGTACCTGTGGTTCACGGCGAGCACGAATGCGGGTGAGGCACTGGGGCTGGACATTCAGGCGATTGGGCGGACGTTCACGAGTTCCATTTACATGGCGGTGCTGGACCGGAACGAAGCCTCGCCGTTTGCGCCGCGGAGCGATGAGGAGAAGACGGCCGGGGAGGACAAGCCGAAGCCAGAGGCCAAGCCGGCGCCGAAGGAGAAGGCCGACATCCGGATTGATCTGGAGGGTATTGACCAGCGCATTCTGGCGATGCCGATGCCGGCGCGGAACTATGCGGGGCTGGCGGTGGGGAAGGCAGGCGTGCTGCTGGCGCTGGAGCGGGCGGGCGGGAACCTGGTGGTGCATCGTTATGATCTGACGGCGCGGAAGGGCGATTCGCCGCTGACGGGACTATCGGCGTTTGTGATGGCGGCGGCTGGGGAGAAGGCACTGTACCGGCAGGGAGACAACTGGTTTATCGCGGCATTGCGTCCGCTGCCGCCGGGGTCGGCCCCGGCAGGCCCAACGCCTCCAGCAGGGCCACCGCCTGGACCGGCGTTGCGGACGAGCGGGATTGAGGTGCAGGTGGACCCGGCGAGCGAATGGCGGCAGATGTACAAGGAGGCGTTCCGGCTGCAGCGCGATCACTTTTATGACCGCAACTTCCATGGCTTTGACCTGGGGGCGGCGGAGAAGCGGTATGAGCCGTGGTTGGAGAACGTGGCCTCGCGGCGCGATTTGACGTTCCTGTTTCAGGAGGCGCTGGGAGGGCTGGTGGTGTCGCACCTGGGTACGGGCGGCGGCGATGTGCCGGAGATTAAGCAGGTGCAGACGGGCTTGCTGGGCGCGGATTATGAGGTTGTCGATGGGCGCTACCGGTTCACGCGGGTGTATAGCGGGGAGAACTGGAACCCGCAGTTGCAGGCGCCGCTGACGCAGCCGGGAGTGAACGTGAAGGCCGGCGATGTGTTGCTGGCGGTGAATGGGCGAGAGGTGCGGGCGACGGAGAACGTGTACCGCTTCTTTGAAGGACTGGGTGGGAAGGCGGTGGTGATTCGGGTGGCGGCCGATGCGCAGGGAACGAATGCGCGCGATGTGACGGTGACGCCGATTGCGAATGAGTTCGGGCTGCGGAATCGCGCGTGGATTGAGGACAACCGGCGAAGGGTGGAGAAGCTGAGCGGCGGGAAGCTGGCGTACGTGTATATGCCGGATACGGCGTTCGGCGGGCAGACGGCGTTTTTGCGGGAGTTTTACGCGCAGATTGGAAAAGAGGGCGTGGTGATTGACGAGCGGTATAACGGCGGCGGCCTGCTGGCGACCGATGTCACCGAGATATTGAATCGCAAGGTGCTGAGCGCGGCGGCGAATCGCGCGGGCACGGCGGATATCGTGCAGCCGCAGGGGATCTTTGGGCCGAAGGTGATGATCATCAATGAGACGGCGGGGTCGGGCGGCGATGCGATGCCGTGGTATTTCCGGCGGTCGGGTGCGGGGAAACTGGTGGGGACGCGGACGTGGGGCGGACTGGTGGGGATGGCGGGGACGACGCCTTTGATCGATGGCGGGTATATCGGGTCACCGAGTTCGGGGATCTACAATCCGCTGAGCGGGGAGTGGGAAGTGGAGAATGTCGGGGTGGGGCCGGATATCGAAGTGGAGCAGGACCCGGCGCTGGTTCGGAAGGGGCAGGATCCGCAGTTGGAGAAGGCGGTGGCGATTGCGATGGAGGAGTTGAAGAAGAATCCATTGCCGAAGTTACGGCGGCCGGCGTTCCCGAATTATTACCGGAATAAGACGCAGACGCAGTGAGGCTTATCTGGTGTTCGTCACGGACGACGTGGCTTGGATAAGTTCGCGCACGCCGGCGATGATCGCATCGGGACGCTCCGAGGGAATGTCGTGTCCGCTATCCGGCACGATGACTTGCTTGCCCAACGAGGACAGGCGTGCCAAACGGGGTTGCAGTTCGGTGATCCACGTTTGTTGGTAGGCTTTCTGATCCTCGGCGCTGAGCGCGGCGGCGAGGGCGGCGTCGATGAGTCTGCCCGCGGTGAGCACAAGCAGAGGCTTCCCGCCGAGGTGCCCCGACGCGCGGGCCTGTTCGGCACTGCCTTCGATGTTCTGGAACTCGCTCGCGCGGGCGCGGAGGTACTTGGACTGGAGAATCACGGGTGGCACGGTTCGGCCCTGCAGCCGCAGTTGCAGGCGCGTGACGCCGAGACCGATGGCGAGCGGAGCCCAGAAGGCTTGCCTGCTGGCGCGGAGACGAGCGGCGGCTCCCATCGCGACCCAGGCGGGAGGCAACAAACGGTACTGGTCCTCCTGTGTCGAGTCGACCAGTAGAATGGCAGCTACTTCTTGCGGGTACTTCCCGTGGAAGACTCGGACATTGTAGCCCCCGTAGGAGTGGCCGACCAGGAGATACGGGGGGGTCTCGCCAGCGGATGCAAGCGCAGAGTGTAACTCCGAGGCGATCCGTTCACTGGTGCGCGGCATGGGGCCGGCATCGCTGTAGCCATACCCCGCACGATCATAGGAACAAACGCGGGCTAGACGCGCGATCCCGGGCTGTACGCGACTCCACGAATCGAGCGAGTCTGCCAGCCCCGCCTCCAAGATGACCGTGGGCTTTCCGCGTCCCGTGCAGTGTAAGTTGAGACGGAGGGCGCCAGCATCAACGAGGTGGACAGGGCGGGGGAAGCGTTGGGTGTCTTGCCGGAAGGCCAGGGCTTCGAAGAGAGCGCCGGCCGCGGCAAGAAGCGTTAGCGAGAACAGCGAACATATGATGATTCTGCTGGGCGCCATTCGTTGATCGTCATAGGGAGTGGCGCGACGTGGGCGTCGCGCGCGGGTCTTCCGCCGTCGCCAGGGCTATGGCGGACAGGGGGGACCCGCCTCCATCAGATGTTTGTAGGCCGTAGGCGAGTTTCGGCTAATTCGGCGAAATACTCGGCAGCCAGGGGGAGAATGCGGTCATTGAAGTCGTACTTGGGGGAATGCAGGGTGTAGTTGTGCGGGCTGTCGGACTCCGGTTCTGCTTGGCCGATGGCGATGAAGGCGCCGGGGCGGACGGAAAGAAAGCCGCCGAAGTCCTCGCCGCCCATCATGGGTTGGAAGGGGAGGAGGTTCGCGTCGCCGACGAGCTTCGCGGCGGCGGTCTGGCAGTGTTCGACGGCTTCGCGATGGTTGATGACGGGGTCGATGAGGCGACGGTAGTCGACCTTGGCGGTGGCGCCATACATGAGGGCGGCGCCTTCGGCCATCTGGCGCATGCGGCGCTCGATGAGATCGCGGTCGGCGTTGCGGAAGGTGCGGACGGTGCCGTTCAGGGTAGCGCGGCCGGAGATGACGTTGAAGGCTCCGGTGCCGGCGTTGCAGTTGGTGATGCTGACGACGGCGGCCTGGTTGGCGGCGATCTCGCGGCTGACCAGCGTTTGCAGGGCGGAAACCAGCGTGGCGGCGGCGGGAAGCACGTCGGCGGTGTGTTCGACCATCGCGGCGTGGCCGCCCCTGCCAATCAACTCAATTTCGAAGTCGTCGACGGAGGCGAGCATGGGTCCAACCACGGTGGAGAAGGTGCCGCGGGGAAGGAAGGGCCAGTTGTGGTAGCCGTAGATTTCGTCGAAGGGGAACCGCTCCAGGAGGCCGGCGTCGAGCATGCGGAAGGCGCCGCGGCCGCCTTCTTCGGCGGGCTGGAAGATGAGGCGGACGGTGCCGTCGAAGTTGTGGGTCTGGCTCAGGTAGCGGGCGAGGGTGAGTAGGGTGGCGGTGTGGCCGTCATGACCGCAGGCGTGCATCTTGCCGGGGTTGTGGGAGGCCCAGGGTTGGCCGGAGGCTTCGGTGATATCGAGCGCGTCCATGTCGGCTCGGAAGGCGATGGCGCGGCCGGACTGGTTGCGGCGGCCTTCGATGGTGGCAACGACGCCGGTGACGGCGATGTCGCGTTCGAAGGGGATGCCCCAGGCCGTGAGCTTCTCGCAGACAAAGTTGCTAGCGAAGGTTTCCTCATACATGGTCTGCGGGTTGCGGTGCAGAGTGCGGCGCCACTCGGTGGCTTCGGTGGCGATGGAGTGGAGGAGGGCGGTGCGCATGGCTTTATCCGAAGTCTACTATAGGGGCTTGGAGTGAACCATGAACTGGCGAATGTTGGCGTTGTTAGCGGCGGTGTGCGCGTTTGGGCAGAGCACGGGATCGGTGACGGTGGAGACCGGCCAGTACGTTGGCGATCTCGACATCAGCAAGATGGCGCTGGGGCAAGGCGGGCTCAGTGAAGAGCCGATGTGGGAGCGGCGCGCGGCGGAGATCCGGGCGCTGCGGCCGAAGCTGGTACGGCTGTTTATCCAGGAGTATTTCCAGTTGCTGCCGGCGCGGGGCAAGTATAACTTCGCCAAGTTGGACCAGTCGGTGGATCTGATTCTGCGAACCGGGGCGAAGCCGCTGATGAATATCGACTTCAAGCCGACGGTGCTGTATCCGAAGATCGACCACGAAATTGTGGAGCCGAACGATTGGGGCGAGTGGGAGCGGCTGATCACGGCGCTGGTGAAGCATTACAAGGATCGCGGCGCGGGGATTCAGTATTGGGAGATTGCGAATGAGCCGGATTTAGGGGAGCCGGGCGGGTGTCCGTATAAGTTCACGCCGGCGAATTACGTGACTTACTACAAGCGAACAGCGGCGGCGATTCGCAGGGCGGATCCGCAGGCGCGGGTGGGCGGGCCGGCGCTGGCGAGCTGGCGATCGCCCATTCTGCCGGCGTTACTGGACTTCTGCGCACGGGGCGAGGCGCCACTGGACTTTGTTTCCTGGCACGGGTACACGAGTAAGCCGGAGGATTTTGGCCGTTCGATCGCCGGAGTGAAGGCCTTGCTGGCAAAGCATCCGGGGTTGAAGCCGGAGACGATGATCAACGAGTGGAACCTGGCGCTGATGCGGCCGGATGAGAACAACCTTGTCATCCAGCCGGCGTTCGTGTTGGAGACGATCTGGACGTTTCTGGAAGGCGGACTGGATTACTCGTGTTACTACCACATACGGGATTACCACGTGGAGCCGGCGACGTTTGCGCGCTTTATGTCGGCGAAGGGTGTGGCGTTCATGGCGGGCTGGTGGAACCGGATGCCGCAGTATCATGGACTATTTGATTTCCAGGACGTGCCGCGGCCCACTTATTTTGCGTATAAGTTGCTGTCGCGGGTGACGGGTAAGCGGGTGAAGGTGGAGGCTACAGGCGTACGGGCGCTGGCGGCATTCGATCCGCAATATGGGATGGAGAATGTGCTGGTGTGGAACTTTTCGCCGAATGCGGTGAAGACGACGGTGGAGTTTCGCGGGTTGGGGGAGAAGACGCGGCTGGAGCGGGTGAAGTTGGATGCGCGGGACCCGAATCCGGACGAGACGTCGCGACTTAAGTTCCAGCGGGCTGAAACACTAACGCCCCAGGATGCGCGGCGTGAGGTTACAATCGAGCCCTACGGCATTGAGCTTTTCTTCTTCAAGCGAGAGTAACGCCGGATGGGGGCGCTGGACGCCGATCGCATTCCTGTGGGCGGCGTTCTGCCTGGCCTACATGGCGCGGCAGTCGCTGTATTCCACGTTCGGGCTGTTGCGGAGCGAGTTGGGCTTCAGCGAAGCGCAACTGGGCTTGACGACTACTGTCTTCAATTGGGTGTATGGGATCTCGAACGCGCTGGGCGGGAGTGTGGCGGATCGCGTTTCGAAACGCAACGTGATTGCCGGCAGCCTGGTGTTCTGGAGCATCTCGCTGGTGGTGACGAGCGCAGCGACGTCGCCGGGGATGCTGCTGGCGGGCCGGTCGTTGATGGGGTTGGCGCAGTCGTTTTACATTCCGGCGGCGCTGGCGTTGATTGCATCACTGCATGATTCCGGGACACGGTCGCGGGCGATTACGCTGCACGGGACGGGGCAGAGCGTCGGGGTGATGGCGGGCGCCTACTATGGGGCGGCGGTGTCGGGCGAGGTGGGCTGGCGGGCGATGCTGGGGATGCTGGCAGGGTTCACGTGTGTGTATGCGCTGGTGTTGCGGTTCGGGCTGCGGGGACTCGTAGAACCGGCACCGGGCGGCGGGTCCAAGCCGGAAGCGGCGGGGCCAGGGGCGGGGTTGCTGCGGCTGTTCTCGATCCCGACGTATGCGCTGGTGTGCCTGTGCGCGGTGGCCGTAGGAGCGAACGTGTGGATGCTCTACACGTGGCTGCCGGACCTGCTGCGGGAGCGCTTTCAACTGCCGATGACGCAGGCGGCGGTGATTGCGACCACGTCGATTGAGATCCCGATGATGGCCGGGTTGTTCGCCGGGGCGTTTCTGGGCGATTGGGTCTCGAAGCGGTGGAGGATCGGCAGGTTGTATGTGATGGTGGCGGGGCTGCTGCTGGCGTGCGCTTCGTTCTATGGCATCGCGGCGGGCGGCACGCTGTTTGAAGTGCGGCTGGCCACGGGCGCCTATGCGGTGTTCAAGGGGTTTTATACAGCCAACTACGTGGCCTGCGTGTTTGACCTGATTCCGGCGGAGTCGCGCGGGCTGGGGGTGGGGGCCATCAACATGATCTCGGCATTTGGCGGGAGTTTGTCGCCGTTTCTGTTGGGGGCGTTGAAGCCGTACTTCAGCACGGTGGTCGCGTTTGGGCTGATGTCGGCGTTTGGCGTGGCGTGCGCGATGGCGCTGGCGGTGGCCGGGTATTGGTCGTTTCCAAGATCATCTCAGGGAGGGCAGCGGGCCTGATGTTAGTGGGTTATGTGAGTGACGAGCGGTATCTGGCGATTGGCGATGTACTGGTGGAGTTTCAACGGGGCGAGGAGTCGGTGGCGGTCGTGCGATCGACACCGCGCGGGGCCGTGTATGCCGATGTGACGCCGGGGCGCTATCGGGTGTCGCTGTGCCGGGATGGCTATGGGTCGAAGACGGTGGCGATGGAGGTGGTGGAGGGCAAGCCGTACCAGTTCCGGCTGCTGCGGGACTGCCTGTTGGGCTATGTGTGGCCGAAGTGGGTGCGGTCGGGCGAGCGGTCGGAGTTTCGGGTGCATGCGGTGGAGCCATATCACTTGAGTGTGTGGCGGTATGGGTTGCGCAAGGAGTGGGTGCGCGACATCGGGTGGTTCGATGAGCATGGGCCGCGGGCAACGATGCAGGTGACGCCCGATGGGGACTATGTGCAGACTGGCGTGGAGTGGAACAAGCGCGGCTATGACAATCCGCATCATACGCAGTTTGTGACGGGGCCGGCGCGCAGCGGGCTGTACTATCTGCATGCAAAGGGAGAGTCCGGGGCGTTCTTCTCGTTTCCGTGGATTGTGGCGCCGGCAAAGCCTTCGTCGCGGATTGCGGTGCTGTGTTCGACGACGAATTGGAATGCCTATAACAACTTTGGCGGACGTAGTAACTACGTACATCCGGAAGGGCTGCCGGCGGCGCCTCCGGTGAATGCGCGGCTGGACCTGGAGCGATATCAGAAGACGGGATTTTCGGGCTTTCGTTATCCGAACGAGCACTATCCGCCGATTTCGTTCGAGCGGCCGGAGATTGGGAATCACGTGCCGGAGCGGACGGAGGTAACGGATCCGATTGCGGGTAGGCAGGCGAGCCATCTGGCGCCGGCAGAGTGGCGGCTGTTGGGATGGCTGGAGCGGGAGGGCTTCGCGTACGATCTCTATTCCGAATCGCAGTTGCACTACGGACAGTTGGATCTGGATCAATACAAGGTGTTGATTACGAGCGTGCATCCGGAGTATGTGACCATCCCGATGTTCGACAAGATCAAGGGCTGGGTGCACGGGCGAGGCGGGCGGTTCTTATATCTGGGAGCGAATGGCTACTCGTGCGCGGTGGAGTTTCCGGACGAGGGGACCATGCGGTGCCTGACGCAGATGATGAAGGAAGACGAGAGCGGGTGGCTGGTGGACCCGGTAGATCTGAATTGTTACGAAAGCCGGATGCACATGTTACATGAGCCGGACGGGAGCCTGCTGGGGGTGACGTGTTCGGCGCTGGGGTTGATGACAGGTGCGCCGTATCGCGTGCTGGAGCCGGAGCATTGGGTGTTCGCGGGGACGAATCTGAAGGCTGGGGATCTGTTCGGCACGCGGAGCCTGCAGGAGCGCTGTCCGGGTGGGGCGTCGGGGCATGAGATGGACCGCATCAGCCGCTATGCGCCGGAGGGGACGCGGATGCTGGCGAAGGGGCTGAATCCGGAGAACGGCGGGGCGGAGATGGCTTGTTATGAGACGGCGTCGGGCGGGGCGGTGTTCGCTGCGGGGTCCATCACGTGGCCGGCATCGTTGTTGGTGGATGAGCACGTGTCGCGGATTACAGCGAATGTATTGACACGGTATTTGAGTTAGACCAGGAGGACGAAGATGCGGATCCCGTTAGGAAAGCTGTGTTACGAGTTCAATCGCCATGAGGAGCCGCGGGGCCGGGTGCAGCCGGGACAGCGGTTGATCATGGAAAGCGAAGATGCCTTTTCGGGGCAGATCCGCACGGAGGCGGACCGGCGCGATAAGCAGAAGATGCCGTATTCGAATCCGACGACGGGGCCCATCTACGTGGAAGGCGCCGAGCGCGGCGATACGCTGGCAGTGACGATTCACGCCATCCGGCCGACGATGGGCAAATGCTTCACGCGTACCTCGGATCCGCGGCAGTTGAGCGAATGGCTGGGCACGGACTGTCCGCATGGCACGCATGTCTGCGAGATCGCCGATGGACTGGTGCATTGGAGTGATCGCGTGAAGATTCCGTACACGCCCATGATCGGGTGTATTGGCACGGCGCCGGAGTGGGGCGTGCCGACGACGAATCCCGCCGGCCCGCACGGCGGCAACATGGACATAGTGGAGACAGCGCCGGGGGCGACGGTGTATCTACCGGTGTTTGTGCCGGGGGCGCTGTTGTATCTGGGCGATGCACATGCGGCGATGGGACATGGGGAACTGTCGGCATCGGGGTTGGAGATGCCAGCCGAGACGGAGATCACGGTGGACGTGATACGCGGGCGGACGATACCGGGGCCGCGGATTGAGTCGGGCGAGGAGATCCTGACGATCTCGTCGGCGACACCGCTGGAGCGGGGGATCGCGCAGGCCTATGCGTGGCTGATTCTGTGGATGGAAAGCGAGTATGGATGGGACCGGTGGAAGGCGTATGATCTGCTGACGCATGCCGGGCAGATCTCGGTGGGGTATTACGGATCGGGGTCAGTGGGAACGAAGGTAAGCAAGCGGTATCTATAGTGGCGAGTGGCACCTTTTGGCAACAAGTGTTAACTTGAACATTAATCTTTGTAAACACTCTGCTGTCAGGGGGTACGCGTGTCGCTACTACGCTTGGCTTTGCTTTCTACGCTCCTTGGGTCATTGACCACGAGCACTCTATTCGCACAAGTTGCATCGGGACGAATCGAAGGGACGATCGCGGATCCTTCCGGGGCGCTGATTCCGAATGCGACGGTCACGGTGCGCGACATCAAGCGCGAGACTCGAACGAAGACCACGTCGAACACGGCCGGAGCGTTCATTTTTCCGTCCTTGCAGCCATCGACGTATCAGTTGACGGTAGAGGCGCCGGGGTTCAGCAAGCAGGTGGTGGAGAACATTGAGCTGAACGTGTCGGCGACGGTGGCACAGGCCATCCGGCTGGAGGTAGGCGCGGTCACCGAGCAGGTGGTGGTGTCGGCCGAAGCAGTGCGCATTAACACGTCGGACGCGCAGATTGGCCGTAACATCACGTTGAAAGATATTGATACGCTGCCGCAGTTGGCGCGGAATCCGATGGCGCTGGCGGTGTTCCAACCGGGCGTGCAGATTGACCCGGGGGATAACACGTTCTCGCGGGTGAACGGGACGCGGCAGGGCAGCAACAACACGCGATTGGACGGTATCGACTCCAACGATGCGGTGGTGCCGCGGCTGGGCCTGAGCATGACGCCGATCAATGTGGACTCGGTGGAGGAGTTCCGCATCATCACCAATGGCGGGAAGGCGGAATACGGGCGTAGCGCGGGCGGACAGGTGGAGATGATCACGCGCAGCGGCACGAACAAGTTTCACGGCAGCGCCTTCGAGTACTTGCGGAACACGAAGCTCAACGCGAATACGTTCTTCAGCAACAGCAGCGGTCTGGCGCGGCCGAAGTTTATCCAGAACATCTTTGGATCAAGCTTCGGCGGGCCGCTGCGGAAGGACAAGACGTTCATCTTCGGCAATTACCAGGGCCGGCGGACGTCGCAGGAAGTGGTGCGGAACCGGACGGTGCCGACGCCGGAGTTGAAGAGCGGCATTTTCCGGTGGCGCGCGCCGGGGTCGACGGAGGTGCAGTCGGTGAACGTACCGGCGCTGGACCCGACGCGGCGGGGCATCGACCCGTTCGTGAAGACGAACTCGCTGGATCTGCTGCCGAATCCGAACAACACGGATTTAGGCGATGGGCTGAACCTGGCGGGGTTCCGGTTCAACAATCCGGCAGGGGGGTATGAGGATCAGTACACGATCCGGGCAGACCATCAACTGTGGTCGACCAACCGCATCTTTGGGCGGTGGAGCTGGCAGAGGCAATCGTCGATTGACGCGTTGAACAACCAGGACGCGGCGTTCCCGGGGCGGCCGCAAGGGTCGCAAGGCGGGAAGCGGTGGGGATATTCGATCGGGTCGGACTGGAGCATTACGCCAACCATGATCAACGAACTTCGCGTTGGGTATCGGAGTTCGTCAGTAGACTTTGTGCGGCCGGACCGGACGAAGGGACCGGCGATGATCACCAACAGTTGGGAGGATCCAATCCGAACGGCGTTCGCACAAGGGCGGAACTCGCCGGTGATTGACTTGACGGAGAACCTGACGAAGGTGGCGGGCAAGCACACGTTCAAGGCTGGTTACACGCGGCAACGGGTGTTGCAGTATGGGTACAACGAGGCGGGTATATACCCGAACCTCAACCTGGCACGGACATTCGGGAATGCGCCGGCGGCCACGCTGGGTCCCAACGGCGCAGTGATCAGCCCGGCGGACCGGCAGCGGTTCGAGAACCTGTATAACGATCTGCTGGGAAGGGTGAGCAGCATCAACCAGACGTTCTACAGCAATCTGGAAACTTGGCAAGCGGCAGGGACGCCGCGTATCCGCAACTTTGTGTTCGTGGACCAGGGCTTCTTCTTCCAGGACGATTGGAAGGTAAGCCGGACCTTGACGTTGAACTTGGGCCTGCGGTGGGAGATGTTCGGGCCTGGCGATGAGCGGGATTCGCTGCAGGGGTCGCTGGACAAAGTGGGCGGCATCAACACGATCAGCCAAATCAACAATTTCGCGGTGACGCGGCAGAGCCAGTATTACAACCGGGACTGGAACGATCTGGCGCCGCGTTTTGGCTTTGCGTGGGATCCGACGGGTTCGGGCAAGACGGCGATTCGCGGGTCGTATGGGATTTTCTATGACCGGATCATCGGGGCAACGACAAGCAGTGTAGACGGCAACACGCCGGGCTTCGCGCAAGCCACAACGAGTTTCCCGAACCAGACGGCGGGAGCGGATAACAGGATTTCGACGTTGACCCCGGCCATGTATCCGCAGCAGCCGGCCGCGCCGGTGTTGATCCCGCCGGCCAACCGGAACATCTCGGTGATTGTATTTGGAGACAACTTACGTTCGGGTTACATGCAGCAGTTCAGCTTCAACATCCAACGCGAGGTGTTGCGGAACACGGTGCTGGATGTAGGCTTTGTGCGGACGCGGGGCACCAAGCTGTTCACATGGCTGGATATGAACCAGCCGCGCGTGTTCGGCGACTTCCTGACGTCGTTCCGGGAGTTGGCGGCATTCAGCGCCAACGGGACGGCGCCGAGCGCCGGGAACACGCTGGTGCGGATGTTCGGGACGCCGGCGGCGGCAGTGACCGGCGTGGGCGGAACCGCGATTCTGCGGGACGGCCTGCTGGGGACAGCGGCCGACAACGTGGACCGCACGAACTTCGGGCGCTTCGCGCCGGCCGGCATCAGTGATTTCTATCTGCGCAACTATCCACAGTTCAACCAGCTGATCACGGGGACGAACCACGGCGAGTCCTGGTATAACTCGCTGCAGGTCAGTTTCCGGCGGACTGCTGGGGCGCTGCGTATCTTCAGCAATTACACGTTCAGCAAGTCGGTGGACACGATCTCGGTGGACGGCAACGGGTTCACGGCGACGGTGGATAACTACAATTTGAATCAATTCCGGGGCCGCAGCGATGCCGACCGTCCGCATTCGTTTAATGGCAGCGCGATCTATGCCCTGCCGCTGGGCCGTGGCAAGCGCTTCGGAGGAGATATGCCGCGATGGGCGGACTCGGTGATTGGCGGCTGGGAGGTCGGCGCGTTGATGGTGTGGCAGAGCGGGAGTACGCTGACCGTCTCGTCGCAGCGGCGCACCGGCCCGAGCACGTCGAACACGTGGGCGAACTACTCGGGAGACCGCAACATCGGTGAGATCAAGCGTTTGGGCAACGGCGTCACGTTTTGGGATCCGGCGCTGGCAAGCCAGTTCACCTTCCCCGCCGCCGGTGAGTTCGGCACTTCGGGGCGGAATACGTTCCGGGGGCCGCGCTACTTCAATACCGACCTGTCGATTGTGAAGACGTTCAAGCTGTTCGATACGCACCGGGTGAACTTCCGGGCGGAGATGTACAACGCCTTCAACAACGCCAATTTCGGCGCACCGGGGACGAATATCCTGAATGGGGCGACATTTGGCCGCGTGTCGGCAATTGTCGGCATGGCGCGCGTAGCGCAGATGGCGCTGCGTTACGACTTCTAGCGTCTCACCATGGATCATGTCTCCTCAGCGACAATGGGGAGACATGATCAAGACGGTGATTTTCGATCTGGGTGGAGTGATTGTGCCGCTCGATTTTCCGCGCGGCTACCGGGCAATGTCGGAACGCTGCGGGCTGGCGCCGGCCGATATTCCGGAACGCATTCGCACGACGGGACTGGTGCCGCGGTACGAATGCGGTGAGGTGAGTGATGAGGAGTTCATCGCGGGCTTGACCGGGGTGCTGGGCTTTGAGGCCACGCGGGCAGAGTTCCGCGCGCTGTGGAGTAGCATCTTTCCGTCGCACACGTTGATCCCCGAGAGTCTGCTGCTGGAGATCAAGAAGAATCACCGACTGGTGCTGCTGTCGAATACCAACGGGCTGCACTTTGAGATGATTCTGGAGAACTACCCGTTGCTGCGGCACTTCGACGACTACGTGCTGAGTTACAAAGTGGGAGCGATGAAGCCGGCACCGTCTATTTACACCGAGGCCATTGCAAAGGCCGGTTGCGCGCCCGAGGAGTGTTTCTACACGGATGATATCCCGGCGTATGTGGAAGGCGCCAAGCAGGCCGGGATTGACGCGGTGCAGTTCTTATCGCATGAGCAGGTAGTGGGAGAACTGCGGGCGCGGGGGGTGGCGGTTTAGCAGGCTGCGAAAAACATCTCTGGGGCCGCCGATGAACGCAGATGAAGGCAGATAAGCTCTTTGTTTTGAATCGGCGTTTATCGGAGCTCATCGGCGGCTAAGTCCGATACAGGCTTTTCAGCGCCCTGTTAGTTTAGGGTTGTGCCAGTTGGCGGAGGATGCCGTCGGCGCGCTTGCGGAACTCCGTCGCTTTGACGTCGCGGCGCTGTGCGGAGTAGAAGGTAGCCAGGCGCTGGAGGGATTGGGCGACCTCCACCGATTGCGGCCCGAGCGTGCGTTCGCGGGCATCGAGGGCGCGCTTGTAGTAACGCTCGGCTTCCGTCAGGCGATTCAGATTCGTATAGAAGTTGCCGAGCATGTCGTAGGTTTCGGCAAGGGCGGGATTGCGACTGCCGAGAGCTTTCTCGCGGACGCGCAGAGCACGGAGGAAGAGAGTTTCGGCGGCATTGGCCTTTTCCTGGGTAAGGAACAGGGTGGCGAGGTTTTCGACGGCCTTGGCATAGTCGGTATTGCCGGCGGCACCTACTTCTTCCAGGATCTCGATGGCCTGGCGGTAGGTGTTTTCGGCCTCAATCATCCGGCCCTGTAACTGCTGCGCGGTGCCGAGATTATTGAGGAGAAAGGCAACGCCGGGGTGCTTGTCGCCGACGGCTTTGCGGCGGATGGCAAGAGCCTGGAGATAGTGCTGCTCGGCATCGGCATAGTTACCCTGCTGAAAGAGCAGCGAACCGAGGTTGCTAATGCCGGCGGCGATTTCGGGATGATCGGGGGGCAGGACGCGGGCGCGGATGGCGACGGCGCGGCGATGACAGACGGCTGCTTCGTCATAGCGTCCCTGCAGGCGCAGGGACTCACCAAGCGTATTGCAGGCGGCGGCCACTCCACTCGATTCCCTGCCCTGCTTTTCCCAGAGCGCGAGGGCCTCACGGGCGATGGCTTCGGCCTCTTTTGCACGGCTTTGCAGATTGAGGAGCACGGCAAGGTTGTTGAGAGGCGCGGCGGCGTCCGGATCATCCGGCGCAAGGTTACGGCGTACCTGGATAGCGTTCCGATAAATGGACTCAGCTTCGGAGAAGTTACCACGAAGACGTTGCACCTCGGCGAAGTTATTCAAGACGGAGGCGTAACTGAGGCGGGCGCGACCCTCCAAACGCTCGTAAACAGGAAGGGCCTTGCGGTAGGCGGCTTCGGCTTCGTCGAGGCGGCCCATCTGGTAATAGACGGCACCGAGATTGTTGGTCACTTTGGCGCGAAGGAAGCTATCTTCGGGAAGGTGCTGAAGGGAGGCAAGTATCTCTTTGTAGGCAGACTCGGCTTTCTGGAACTGGCCCCGGTGTAAGAGCTGATTCGCGTCATTCACCTGTTGTTCCACTAAGTCGGCATGCGGTGCGGCATAGGCCAGCAGCGTAAGCGTAAACAGAGCGAGCATTGGTCACCTCCAGAAACCGCCGCGGCGGTATGCGATAAATACGCGCGGAGAGGCGAATCGTTCGGGGACCAAGTGTAAACTTCGCCGGGCAGATAAGATGCGGTGCGATGACAGGTAATGGATGAAATGCCCGCCTACACACGGTGGGGCCGGCGATACGGCCCGTGTTCAGGAGGAAATCGCTTGCGACAAAGATTGTCGGTTTGTTTGACGGTAGGGCTGCTGTTGATCGGTGCGAGCGCTTTGCAGGCGCAGAGCCAAACGTGTATCGACAATGCCGTGATTGCCTGCTTTGATGGCTGCAACGATCCCAACAATTTCC
>JAEUQF010000300.1 GCA_016789745.1 Bryobacterales bacterium
CGTGGAAGCCGCGCAGGGAGAGAACGTCAAGACGCCGCGTTGGATGGGTGGCAAGATGCCGCTTACGGCGCAGTTGGCGGCCGAGGAGCGCGCCTTGCGGCGCGGGCTCCGTCAAGCATGGCTAACTGGCGGCGAGCAGGCTTGCACCGCACTGCTGCGGCTTGAATGGAAGGCGTCGGAAGAGGTGGCCGAGCGGCTGACCGCCCACGTGGCGCGCCAGGCGAAGGCTTTCCCCATCCCCGCGGACGAGCCGGTGTGCGTGGAGCGAATCACGCGCCGTCGTTCGCAGTTGATTCTCTTCCACGTGGTGGCCGGACGATCCGTGAACCGCGCGCTGGCGTGGGTGGCCGGTAAGCGGCTCGGCGTGCCGGGCAGTGTCGTGGCGAACTTAGATGATCACGGCTTCCTGTTGTCCGTGGATGCGCGGAAAGCCCCCAGCGACGAAGCGCTTCGTACCGCATTTCGCCCCGACGGCTGGCAGCAGGATCTGCGCGATGCACTGGCCGCCAACGAAACGCTCGGGCGCAAGTTCCGCGCCGTTGCGGAGACTGGACAATTGCTGCCCCGCAAGAGCCTGCGGGGTGCCGTGACGCCGAAGTCGGCCACTTGGAGCGCCGCGCTGCTCTATACCACTCTGCTTCGCCATGAGCCGGAACATCCGCTTCTCAAAGAGGCGCTACGCGAAGTGATGGAAGATGAACTCGACGGCCCCCGCGCGCAGGAGGAAGCCGCACGCCTATATGCAACCCCGTGGGAGGTCCACAATCTACCCCGGCCCTCGCCTTTCGGCATCCCGCTGTTCGCCTTCTGGAATCGCGAGATCGTGCAGGCAGCCGATCCCGACCGCGCACTGGATGAACTGGTGACATCGCTCTATGAGGAGTGGGACGCATGAGCCGGCTGGTGGAGATCCGCGCGGGCTGGTGGGCGCATGTGTCGGGCGCGGTGTGGGTGCCGGAGATCCGCACGGTGCTATTGGCCGACGCGCATCTTGGCTATGGCTGGGCGCAGCGGCGGCGTGGCGAACTGGGTCCGGTGGCCGACGAAGCGGCAAGTGAAAAAGTGTTGGCGCTGGCAGCGGAGTTGGAGCCGGAGCAGATGGTGTTTCTCGGGGACCTGGTGCACGCACCAAATCCGGCCCCCCGAGAACGACTGCTAGTGGAGAGTACCTTAGACCGCTTATCGGAGCTGGCCGGGTTGACGTTAGTTGTTGGGAATCATGACCGTGGTTTTGTACGAGATTTTGCCGGTGCGAAGCTGCGTGTGCAGCCGGCATGGTCCTGGCAGGATGCGCTGGCACTGCACGGCGACAAAGTTCCGCCACCGGAGCAGGGCCGTTACCTGGTGTTGGGGCATTTTCATCCCTCCCTGGTGATTGAAGACAATGCCGGAGCGCGGCAGCGGGTTCCGGTATTCGTGCATAGCGCCGCCTGCCTGGTGCTGCCCGCGTTTTCCCCCTATGCCGCCGGGTGGGACCTGCGGCGCGGCATTCCGTCCCCGTTGCAGCCGCTGTTGACCGGCGCCCGGAGGCAATTGATTGCCACCAGTGGCAAGCGCCTGTTTCCCCTATCGCCGAAGGTCTGATAGGATCTTGCGGTGCGTCGAGTCACTGCGATTTCCGTCATTCTTTTGGCGCCCGGCCTGCTGCTGGCGCAGAGCGCGGGTTCCTACTATCCCGGCCGGCATGACGACTGGCAACGGAAGTCACCAGCCGAGGCCGGCTTTAACGCTTCCAAGCTGGATGAGGCTATCGCCTTCATCAAGAGCAAGGAATCGAAGAAGCCGCGCGACCTGCGGGCGGCCCATTACCTGAGCTTCGGCCGCGAGCCCTACGGCGAGCCGGCCGGCCCCTACAAAGATCGCGGCGACATGACAGGCATCATCCTGCGCGGGGGCTACCTGGTGGCCGAGTGGGGCGAGCCCTGGCGCGTCGACATGACCTTCAGCGTGACCAAGAGCTATCTGTCGACCACCGTCGGCCTGGCCGTGCAGGACGGGCTGATCGCTTCTATTCACGATCCGGTCGGCCGCTACGTGCAGACCGGCGAGTTCGACAAACCCCTGAACGCGAAGATCACCTGGGACCATCTGCTGCGCCAGACCAGCGATTGGGAAGGCACGCTGTGGGGCAAGCCCGACTGGGCCGACCGTCCGCCCGCGGGCGCCGATGCCCTGGAAGCCTATCGCAACCGCAAGCATGCCGAACCCGGCACCACCTACAAATACAACGATACGCGTGTGAACCTGCTGGCCTACGCAGCGCTACAGGTGTTCCGCCGGCCTCTGCCGCAGGTGTTGAAGGAGCGCATCATGGATCCGATCGGTGCTTCGCAGACCTGGCGCTGGTACGGCTACGACAATTCGTGGGTCAATATCGACGGCGTGCAGATGCAATCGGTGGCCGGTGGGGCGCACTTCGGCGGCGGCCTGTGGATCAGCGCGCGCGACCATGCGCGCTTCGGCCTGCTGACGCTACGCAACGGCAAGTGGAAGGACAAGCAACTGCTGGCAGCCGAGTGGGTGCAGCAGGCACGCACGCCGACGCCGGTCCAGCGCACCTACGGCTTCATGAACTGGTTTCTGAACACGGACAGGAAGATGTGGCCGAGCGCACCGGAACAGGCCTTCGCGCACATCGGCAATGGGACGAACATCGTCTACTGCGATCCGGTGAATGATCTGGTGATCGTGCTGCGGTGGTTTGACGGGGAGGCCTTCGATCCCTTCCTCAAACAGGTACAGGCGGCGTTAGGCAAGTAACGGTTGCCGTGGTTCAGTTGTCCCACCACAGGGGTGACCTTGCCGCTGCGCATTGTACGGTTCTTCGCGTTGGTGTTGGGAGCGCTGGCGCTGACCATGGAGTCCGCGCACGTGCTGGAGTTGCCGCAGAAGCTGGAGTACCCGCCGGAGTTGTACTCGGCGGTGAACACTACGCTGTACCGCTATTTCGCCTTCATCGGCGGGCTGTACAAGATCGCGGCCATTTCGCTGGTGGCGCTTCTGGCGTATCTCACGCGTCATGACGGCCGCGCCGGGCGGCTCAGCTTCTATGCCCTATTGGGCATGGGCCTTTCGCTGATGACGTGGGCGCTGATCGTGGCGCCGGTGAACGGGGAAATCGGACGCGCGCTCGACCGCGCTCCGCAAACGGTGCCGAGCCTGTGGACTGAACTCCGCATGCGCTGGGAGACCGGCCACGTGATCGGTTTCGTGCTGCACCTGGCAGGGTTCGCGGCGCTGGTATTGTCAGTGTTGGACAACGGGCTTAGGACAACGTTGAAATCTCACCCGGCCAGCACGTAGTCGGTGCCGGCTTCGAAGCCATGGCCGTTCAGCCATCCCGCGATCTGCTCCCGCGCACCGCGATTCGTCACACAGGAAATCACGAAGCACTGCGCCGGCCCCGGAATCTGCTCCGGCGCGTATACCGGCACGCCGTCGATCCGCTGTCCGCACTTGCGCGGGTTGATGTCGATCCAGCCATCGGGCTGTACACCCATTTCCTGCAACGCTCGCAACCGCCGGCGCGTTTCCCTTCCCGCTCCCCAGAACAGCAGCTTGCGATGGCCAATCGGCGCGTCCCGCAACCAGCGATGCAGATAGCCGGCTTTGCAGGCAAAGAACGCCCGTGTGTCATAGCGTGGATCCGTGCGTGAAAGTCTGCCTGGCGGGTCATGCCAATCCAGCAGAACCTCCGGGACCTTCTCCATCCGCACGCCGCCTTCCAGCCAGCGCAGCCATAACTCGTAGTCTTCCGGAAACGGCCCAGCCCGCCAGGCTCCCAGCCGCTCCACGATCTCGCGCCGGAACAATACTGATGGATGCGCGAACGGCGATTCCACGAACCGAAACAGCGCGATCTCCTCATGCGTGCGCACCGAATTGATCCAATCCACGTACGCTGCGTAGCCCGCCTGGCTCGCGATGCTCCCGGCGTGCCGCACCAGGCAGGACACCAGGCCGGTGTCCCGCCGCTCGTCCAGGAGACGCATCTGCAGTTCGAAGCGCTCCGGCGCACAGACGTCGTCGGCATCCATGCGGGCGATACAAGCACCCTGCGCCCGCTCCAGCCCATAGTTCAACGCCGCCACGATATCGGCCTCCGGTAGCGAATGCACGCGAATGCGCGAATCCCGCAAGGCCCAGTCGCGCAGCACCTCCACGGTGGCATCGGAGGATCCGTTCTCTACGGCAATCACTTCGAAGCCGGCAAAGGTCTGCGCCAGCAGACTCTCCATGGCCACTCCGACGCACCCCGCGCCGTTGTGCACCGGCAATAGGACGCTGAGCATCAGACCCGCAGCACACCCCGGAAGCCGCGCACCGCATAGTACGACTCGGCCCCGTTGTGATACAGGAACACCGTGTCGTAGCGGCGGTCGCAGAACAGAGCGCCGCCCAGCTTCCGAATCCGCTCCGGCGTCTGGATCCAACTGGAAGTTTTCAGGTCGAACGCGCCCAGCGTTTGCAGATAGCGGTACTGCTCCTCGGTCAGCATCTCCACACCCATCGCGGCGGCCAGATCCTGGGCGCTGTTCGCCGGCTTGTGCTCTTTCCGGGCATCCAGGGCCGCGCGGTCATAGCACACGCTACGTCGCCCCTTCGGACTTTCCGGCGAGCAGTCGAAGAACAGGTATTCCCCGGTCTTTTCGTCCTGTCCCACCACGTCCGGTTCTCCACCGCTCTGTTCCATCTCCGCCAGCGAACGCAGTTTGCCGGGGCTGGCCTCCAGCCGAGCCAGCACGTTCGCCCACGTGTGCCCGGAGTGCCGCGCTTTGTTCTTTTCAAACCGCGTTTGCAGCGTTTTCAACAGATCCTGCATCGCCTACCCTACCTCTTCATTGGCCCGCCGCAGCAACGCACGCATATACGCGATGCAGTACGCCGTACCCGCGCGCCGAATGCCGGTATCCCCCGCCAACTGCGGCACATGGTCCGGCACCACCGTCCCGTTAAACTTCACCTTTCGCAGCGCTTTCATCACCTGGTACATATCCATATAGCCATCATCGGGAAAGCTCTCGATAAACTCTGGCATCGGCGAACTCACGTTGCGGAAATGGATGTCCACCAGTTTCCCGCGGCCACCAAAGTCGGCAATCATCTCGAACACATCCTTGCCCATCTGTGTGCCGCCTTCCGACCATGTGCCGACGCAGAACGTCAGGCCCCAATGCTTGCTGTTGCCGGCAATTTCCTCGGCGCGCTTGTAGCCATCGTAGTGCACCAATACCTTCGCCACGCCGTTCATCTTCGCCACTGGCGGATCATCCGGATGCAGCGCCAGCCGGACGTTCGCCTTCTCTGCTATAGGCAATACCGCCTTCATGAAGTAAGTGTAGGTGGCCCAGATGTCATCGGTCGAGTACTCCCGTTCAAACGCCTGCTTCTCGACCTTCGAACGGAAGTCGGACAGCTTGAACTGGCGCGCCTTATACCCCCGCGGCGTCATGACTTCCGCGGTGGTGTAGGTATTGGCGGGATGCCAGTCGTAGTTGGCCACTGGAATCCCCAGCTTGCCGCAGTCCTTCAAAAACGTGCAGTACGTTTCGATCAACTGATCGCGCCTGCCCCGCCCCAACTGCACGTCCAACTCCCGATACGCATAGTGAACGCCGCTGTAGATCTTCATGCCGAACTTCGCCAGCCGGTCCTGTGTGGCTTTGATCATGGCGAAGTCAGCCGAATTGCCGAATTCAATCCGCGCCCAGCGCACGCCGAGTTGCTGGAGAAACAGCAGATCCTCGTCGTTCATGTTGCGGATCGGCATGCGGTGGGACAGCTTGATGTTGCCGGGCTGGTACTCATCAATGGCGGCTTTGGAAGGAGACGGGGCGGCCGCTGCCAGCGCGGGCAGGGCCGCCGTCGAAACAAGCTTGAAGGCGTCGCGGCGGGTAGGCATAGACGCACCAGCATATCAGGGCCGCTGGCGGATGGTTTCCAGCAGCCGGCGAATACCGTCGTCCCAGTCCGGGAACAGGTCCACGTATTGCGTCGCCTTGGCGATCCGGGTTGGGATCTCGCAAGGTTCCAAACGTACCGGCAGCAGGAAACTGCGGTCCAGCGGCTGACGCGTGGCGCAGTCGAGCGCATAGCGCAGCTCGCTCTGAAACTGCCCGCGCTTGCACACCGAGCGGGTCGAAAAGATTGCGACAAAGTAGTCTGACATATCGATAGCTCTCTCAATCGAGCGAGGCCAGTTCTGGCCGGGAAGTAGCTTCTGGCGATCCAGCCAGGGATTGCAGCCATGCTCCTGCAATTGAGAGTACAACTGGTAGGCGGCATCCAGGTCTTCCTCCACGTACGCGATGAAGATCCGCGGCTGCGTAAACGCTTCAAAATGATATTCGCCAGAATCCCTCTTCTCAAAGGTGCCCAGCCCGTCCAGTTCAATCCTGACCCCGGAGTCGAGACAGCGGCGGAGGAAGCGGACGACCTGCCGCGCCGACGGAGGGCCAGACTGCTTGCGCCAGCGCATCAGCGTGCGGTGTGCCATTTAGCTCCTCCTGGCGCCGCGTTTGGCGGACTTCACGGCCACCGGCTTCAGTACAACACCGCTGTTCGGCTGTGCCGGCTGCAGCACCCCGATGCCGGGAAGAGCCACAGGGCTGCCTCGACGTAGTCGTTTCACAATACGGGCCACTGCGGATTCCAGTCGGTCAGCCGCCGCAGCGGGGGCGACGCTGGAATCCCGTGCCAGTAGATGGATCAGCTCCTTGTTGTTCATCCTGTCTTGATTATGGGAGGGAGGTTCCAAATTTCGCCCTTCCGATAAGCCCGTGTCAGGCACATAAGGCTAGTGAAGTCTTTGACTTGCGTGTTTTTGCGAATAGCTGTGACCGCGTTTCGTAACGGCCATACAGTCAACGCTGTATGAAGGGTTTTTAATTTTGGCTTAAGGGCTGCTTCATGTCCCCGTGAGATGCTGAAAAGCGGACTGGCACGTAGCCGGTTTCGATTGCGATCAGGAGACGACGATGAAGAAGCTGCTGTCTGTGATGCTCGGGCTGACCCTCATCCTGGGTACGGTGACCACGACTTTCGCTCAGGCCGATAAGCCGGAAGAGAAGAAAGAAGAGATGAAGAAGAAGGGCAAGAAGAAGGGCAAAAAGAAGAGCGCTGGCGACGCACCGCCTCCTGCCGCCTAGACCTCTCTTCCGCAAGATTTCAGAACTGCCGTGCCTGCCGGTTCTCCGGATGCACGGCGTTTCGCTTTTTAGACGGGCTCCGCTGTCGGCTGCGGATCCAGCAGGGAATGCACAAGGTTGCTGAGGTCGGAACTTGCGAATGGCTTTCGAAGGTAGCGGGTGACGCCAGCGATTGTGGCGGCGGCCTCGTCGCGTTCCTGGTCGCGTGCGGTGACCAGGACGATGGGGACCTCGGCCAGATCGCTGGAGTCTCGAAGCCGGGCGGCTACTTCCAGGCCGCTGTATCCCGGCATCATCCAATCCAGTATCACCACGTCCGGACGGGCGCCGATGGCGAGGCTGAGCGCCTCTTCTCCATCCTCGGCCTGCAGAACTTCCAGTCCCAAGCCTCGCAGACAAGAGACCATAATCTTGCGCTGGGCAGCAGAATCATCGGCGATGAGAATCCGTTTGGCCATAACCTTCTCCTGACTCATCGGCTCCTGCCCAACGCAGTCTTTGCGAAATGCCCGAATTTTCCGGATCATTGAAGTAGGGAGTGGAATGTTGTCCAGCGAACTGAGGTTTCCGTCCGACGGACAACCCGATCCGGTGATGCAAGCCGAGTTGTCTGCGTTGCCGACGCCGGTCAGGATGCACGCCGATCCGCACCACACCGGACGCGGCGTGACGCTGGCCATGGTGGACTCCGGCTTCTACCCGCATCCCGACCTCATCCGGCCGCGCAATCGTATCCGTGCCTGGGTGGACGCCACGCGGGAGCCGGTTGAGGCTTATTTCTATGGGCCTTCCGAAGTGCCGCGCTGGCCGCGCTGGAACCAGGGCGAAGGACTGCAATGGCACGGAACCATGACAACGACCGTAGCCGCCGGGCGGGGAACGGAAAGTGCGGGGCTCTACCGTGGCATTGCCAGCGAAGCCGATCTGGCACTCATCCAGGTCTGTGACAGCGACGGGCGCATCCCCGACGCGTCCATCGTTCGTGCCCTGCGCTGGCTTTGGGAGAATGCCGAGCGGCTGCGGCTACGTGTCGCAAATTTGTCGGTGGTGGGCGACGGGCCGGCCAAGCCCGGCAACGCCATCGACAGCGCGGCATCCGCCCTGGTTCGTCGTGGGGTAGTCGTGGTTTGCGCCTCCGGAAACGATGGGGTGCGGCGCCTGCTGCCTCCGGCCACTTGTCCCGACGCCATCACGGTCGGCGGCGTCGACGAGCAGCACCCGTTGCAACAGAACCACCGGGTCCTCTGGCATAGCAACTACGGCGAAAGTACCATTGGCGCTCTTAAGCCTGAACTGGTGGCACCTTCCATCTGGGTGGTGGCGCCGATTCTACCCGGGACAAAAGAGCACGCCCGGGCGGCTGAGCTATTCGCCGCCCGCGCCGCCGGGGATGCCGGGGTGGAAGACGAGATCCAGCAGCAGAAACTGATCACCGCACACTATAAATTGGTGGAGGGCACCAGCTTTTCGGCCCCAATCGTGGCATCCACCATCGCCTGCATGATCGAAGCCAATCCCTCACTTACCCCCGATATAGTCCGCCAGTGCCTGTCTCAATCCTGCGAGTTCCTGCCCGGTGCGCCGGCAGAACAACAGGGCTTAGGTGCCATCGATTCCGGCCAGGCGGTGGCGCAGGCGCTGCGAGCTAAGGGCGGCGCCATGGAGGGCTATGCCCCGTCTCCCCAGATGACAGCCCAGGGCGCGGTGTTCTATCTCCGCCATGGCGAGCCGCGGCGGGTGGAGGTATTCGGCAGTTGGAATCACTGGCGAAAAGGCTACGACGCCCGCCAGATTGACCCGGGCATCTGGCGGGCGCTGGTGCCGGTGGTCGCCCCGGGGCGCCACGTCTATAAGTTCCTCCTGGACGGCAAGCGCTGGGTGGACGATCCGGCGAACCCGCGTAAGGTGCGCGACGGCCACGGCGGCTTCAACTCCATCCTGGTGGTGCCCGTTGCTGGCTGAACTCCTATTTGTGGCCGCCATGGGGCAGGCTCCCGAACCGTTCCGCGCGGTAGGGCTGTATTGTGACGCGCCGGCGGAAGCCCGTGCGTCGGCCGACGGCGCCAATTGGACATCCTGGATGGCCGGGCATTCCCACCAGGCTGGCGACGGGACGTTGTTGTGGTTTGAAACCCCGCAGCGCTACCTCGAAGTCTCCCGGCCTTGCCAGGTCTTGTTCGTGGAACCCGGCCCATCCCCGAAACGTCCATCGCCGGTGCGTCGAGCCGACGACGGCCTCGCCGTGGTGTCCCGCCAGGACTGGGGCTGTACGCCCGCCAGCTGTCCGGCGGCCGCTCCGCCCTCTTACACTAACGTCACGCATCTGGCGGTACACCACAGTGCCGGCGCAAACGAGGCCTCCGATTGGGCCGCCGTGGTGCGCTCCATCTGGATCCTGCACGTGCGCGGCAACGGCTGGAACGACATCGGCTATAACTACCTGATCGATCCGGATGGCGTCCTTTACGAAGGGCGCGCGGGTGGGGACGGTGTGCTGGGAGCGCACTTCTCGGGGGTCAACACCGGCACGATGGGTGTCTGCCTGTTGGGCACATTCTCCAACCAGGCCGTCACGCCGAAGGCTCTGGCCACCCTGCAGGCATTGCTCACCGCAAAGGCCCGCCGCTGGGGGCTCGATGCCGGCGGGCGATCCCCGCATGCGGCCAGCGGCCTGGAGTTGAACGTCATCAGCGGACACCGCGACGCGGGCCTGTCGCCACGCGCCACCAGCACCACCGAATGTCCCGGCAACGGCCTCTACGCGGTCTTGCCGCAACTGCGGCGCCAGGTGCATGCCGCGTTGGCGGGCGAGTGCGCGGTGCAGGTCGGACGTCCCTACCGCTGTGCCAGCGCCAGCGGAGATGAGGTCGAGTTCCGGCTATTGGTGCCTCCGGGCTGTCCAGTGGAGGTAAGCGGTGCGCCGGCCTGGATCATATCCGTCACCGGCGACGATGTGCTCCGTCTGCGTGTCGAGGCGAACGCCGCCGCGGCTCGCCGCAACGGCGTGCTCCGTGTGAATGGACAGACTTTGACGGTTGTGCAAGGCGCGTCGAACGAAGGACCGCTCGCTTGTGCCGAAACCGTCGCTAGCGCGGCCGGATTTGATGACCGCCCCGTTGTCCCTGGCGGGCTCATGTCCGTCCTCGGCAGCGGCTTGAGCGATGCGGTGACGGTGAACGGGCGCGCGGTTTCGGTGCTGTACGCGTCAGACTCGCAGATCAACGCCGTGCTGCCCCCCGCCACTCCGATCGGCTCGGCACGCGTGGTGGTCGGAAACGGCCCGGAGCGGCTCTTCTCGGTCACCGAGGTTGTGCCGGGGATTCTGGGCGTGGTCTATGAGGGGAGCCGCCTGCAAGTCTGGCTGACCGGCCTGCGGCCCGGCGCGGTGCTGACGGCAAACCTCGGCACAGTCGAGTCCGTACAGGCGTCCATGCCCGGCGTGTGGGTTGCCGATATCGCGCTCGCGGATGAACCGGCGCAGCACCTTGTCGTTACCGGTGCCGGCGTAGCCAGCCTGCCCTTTCCAATCCAGTAACTACGCCAGCTCGAGCCCGCGCATCGTACCCGTAGACGACGCAAACTTATGCGCGTCAATCCCCATCCGCTGCAGCATGCTCACATACAGGTTCGGCAACGGATAATTCCGTTGCGTGTCGAACGCCAGATGCTGCCCATGCTTGAATCCGCCGCCCGCCAGAATCACCGGCATGTTCGTCGTCGTGTGCTTGTTCGCATCGCCAAAGTTGCTGCCATACAGCACCATCGACCGGTCTAGCAGCGTCTGCCCACCCTCCGGCGACGCCTTCAGCTTCGTGAGCAGCTCCGCCAACAACTTCATGTGCCACTCGTCAATCGCCTTCAACTGCGCCAGCTTGCTCTCATTCTTTCCGTGATGCGAAAGGTTGTGATACCCATCCGTAATGTTGATGCCCTGAACATCAATCGCCGGCGAATTGGAGCTATCCAGAAATAACGTCACCAGCCGCGTCGAGTCCGTCTCAAACGCCAGTTTCGCCATATCGTACATCAGCCGAACCTTCTCCATGTACGCCCGGCTCGAATCCGGATCCTTCGGCTCGGGGTGTTTGGTGGTAGGCTTCGGCTTGCGCTCCCAGGCGCGCGCCAGCACCATGCGCCGCTCCAACTCCCGCACGCCGGTCATGTACTGATCCAGCCGTTCCTTGTCTCCAGGCCCCAGCGTCCGATTCATGCTCCCCGCATGGTCGGCCACCGTATCCATGATGCTTTCGCCTAACTTCAGCCGCGAGATCTGCCGTTCGATCTCCTCCTCGGTGCCCTGCAGAAACAGCCGACGGTACACGGCCGCCGCGCTGTCCTCACACGGCAGCATCACCCCCGCACCTGTCCAACTCAACGACCGCTGCCCACGATTCACGTTCACGCCCAGCGTCAGGGACGGCAAGCGCGTCTTTACCCCAATATGCTCGGCCATGAACTGATCCAGCGAGATCGAATTGCGGAACCCGCCGTTGCCCGGATGCGGCGCCGCTGTCAGGAAACATACCTCCGACGAATGGCTTCCATCCACATCGGGATGGGAGACCCCGCTGAACACCGTAAGATCGTTGCGGTGTTCCTGCAGCAGGCTCAGATACGGCGACGCCGTATACTCCCGCCCCGCGCCCTTCGGGAAGAAGCCCGTCTCCAGCAGCCCCAGGTTGTTGCACACGGCCAGCATGCGGCGCGGCGTTTCACTCGCCTGCATCGCCTCCAGCAAGGGCAGGCCCATTGCAACCCCCGCGCCTTGCAGAAAAGCCCGGCGAGGCAGCCCGCGCCTGGTCATGATGTTGGTTGTCCGCATGCTTACTTCCTCGTAAATAAAGGGCTCTCGATAATCTCGTGCAACAGGGTGCGCAGGCCGTAACGGTCGCCCTTGGCGGCGTCCAGGATACGTTCCACCTCGGCCCGATCCGCAAAGCCCACCGGGGCACCTGTCGCATACGTAACCCACTGCCGCACCATGTTCCGCGCTAACTGCCGGTCATCGGCCGCCAGCAGCTTCTTCAAATCGGCAACGTTGCGGAACTGCGCGCCACCCGCCAAATCCCCCGACGCATCCACGGGTTGCGCCAGCCGGAACGTGAACGTATGCCCATTCTTGCCGATACCGTTCACGGGCTCGCCTTCTTCGGTCGAACGATACTTGTCCCGCCACCCGCCCAGCACGTCGAAATTCTCCAGGGCAAAGCCCGGCGGATCGATCTTTATATGGCACACCGCGCAGGAGGCAATACTCCGGTGCTTGTCCAACTGCTGGCGAATCGTCGTAGCCCCGCGCGTGTCCGGCTCCACGGCAGGCACTCCCGGCGGCGGAGGAGGCGGCGGATCCCCCAGGATGCGCTCCATCAGCCATACCCCACGCAATACCGGCGATGTCGTCGTGCCGTTCGCCGTTACCTTCAAAACGCTGGCCTGCGTCATCAAACCGCCGCGCACATGGCCCGCCGGCAGCGTTACGGGACGCATCCGCACCCCCTCAACACCGGCAATGCCGTAATGCTTCGCCAGATGCGCATTCAGCATCGTGACCTTCGCATCCACAAGCTCGGCCGCCGGGCGGTTCCGTTTCACCAGGTCATGGAAGAACAACTGCGTTTCGGCCATCGCCGACTCGTTCAGCAAATCATCCAGATAGTAGTCGGGGTAGAGCACAACATCCGGCGTCGTGTCGTTCAGCTTTCGCAGATCCAGCCAATAGTCCAGAAACGCGTCCGTAAAGTCCTTGGATCGCGGGTCATCCAGTAGACGGTTCGCCTGCGCCCTCAGAACCGCGGCCTTCCTCACCGACCCGTCCGCTGCCCGTGCCCGCAGTTCGCCATCGGGCATCGTGTTCCACAGCAGATACGACAGCCGCGACGCCAGCGCAGGCGCTGCCAGCAGGCCGGGCTCTTCTTCCAGATACAGAAATCCTGGCGAGCACAGCACCGCCGTATATCCCGCGAGCATCGCCTCATGGAAGCCCTGCGGCAGGCGATCCTTCACGATCTTCAAATAACGCTGGATCTCCGGCTCGGTAGCCGGACGCCGGTACGCCGCCTTCACGAACGCACGTAGCAGGCGTTCGGCATCCTCCGGCTTCTGCGAGCCGAACAGCGCCTCGCCCATGTGGCGCTCGGGCTTCAGTGGACCCGCCACCTCCATCCAGCGATACGCCACCCCCGGCATGCCTTCCTCGGTAGCATCCGGACTCCCGATAAATCCCGGCCGTGACCGGAATAGCCGCGCCGCATCCGGCAGAATCTGTTCCCCCGGCAGCAGGTACGCATCCAACTCATGCACCGTCGGCTCCGGCGTCACATCGAAAGAGCCCAGCAGCCGCTTCTCTCCACCACGCGCTAGGGCATAGATCGTCAGCGGCTCCACCGTCCGCCCCTTGGAGGTCTTCTCCCGGTCCGGCCGCCAATACGTGAGCTTATCGCCCCGGAAGCCGGCGGTGTGCAGCGTATGGATCCAAAGTGAGAAGGCATTAAACCGCAGCCGGTACTTCCCACCAGCGGGCGCCGTGAACGTATCGAAGTGATACTCGTTCCCGATATACGTGCCCGCCGGCGTGGCGAATCCTTCCAACTCCCGCGTCGCCGGGTCCTTATCCCCCACCGTCAGCGGCGCCTTCTCCGCCAACACCTCGGGTTGCGCCTCAAAACCCAGAATCGGGATACTCGCCCGCTCCGGATGCCGGTTGAACGGGCTATACCGCATGCGGTTCAACATGCGCCGCTGGTCGCGGGCATAATGGCGCGACAGCCGTTCGGGTTCTCCCGCTGCCTTGATCACCGCGCGCAACGCCTGTTCGGCCGTCTCCAGATAGCGCGCCATCTGAACGTGCGAAACGTCCAACGCCTGGCCCACCTTGTTGAACCGCTGCACGATGCCGTCTTCCGGCAACCCGTCCCGCAGTTGCAGCCACGGAGCGCCCAGCAGATCGCGAACCGTATTCTCGTACTCGTACCGGTTCAGCCGTCGCAGCACGCTCCGCCCGCGGGCGGCGTTGCGTTCTGTCTCATGCGCGATCATCGGCCCTGCAATCGCCTTGACAAAGGCGCCACGCTCCGCCGCTCCCAACGCCGGCGTGCCTTTCGGCGGCATGGCCCCATCGCGCACCTGGTCATGAATGCGCACCCAGCGCTCGAACGTATGGGTATCGTTCAGGTCGAAGCGCAGCGCCGTCAGGTCCAGCCCGGCGGGGGCTTTCGCACCCTTATGACAAGCCGTACACCGCTGGTCCAGAAAGGCTCGGGCCGTGGACGGCACAGGGGCCGGCGGCAACTCCGCCGCGGATAAAGCCAGCGCCGCCAGCAGTGCTACGGTCATACTACAAATCGCCCCGCACCATCTTTCGCAGATACCGCGCCCCGCGCGGCACCGCGGTCATCTCATCTTCCTTGCCTTCATAGACAATGCAGCAGAAGCCGTTATAGTGCACACCCTGCAGAATCTGCGCCACGCGCTTGTAGTCGATGTGCCTCTCGCTCCCGTCCTGTTCCACATCGTAGAGCTTGACGCGAACGAACGGCGCGAGCGGCGCCACCTGTTCAAGCGACCGGTAGTAGTTCTCGTAGGTGTGACCGGCGATCTTCGGCCCATTGGGGCCGTTCCTGCCCGTAAAGTGCCCGGTGTCCAGGACAAGCGCGAAGTTCGGATGATCGACGGCCTTGTGAAAGCGCAGCATGTCGTCGCCGGTAGACGTGAGGCCGCTGTGATTCTGCAGCGCCACCACCATGCCCATATCGGCCCCGATCTCCGCGCACTTGCGCAGCGCATCGGCTCCGCGCTTAAACGCCTCTTCGGGATTGCCGCCCTCCGGCGTCGAACCCACGAAGACACGCACCAGCGGGGCGCCCAGAAACAGGCCCGTTTCCATGGCGACACGGCACTTCTCGATCTCGCCGGGAATGCGCTCCGGGAAACGGCCGAACTCGGTCGAAACCGGGAAGCTGGGGACCGACATGCCGTTGTCCAGGCACATACGCCGCAACTGCTTCAGATAAATGCGGTCGAAGCTGCGCAGGTGCTGCATGTGCAGGTCGACGCCATCGAGAGCAAGCGAGCGCGCGGTCTTGATAAAGCCAGGCAAATCCATCTTGCCGGCTTTGAACTGGTTCTGGTAGCTGAGGGAGAGGCAACTGAGACGCATCATAGGCGAAATCCAGGATCTTACTGGTTGCCTACTTTATCAAATCGTGAGAATTCAGGCGGAGCTTGACGATGCGGTTGTCATCCGCACGATTCAGTTCGTGGGGCGGAGAGTCCAGCAGGAAGTGCTCGTCGCCGTAAAGCCAGCCCAGGTAGCTGACGAGCCCCACTACCAGGAACGGAATGGCAACGACGAGAACAACCGGTAGCACCGCACTTCCATTCTGACGCACGCACGCTCTCGCCCAGTAGCAATCATTTGACAAGGTCGATCAATCCCTCTTACTATAATCTGTCGAGAGACGACATGTCGAAAGATAAACCAGAAGTCCCCTACGGCACCCTGGACCTCCTCATCCTCCGAACCCTCGAGACCATGGGCAGCCTGCATGGCTACGCCCTCGCTCGCCGCATCGAACAGGTCTCCGGAGAATCCCTCCAACTCAGTCAGGGCTCCATCTATCCCGCGCTGATCCGCCTCCAACAGGAAGGCTGGATCGATTGCACCTGGGGTGTCTCGGAGACCAACCGCAAGGTGAAGTTCTACGCCCTGACCGAATCCGGCCGCAAACAGGTTCCCGTCGAGATTGCCAATTGGGAGAAAGCCACCGCCCTCGTTGCGCGATTCCTGGGAGCCACGTCATGACACTCCACGGGTTGGCCGCGCGTCTGGCGGCGCTCCTCCGCAAGCAGAAATTCGACACAGAGCTTGACGACGAAATCTCCGCCCACTTGGAATTAGCGGAGAGGGACGCTCTGGCGTCCGGCCTGTCTCCGCGGGAAGCCCGGATAGCGGCAAGAAAACAATTCGGAAGTATCGAGGGAATGAAAGAAGAACATCGCGACCGGAGAAGCGTGCGCTGGCTGGAGAATGCATGGCGGGATGCCGGCTACGGGCTGGCGAGTTTGGGCCGCGATCCCGGCTTCGCCGCCGTCGTTGTAGGCGTGCTGGCGCTGGGCATCGGTGCCAACGTGGCAATGTTCGGCCTTCTCGATGCCGTAATGCTCAAGCCATTGCCGTTCGGGCGTCCTGACCGAATTGTTCGCATCTGGGAAGCCCCGCGTCCAGGTGTTACCAATTCCACCACCGCGCCGGACTTCCTCGACTGGAGGCGCATGGCTACCAGTTTCGAAGCCCTGGCCGCCGAATCGCCCATCTCGATGGCGCTCACGGGCGCCGGCGAACCGGTGCGTCTGGATGGGCGCGCGGTGACGGCCGAGTTCTTCCGGGTCTTCGACGCCGGCATACAGTTGGGGCGCACGTTCCAGCCGCGGGATGTGGAACCCGGCCAGGAAGCCGTCGTTGTTTTGAGCAATGCGACGTGGCAAACGGTGTTCGGCGCCGATCCCAGCATCGTCAATCGCAACATCCAGCTCGACGGCCAGCCTTATCAAGTCATTGGCGTTCTTCGTCCAGGAGCATTTGATCGCAGCGAAGAGACTCGCTTTTGGAAGCCTCTGGTGCTCAAGCCGGGCCAGTACAAACGAGGCATGCACTGGCTGATGGTGCATGGACGATTACAGCCGAACGTGACCCCGCTCCAGGCCCGTGACGAAATGCGGCGGATCGCCCTGGCCCTTCGCGATGTGACGCCAGCGCACAAACACACTTGGCTGGTGGAAGTAGTGCCGCTGCAAACCCTCCTGCTGGGCGAAAGCCTGCGCCGAACCATGTACCTCATGTTTGGCGCAGTCGTGCTGGTGCTGCTGATCGCGTCCGCGAACATCGCAAACCTCCTTCTTGGCAAGGGTGCCGCGCGTCGTAAGGAAATGGCGATTCGCACGGCGCTCGGCGCGTCGCGTGTGCGGCTCGCGGCACAGTTGCTCACCGAAACCCTCGTCCTCGCCGTGCTGGGGGGTGCCGCGGGGTTGATGCTCGCGTCGGCCCTGGTGAACGCGGCGGCGCCATTCCTGGCGGAGATGCTGCCGTATACGGCGGAGCTCGCCGTGGACTATCGAGCCTTGGCGTTTGCCGGCGCGCTCGTCTCCCTCGTCGCCCTAACCATCGGCGGGCTTCCCGCCATGCAGATCTCGACGGCCAACCTGGGCTCGTCTCTACAGCAAGCCTCCCGTGGATCGTCGGGACGTCATCATCGCATCCGACGGTTGATTGTCGTGACGGAAGTCGGGTTGTCCCTCGTGCTGGTCTGCGGCGCTTGCCTGCTGTTCCGAAGCTTGCTAAATCTCCAGGCCGTGGAGACGGGGGTGCGCATCGAGAACGTGGTGACCATGTCCTTGAACCTGCCCTCGCAGGCGTACCCGACACCGGCAGCCGCCGCCATGTTCTACGAATCGCTGCGTGACCGCCTGAAATCCATTCCCGGTGTATCGCAGGCAGCGCTATCCACGCACTTGCCGTTGCGTTGGATCGGCAACGGCGAAGCCATTGAACTGCCCGGCCGCGAGGAACCGGTGAACGTTCGATTTAAGCGTGTCGACGCGGGTTACTTAAACGCCTTCAGCATTCCCTTGCTGGCAGGCCGAGGCATCAGCGAGCAGGACCGCTACGGGTCATCGCGGGTCATCGTCATCAATGAAGCACTGGCGGCTCGGCTTGCCGACATCGCCGGCATCCGCAACCCGGTCGGTCTGCGCGTCGGCCTGTACTGCCCCGTCTATGGCGACAAACGCTCGGCGACAGAGCAAGTGGAGATCGTCGGCGTGATTCGCAATGAGCGTGTGGCTGCCCCTGGTGTGCCTCACCCCCCGATTGTCTATGTCCCGCTATCGCAGGTAGCCAGTGAAGGCGTGAAACTCATCGTGCGCGCCGACATCGATTCTGCATCGGTCATCGCCGGAGTACGCGAAGCCCTTCGCGATGTCGACCCGCATCTGCCGATTGGCGATATCGCCACCATGCGCGAGGTGCGCGAGCGCACGCTTGCCGGCACCAGCCGCCCCGCGTGGCTGATCGGTATCTTCGCAGGCATCGCTGCGCTGCTGGCCGCGATTGGATTGTACGGCGTGATTTCGCAAACCGTGAATCAGCGCCGCCGGGAAATCGGCATCCGCATCGCACTCGGGGCACGCGCTTCGGACGTCTTGGGACACGTTCTTAAGGACGCTTCGAAACTGGTGCTCATCGGCTTGGTTATCGGGGCGGTAGGCGCGTCCGCGGTTACCCGCTTGGCAAAGGCGCTGCTGTTCGGCGTTTCACCGCTCGACCCGGTGGCGTTCGTCGTCGCGTGCGCGGCAATGGCATTCCTCGGGATTCTGGCAGGCTTGATTCCCGCCGGTCGCGCCGCGCGGCTCGATCCGGTGGTCACGCTTCGGGAAGAGGGATAGCCGCCGAGGAGCGGAATCCCCCTGCCGATCCCTGCCCGGTCCTTGTTTGAGCTCCCGCACCAACTCTACCCGGCATCATCGTGACCGCCGCCGCGCCGGAGGCGCTTCTCATCGGACTCACCCAGAAACGCAATGGACGGTCCGTAAGCGTGCGGTCACGGACTGCGATTCTACGTCGCGCGCAGCACCACCAAGGTGATGTCGTCATGTTGCGGAGCGCCAACAGCGAAACCGTCCACCTCCGCCACTAACGCATCGCGCATGTCCGTGGCTCCCAGGGTTCGGCATCGATCCACGGCGGCCACCAAACGAGCTTCACCGAACTCCTCGCCCGTCGTGTTCACCGCCTCGGTAACGCCGTCGGTGTACAGCACCAGGCAATCTCCCGGACGAAGCGTCAATGACGATTCGGCGAAATCGCTCCGCCGGCGCAGCCCCAGCGCAACGCCCTTGGTGCGAATCCACTCGACATGGGCTGCCCCATGGAGCAGTAGCGCCGCCGGATTGTGGCCGGCGGACGCGTAGCGCAGCGTTCGCGATTCCGGCTCATACGCCAGTGCGAACATGGTGATGAACCGGTTTGTGGGCGTCGCGTCGAACACCAACTCGTTCAATTGGACCAGCGTTTCGGCCAGCCCCACCGATGCCCCAGCCACTGTCAGGCCGCAGAGTGCCGCTTGCACGTTCGACATCAGCAACGCCGCCGGTACGCCCTTCCCTGCGACGTCCGCCACGGTCAGTAGCCACCGGGACGCCCCGCCGTGGATGTAGTCATACGAATCGCCCCCGATGGATTGCGCGGGCCGGCACACCCCGGCCACGGCGAGACCCGCAATCTCCGGCTCGCGCTTTGGCAGTAGCCTCGCCTGCACGTCTCTGGCGATCTCCAGTTCCCGCTGGATCCGTTCGCGCTTGGCTGCCTCCTCCGCGACCGCCCGTGTCAACGCGGCGTTTTCCATGGCCAGCGCCGTCTGCCGCGCGACCGCCTCCAACAGTTGCTTTTCGTTGGGCGTGTAGGGCTCCTGACTCCGCTTTGCACCCAAGTGAAACCCGCCGAGCAGCCCTCGCGAACCTTCGATCGGCAGTTGTCAGCGTTTCGTCCCAGTCCGCCGCGGCGGGCGGCGCGCCAGGAGCCAGCCAGCTTCGGATCTCCGTTACGTGCAAAGCCGCCGACACCCGGCCGGCGACCACCCGCAGCACCTCCTCGGGATCTGTGATCGAGCGCAATGGCCCGGCAATGTCGGCGAGCACGCGTTCGGCCTGCACGGCCTCTCGAAAAAACCGGCGGTCGATCCAGACGCGCAGGCGCTCGGCGATCGGCCCGGCCAGCATCACTGCGGAGAGCGATCCGCCAATCGCCCACCAACGATTCTCCACAAGCACCAACGGTAGCAAGGCCAGTAGCCCGCGCAGCGCGTCCACCCCACGCCGGGCGAACGCATACTGCAAGCCCTGTCGCACCACCACGCCCAGGTCCATCGCCCGATCGACGATCAGCACGTAGGCGAATGTCACCGGCACCAGGAAGATGGCGCTGATCGCAAAAGCCAAGTAGAGTAACGGAAAACTGCTTTCCGGCAGGCCGAATAACCCGGCTAATTCCAACACCATGATCGGCCCCCTGCCGGCCAACATCCCGGCCACCAACAAGCGCAATCTCCGCTGTGTGTCGGGCCCGACATCCCCCCTCAGCCGGTGTAACAGATTCGCAAACCCCAGCAAGAGCCCGGCTAGCGTCAAACTCGCCGCCAGCCATACCGGGAGCCCGGCCGCCGTGAGTTGCGGGAGCCAATCCGGAAAATGCAGGCGTACCAGACTCTCCACCGCCAACTGCGCAGCGTGATATAGCAGTGCCAGACTCAGCGGCCATCGCAACCAAGGCAGCAGGCGGGGCCCGGCTCCGAAGTCGAGCCCGAACCACAGCCAGGCAACCACGCCCCAATACCGCAGAAACGGCGTCAGCAGACGCATTAGCCCGGCCAGATACGCGTTCCATTCGTCGGTTATGAACAGATACACGTGGATCTGCGCCAGACCCAGCAGGATAAACAGCACCAGCCACGCCATCCGGTCCTGAGGACGGCGTAGCGCGATCAGGAAGCCGAGGGAAATGCAGAACCAGGTGGTTATGACGTTCTGGACGACCATCGACACCCGCCCCGGCACCGTCATCGGCCAGGACCGCGTCGGCACCTCCACGTCCAGCCGTTGCCCAGCTCGTTCCACGGTGGCCCGAACCGGTGCTCCAACTGGCCGGCGAATCACCTGTTGCTGGGTCTCCCAGCGGCTGGCAACGGGGATGCCGTCAATAGCGACCACGCGGTCGCCCGGCTGCAAGCCTCCGAAGGGTTCTCCACTCTTCACCAACCGGTCGGAGAGGGGAAGCCGGTAATGGACGCTCTCGGGATCGGCGGCGAACACCAGTGTCGACCACGTCAAGCGCAACTCCACCGCGGCGATTGCCGTGAATAGAAGGCCCAACAGCCAGAGCGCGGCGGAGCGGGACATCGCTCAAGTTTAGCCCGATGGATCCGCGAGGCCACCAGAAACAGCCAAAAGTTGTGCGCCCGGCCCTTGCCCGGGACGCCTAATCCGAAACAACCGGTAGCATCGCACTTCCATCCTGACGCCGCAGCCAGGCGGTCACCGGGCCCCACTGTTGACCTCATATCGCGCCAGCACAAAGCCATTGGGATAAGCACGATGGGTCAATAGTGTGGCCGGCAGCTTTCCCTCGAAGCCACCGAGGAGCGGAATCCCCCTGCCGATCAGCACCGGATTCACCTTGAGAATGATCTCGTCGATCTCCATCGCCAGAGAACCAGCCAACTCTCCCCCGCCGCATAGCCAGATATCCCGGCCCGGTTCTTGTTTGAGTCGCCGCACCAACTCCACCGGGCAGCCGCCATGCAGGCCAACCTCCGGATCCGGCGGCTCCGTCATCGACGCCGATATCACCATCTGCCGCAACGGCCGGTACGGATTGGTTACCCCTTCCCGAAGCCCCACCTCGTACGTCCTGCGTCCCATCAGCACCGTATCAAAGCGGCATGCCGTCTCCGCCACACCGAGACGCGCGCGCAAATGCGCCGGGAAGGTTTCCGGGAATGATTCGAACAGGTCCTGGAAGTGAGGCCCTTCGAACAGAAAGCAATCGAAGGTGCCGTCCGTTCGGGCGATGAAGCCATCCAGGGTGCAAGCGACGTAATACACCAGCTTTCTCGGCATCTCTGCAAATCCTCCCGGCCATAATAGTGCAGCCGCGGCCCTATGGCGCCACGCACAGCGCCACGTTCTCGGTTCCCTTCGAGGACGACACCTTCGCCACCGCATTCGACCGCGTATCTCCCCCGCAGAGAATCGGAATCTCCAGCAACTCCGGCACCTTCACATTGACCTGATACAGCCCTATCTGGCCCGCGGTCAGCCCGGCATACACAACCGCATTGCCGCCATCGGCCGGCAGCGCCTCCACATAGCGCGGTAGCGATCCATCCGCGTTACGCAGCGCCAGAAAGCGCACGGCCAACTGCCGGGCGGCGGCCTCCACCAGTTCCACTCCCGCGGGGGCCGCTGTTCCCGTGGCCACGCGGGGAATCGTCGGGCCCAGTCCATGCGCATAGAGCACGATGGTCTCCCCGCGCCTCGCCGGCCGGCTCTCCGAAATAGCGGTGCCATCGGCGTGGAACGCCACTCGGCCGCAGTCGCTGCCAGGGTTTGTGTCCCACGTGAGATCGCACGTCGTCAGCACGTGCGCGTCATCCCGCACCGGACGAATCAGAAACGTACGGCTGGGGCTGCCGTCCACCGTCACCGTGAGTTTGCCAACCGCGGCACCCAGCTCCGTCGGAATCTGCACCCGCAGCGCCGTCAATAGACAAACGGGCTGCCCGGATGCCTCCTCGCACTCATTGTGCTGCCGCACCGAGAGCAGAGCCAGCGGGTAAGGCGATGTTCGCGGCAATTGTTGGATCCATGCGGAGATGCCCGCCAATGTCTCCGGCAGCGGTACCGTCTGCGCTTGTGCGTTCCGCATGCCGCCCGCCGGCATTCGCCCAATCCCCCGAAAGAACAGCGTCACCAACTGTCCGGGAGCAACTTCTACCGGACCTGGCGCGGCATAGCCCGCCTGCAGGAACTGGGCGTCCACCGTCTGACCCGACGCCGCCGGAAGCAAGCTCCACAGCGCCAGAGCACCCATCACCATCCTTGATCTCATGCGCGTCCCCCTCTTATCGCTTGTAACTGCGGTGCCCCGGATATCTCCCCGTCTTGCCCCTCCTCCAGGAAGTACGCCAGAGCCCTCCGGCTCAGCCCCGAAAGATCCATCGTTAACTTCCTCCGCGCCGCCGGAACGCGATCCAGCAGCCACAGCATCGTATTTCGCACCATTTGCCCAATGCGCCCGCGCACCGTCGCAAGCGAGGTCAGCCGCCCCGCCAGTCGCAGCACGGATTCCGCCGCCGGCCGCCGCATCTCCTCATAGCGGTCGAGCACCGATTCTTCCCCGCTGCGAATCGCCGCTGCCAGCAACCGCCCCAGCACCACCGCATCCACGAGCCCGGCGTTCATTCCCTGGCCGCCCGCCGGACTGTGCACGTGCGCGGCATCGCCCATCAGCAGCAGCCTCCCCGAGCGGTACGAACGCGCCAACCGGTGATGGATACGGAACCGGGAACTCCAAACCACTTTCCGCACCCGCGCCTGGCTCCTCCGCGGCCCGCGCGCATCCAGCAGCGCCTGGATATGTTCAATTCCCGGCCGCTCCGGCGCATCCTCCATGCTCGCCACAATGCGATACCGGTCTCCCGGCAGGGGAGCGACCACCACCAACCCCGCCGCTGACAGGAACAGCGACACTTCCTCCGCTCCCAAAGGCCAATCCAGACGCACATCCGCCAGCACAAACGAGTCTTCGTACGTGCTGCCCTCAAACGCGATTCCCGCCGCTTGGCGGACGATGCTCTGCATGCCGTCGCCGCCCACCACGAACCGCGTCCTTACCTTGCGACTGCCCATAGCTCCATCCAGCGTCACCGTGGCGCCCGCTTCGTCCTGTTCCACACCCGTGGCGGTCACGCCGCGATACACGGCGCCTCCCAGCGACGCCAGCCGCTCCCCCAGAATCCGCTCGGTCTGATCCTGCGGCAGCATCAGCAGGTAGGGGTGCCGGGAAGGTAGCTTGTCGAATCCGATCCGCAGCAGCACGCGGTCGCGGTCGCGAAGACGAAACTTCGAGAGCCGCATACCGCTGGCGGCCAGCGCCTCGCCGACCCCCAACTGGTCCAGCACTTCCAGCGTATGAACATGAATCACCGCTGCCCGCGAGGTATTCAGGCCCTCGTTCAGTTTGTCGATGAGAAGATGTCGTATCCCTGCCTGCTGCAGCGAGATGGCCAGTGCGAGCCCGGTCGGGCCCGCCCCGACAATCAGCACGTCTGTCTCCAAGGGCAATGTGGGGGGCGCTTTCATAAAGGTCGATCCTTCCGTCCGTGAAGTTGCTGCTGGACCCAGGTCCAGGCAAGTTCAACTTTGCGCCACAGCGGGCGCGAAAGGCAGTGATCAACCGTGAGATACCCGTGAGCTAACGGTGCGAAGCGCTCCCCGTGACGGCGGATCGCGGCGTCAGCCCCATCGACCGCACCAGCCGCTCGAAACGCGGATCACTCCGCAGCGGATCCACAAAGGGATCCACATTCAGCACGTTCGCGAAAATGGCGCGGTCTTCAATGGACGCCGCTAACGCCGTGATCGCCCCGTCGGAATCACCCATGCCCACGCAAGCCGCAACCCGCGCCATCGGCGTAACGTACTGCTTTGCCGCCATCTGCTCCAACCGCCGCAGCATCTTCTGGCACTTCGCCTCCTCTCCGGAGCGATGGTAGGCGCCCACCAGCATCCCCATATGAATCGCAATCGGCATCTCCTCCAGCCGGCGCGAGAGAATCTCGATTGCCTCGGCATAGTCTCCCTGGTGCAGATACACCATGCCTAGGGCAAAACGCCCTTCCGGAAAATCCTCCGCCAGCCGTAGCGCTTCGTTCAGGTGCCGCAACGCCTCGCAGGCATCGCCCCGCAGGTATCGCAGAAAGCCCATCCGGGCGTGCCCCGACGCAAATAGCGGGTTTAGCCGGATCGCCACCCCATACTCCCGCTCGGCTTCGTCGAATCGGCCCAGCATCGCCAGAACACCGCCATACCAGGAATGCGCCGCGTAATTGCTCGGCTGCAGCGCAATCGCCCGGCGAAACCTCGACTCCGCTTCCGCCCAGTCAAACTCCCAGTGCGCGCTGATACCCGCCATCACCGTCCACGCCGCCGAGGAGTCCGGGTTCAGGCGAACGGCCGTCTCCGCGCTGTGCCGCAGCTCCGGCAGAATCTCCCGGCCGCAGACCACCCCAAAATTGGAAAGCGCGGCATACACCGTGGCGACTCCCGCGTACGGATCGGCGTAGTCCGGGTAGCGGCTGGTCAACCCGCGGAACTCCGCCAACGCCGCCTGCAGGCACGCCATATCCTCCTGGTGGAGCAGATGTAACGCTTTGCAGTAGGCGGTGTACGCCTCCAGCGGCGGCTGGTACCCTCCCCTGCGCAACGCCCTCCCCGGCAGCTTCGCCCGTATCCTGCCGGCAATGGACGTCGATATCTCCTCCTGTATCGCAAACACATCCGGAAGCTCACGCCGGTACGTCTCCGACCACACGTGATAGCCGTTGTTCGCATCAATTGCCTGGGCCGTGATTCTCAACTGCGTGCCCGCCTTGCGAACACTCCCTTCGACAATCAGCTCCGCCCCCAGCTTCGCTCCCACCTCCCGAACATCCACGGCCTGCCCTTTGAATTGAAACGACGAAGTTCGCGACACCACCGCCACCTCGTCAAGAGACGCGAGCGCATTGATGATCTCCTCGGTGATTCCGTCGCAGAAATACTCCTGATCCGGCTCCGGGCTCATGTTGACGAATGGCAGCACGGCGATGCTCGTGTACGCGGCTTCCACCGGCGCTAGGCCGGCGGCCGCTGCCGCAAGGGGGCGGAATACCGGAACGTAGTTGCCGGGCCGCAGTTCGAGGAATACCGGGTCATGGCGGCCGGGTCCTTCATAATACGCCTTGAGTTTGTGACGCAGCCGCCGCGCTTCCACCCGCACAATCGAGTCGATACTCGGATCGTACGTCTCGTTCCGATCGAAAACCTCGATCGCCAGCACGTATTCCTTCAGCCGTTCGCCGTCGTTCTCCAGCGTGCGCTCGACCAGGAATCGTAGAAAACGGCAAAGGCGCTGCGAGGATCGGAACCCGCCGCTCGAAAGCACCCGCAATAACTGCTCGCGGACCTCATCCGCGGAAACCGTCGCTTCCACGTCACCTCCCGCGCTGCCAGAAATATCCTCCCTGCCATATTACCCCCGCCGCATCCGCCACTTCGATGACACAATCGCCTGTTGCGAGACGAGCTACGCGATTCTAGATTAAATCAATGGCCCTCCAACGCCTGGACAACATCGCCATCGTCGTCACCGACCTCGATTCCTCCATCGACTTCTTCCTCGCTCTCGGCCTCCAACTCGAAGGTCGCGCCACCATCGAAGGCGATTGGGCCGGCCGTGTCACCGGTCTCCCCGATCAGCGCGTCGAGATCGCCATGCTGCGCACGCCCGATGGACATGGCCGAATCGAGCTCTCCCGCTTCCTCCATCCACCCGTCGTCGCCGATCACCGCAATGCCCCCGTGAACGCCCTCGGCTACCTCCGTGTCATGTTCGCCGTCGACGACATCGACAATACCCTCGACGCACTCCGCCAGCGTGGCGCCCAACTCGTCGGTGAAGTCGTCCAGTATCAGGAGGCCTACCGCCTCTGCTACATCCGCGGCCCGGAAGGGATCCTCATCGGACTCGCCCAACAGCTCAACGGAGGAACCCGTTAAGATCTCGATGCCGCGCATACACCCAGGTCGCCGGCGGCTCAACCATCCGCCCGGAGGGTAACGGCGGGATCGACGCGCGCCGCCCTCCGTGCCGGCAGGTAGCTTGACAGCACAGCGGCAAGTAGCAGCACGGCGGCCACCATCGCGAAGGTGACCGGATCCAGCCGGCTGGTGCGATACAGCAGCGTGTCCATCAATCGCGTTACCCCGGCCCCCGCGGCCAGGCCGATGGCGACACCCATTCCTGTGAGCCACAGCGAGTGGACGACAAAACCCGCACACACCTCCGAGGGCTGCGCTCCAAGCGCAAGCCGTATGCCGGACTCCCGGCGGCGCTGCGTCACCGAGTAGGAAATCACTCCGTAAATGCCAACCACTCCCAGGAACAGGGCCATCGCGCCCGCAATCGCCAGCATCACCATGGCAAACGACGTCCGCGCCATCGATCGTTCGACGATGACCGCCATCGTCTGCACGTTCGCCAGCGGAATGGACTTATTCACACCCCACACTGCCTGATTCATTTGCCTTGTGAGCGTCTCTCCGCCGGCTGCCTTCGTACGCACCACCAGCGCGAGGTTTCGCAGATAGTTGCGGTTTGCAGGGTACATCTCATCTACCATGGAGGGCCAGTAAACCGTGGCTGTCGCCGCCTTGTGGAGCCCTTCATCATGAACATCCTGTACGACTCCTATCACTTCGCGCCAAACAGAACCAGGAACACAGGTGCCCACGCGCTTGCCAATCGCCTGCTGTGGTTCCTCGAAGTACTCGCGCGCCAGGCTCTCGGACAGCAGCACCATCGGCCGCCTCCCGGTAACGTCGGTCCAGGTGAAATCTCTGCCGGCGATCAGCCGTGTGCCCATCGTGCGGAAGAGCCCGGGTGAGACCATCTTGAATGTGCGCGTAGGCGGAATTTCCCCCGCCTCGAAACCCTTACCCTCCAGGCACACCGCGTCCCAGTTGCGCCGGCCTCCATCCATCGGTGTCTCGGAGACGAACGCCGCGGACTCCACTCCCGGGATCGCCCGCAAGCCTTCTACCAGATCCATCTGCGCTCGCAGCAGTTTGTCCGCTGGCCCGGGGATCGAAATGCGCGCGGTCTGCAGAGAGTCGGCCCCCGTGAATCCCGGGTCCGCCCCGCGGAGCGCTGCGAACGTGCGAATCATCAACCCGGCGCAGAGCAGCAACACAACCGCCATGGCAACTTGCGCGATGACTAGGCCGCTTCGCGTTCGCCCGCGCTCCCGGTTGCCGCTAGACGTCCGTCCGGCGCTCCGGATTACCTCCGCTAGCGGTCCGCGAGCACAACGGATGGCCGGAATCGCACCCGCCACTAGCCCCGCTCCCACAGAAAAAAGCAGCGTAATTCCAGCCGATGCACCGTCCACCGAAATCTCGGCCAACCGGGGTAGTGTCGTCAATCCCGAACTCACTAACGCACGCACGGCGACCGCCGCCAGCGCAAGGCCGATAGCTCCCCCGGCAAGTGCGAGTAACAGGCTCTCGGCCAGCACGGAACGAACAATCCGCCCCACGCCGGCACCGAGTGCCGTCCGCGTAGCCAACTCTTGCCGGCGGCTCTCGATTCGCGCCAGCATCAGGTTCGCGACGTTCACCGCGGCGATCAACAGTACCACTCCAATCGCCGCCATCAGAATCCACAGGTCCTTCCCCACGCCGCCCGTCACTTCCTCCTGCAGCGGCCGCAGGTCCCCGGACATGCGCCAATGCTCATACACCTTCGGATCCACCCCCGGCAGCGTCGGCCACGAACCCATCCAGACCGGAATCAGCCGCGTGATGTCGGCGTTCGCCTGCGCCAGATTCACCCCAGGCTTCAGTCGCCCCAACCCCCGCAAGCCGAAGCCCGGAAGAAGCAGCCGCGATCTGTCAAAGCGCAAGGGAAGTAGGATGTCCGCGGGCGTGTCCACCACGCGGAAGCCTTCCCCCAGGACGCCCGCGATCTCGCGCGGCTGCCCATCCACCAATAGGGACCGCCCAATCACGGAACGGTCGCCACCAAACCGGCGCTGCCAGTATCCGTGCAGCAACATCACTACCTGTGCGCCATCCGGCGCGTGATCGGCCGGCCCCATCGTGCGGCCAAGTACCGGCTGTGCCTGCAAAGCGCTCAGCACCCCGTCGCTCACCTGCAGCGTGCGGAGATGCTCGGGCTCCGCGGATCCCGTAACGCTCGCGGTCCCCGGTGCCCACACGCCCATGGCCTCGAAAGTCCTGTTCTGCTCGGCGAACGTAACGAACATGGATGCCGATAGCAGCAGGTGCCCGGATGCGGTGGCGAAGCCCTGCGCTCCCGGTGCGTTCAAGTTCACCGCCACCAGTTTGTCCGGATCCGCGTAGGACAGCGGTTTCAACAATACGCCGTTCACGACGGAGAAAATCGCCGTGTTCGCGCCGATGCCGAGCGCCAATGTCAGCACCGCGGTCGCCGTGAAGCCCGGCTGGCGGCCAAGCGCGCGCGCCGCCAGCCGCACATCTCGCAACAAGTCGTCAATCGAAGGAAGAACCCACATATCCCGGCTCCTCTCCCGTACATGAAGTTGGTTGCCAAACCGTTTGCGAGCCTCCCACAACGCCTCACCGGGCGGAACGCCCATTGCCCGCAGCTTCTCCGCCCGCAGTTCGATGTGCAACCGCATCTCATCGTCAAGGCCGGCCGCTTCGCTCGCATCGGAGTACCAGAATCGGAGGCGCCTCAGAGTCTCGCGCAGCATCTCTCGTTCCTCACGCGGGCTGAATGATCCGCGTTATGGCGCGATTGACGCGCACGTACTCGTTCACTTCGGCCTCCAGTTGCTTGCGGCCCGCAGCCGTCAACTGGTAATACCGGGCCCGCCGGTTGTCGGGCGTCTTGCCCCACTCCCCGGCGAGCAGTCCCTTCACCAACAACCTTTGCAGCGCCGGGTACAGCGAACCTTCCTCCACCTGGAGCACATCACCGGATGTTTCGAGAATCGACTCCGCAATCGCAAATCCGTGCATCGGGCCGCCGCCCGCCACGGTCTGCAGAATGAGCATGTCGAGGGTCCCTTGCGGGATGGAGGAACGGTTTGTGGACCTCATTGCATAGATATTCTATGTTGCGCGCTCGCCGAACACAACCACCAAATCCCACCAAATCCCACTCTGCTGCTGTCGTTAAGGAAGCCCTAACGGGTCTATCCAGACAGACCCCTTTGCTGACGTGCGCGGTTCAGTAACGGAATCAGTAACTTACGGAGCCGCGACCGCGAGGGAGCGGGCTTTTTCACAAGCCTGTGAGGGAGTGGCCGCCGATAACCCCTGCAGGCGCAGCTTCCGTCACGGATTCTGCAACTTACGAGGCCAGAGGCGGGTGTTTCTGGAGAGCACCCACGCGTGCTGGCTGCCTCATTGTCTCGCCAGGGTATCGAGAAGCGCGTCCAGTTGTTCGAACTGCTCGCCTGCCCCGCCGGTGCCCGTGCTTCCACTGGCGATGGCGTCGTCGAGAGCCTGCTTGGAGGGATAAAGTTCGCGCAGCACCAGCAGCGTCCGGTCGCCCTCCTCTTCGAAGGTCACCGTGGAAACAGGGCCTTCCGGGCTTTCCTCATTCGTCCAGACGATGCGCGAGTATGGCGTCACTTCGAGATACCGGCCGAAGAACGCCATCGGCTCTTCGGCGGCAGCGTGGCGGAACACAAATCGGTACGTGCCTCCCGTGCGCACATCGGCCTCGCACGAAACGAACGCGATTCCAAACGACTCCGGCGCCCACCACCGCTGGAGCAACTCCGGCTTGGTCCAGGCTTGGAATACGAGGCGCGCCGGGCCGTTAAAGGTCCGCGTCACTACCAGTTCTCGCTCCGACGCTCGTTCTACCGTCGTGGGGTTCTTCATACCTGTGAGCTCACTTTCTCTTTTTCCGTCCACCGGCTCTCTCCTCTCGCTGCAGTTCGGCAACGATCGTGTCTAACTCGTCGAAGCGCGCGGCCCACACTTGGCGGTAGCTCTCAATCCAGGCCGCCTCGTCCTCCAGCCTGCATACGCCCAGCTTGCAGGTCCGCACACGCCCCACCTTCTCTGTGGTAACCAGTCCGGCCTCCTCCAGAACGCCGACGTGCTTCTTCATCCCCGTCAGCGTCATCTGGAACTTCTGTGCAAGGTCCGTTATGGAAGCGTCAGCACGCCCGAGTTGCTCCAGAATGCCCCGCCGCGTGGCATCGGAGAGCGCGGCGAACGAGGCATCCAAGCGGGTTCCTTTAAACTGAACCATGTGGTTCAGTATAGGGCGGAGTTCACACCGCATGCAAGAGGAAATCCGGCACCCGACGCGACGACGGCCTTCGTGATCCAAGAAAGATTGCTGTTGGTTGACCGGCCTGGGCACCAATTCGCCCTTCCTCAGATGAGGAGAAGACATGCTAAAACAAGTTCGTTACACGACAGCAGTTGTTTTGACGGTGATGGTTGCGGGCGTTATGCCCGCACAGAAGATGAGGGGACACGCGCGGGCCGCCGTGGTCGAGTTCACTCCGGCGGCGAACGTCTCGGGAATGACCTTCGAGTCCAAGCGGCACCTGCAGGCAACCATTGCCAGCAGGATCGTGCAGAGCGAGAAGTTCGACGTCGTCGACACAAACCACACCAGGGAAGCATCGAAGGGCATCCTGGCGGAGGTGAACAGCGAAAGTTCGACGTCGGCGGCCGTAAAGGTCGGCAAGCAACTCGGAGTGGTTTATGTTCTCACCGGGACCGTCGCCGAATACGACCCCAAGGGCGGTGACGGCTTCGGCACTGTGACCCTTCGGGTACGGCTTGTCGAGGTGGCCACGGGCCGTGTCAAGTACTCCAGCGACATCACCCAGAAGGGAACTCGCCAGATGTACGGCACAGGAGTCGCGGAGATGCATGCGAATGTGTTCAAGCCGGCGATCGTAAGACTGGTCGAGGAACTCGACGCCAAACCATAACCCCCCTACAGCCGGGCGCACGAATGGGACGAGTCACGACCCGCGAGGGTTACTCGCAGCCAGGTGCGCTCGGCTATCTGGCTCCGGTTTATGCAAGCAGAGGGGGCGCCGTTGGACGCCCATCCGGCCGAGGTAGGTTCCCTGAGCCGCGCCAACGTTACCTCCGACATGCAGCCGCCTTCGACTGCCGGCGGTTCCTCCAGAAGCTTCGGCCAACTAATGCGGGTGGTTCGCCGCGCCGGCCATGGGGCGTATCGGCGACCACCAGCTTGTGTTCACGATCCAGCCGCCGGTCGAGTTCCCGCTTCACGCGCCGCCACCCATAGCAGGAGTATTCCAGCGCGATGGATTGGATCTCGTGGCGGAGATCCATGTGGCGGTCGATTGGATCCGGGGCATTCCCCCAGCGATAGAAGCCGGCGCGGCTCACATCGGCGAGCGCGCACATCCGCTGCAGAGGGATCAACGTGGCGAGCTTCATTTCTTTTTCGAGGAAGGGGTAGGCGAGCTGCGGGTAGTCAATGCTTGCAGCCTCCGCTGCTCCTCGACATTCTGCAAGCACCTTCTTCAAAAATCGATCTCCATGGCCTGGCGGCCGACCTTCCGCTCCAGTTCTGCCAGGCGGCCTTCCTCGGTTGCCCGCTTCTTGCCGTTGCTGGTGAACGCTTCCGGCCCGAGGTCCCGCAGTTCGCGTTTCCAGCGATGCAGGACGTTGAGGTTCACCTCACAGGCACGGGATACCTCGGCGATCGAGGCACCCAACTCCAGCCGCCGGATGGCGGCTTCCTTGAAGTCCTTGCTGAACTTCCTTCGTGACATGCTCATGACTCCTATCTCCATTCAATGAGATTTGAGTCTTAACTGCTTGTCTCAATTTAGGGGCCCAAGTCCACCTATAAACCTGAACACGGTGGGTCCGAGCTAAGCTTCGATTTGCAGACGAGCATTTCCGCCAGTGATCTCGTTCGCACGATTTGGTCCTACCTATGTGGACTGTTAGAGATTGCGCGAACTCAAAACACCAATCATCCTGGGTGCATCATCTTTGACGAGCCTAAGCAGCCGTGGAGCGAGCCTTTGCACAGGCATCCACAACAGCGTGCATGAACTCATCAGTGAGGACACTTACAGCACTCATCAGCTTCATTATGACGCTTTGGGGCACTCCGCCGGATGACGGCAGCCAATACCCGAATCGTCGGCAATTCGTCAATTGACGGCTCGCGCGTGAGAACTAAGCCGCTGGTGCGGCGGACGCAGGAAGCAGAGGTGGGCGTTCCCAGCGATAGCGAGCGGGACCCCGTTGAATACCCTACAGACAAAACAGCATTACAGGTCGTCTCGGGTTGGCCGGAGCAAGCCACATGGAGATAGCTCTCCACATCGCGAGTTGTCATTGCCAATTACGAACGAACGATCATGGCTGACGCTATCCGAGGATTCGTTGGACCTCGCCGTTGATCTTCATGCGATCGGTGTCACCGCCATTCGTGAGCATGATCACCGTGATGCGTCTGGATAAGCGCCGTTCGATAAACGCACGGAATCCTGCCGTGTTGCCTTGATGCCAAACCTTCAAGCTCGAATCGTCCTCACGGATGTTCCACCCAAACCCGTACGTGGTGGAACCCTCGCGCACCTGCGCAGACCTGAAAGCCAACGCCAGCGTCTTTTGGCGCACAAGGGTGTCATCATAGAGCGCTTGATCGAAACGCAATAGATCCTCGACAGTGGAATAGACACCGCTGTCGCCCGTGGCCATCCCCTCGAAATCGTTGACCCCGCCGTTGCGATCGTACCCCCGCGCGACCCCAGCTTTCTTCTGTTCCGGGCTGGTCAACACGAACGTTGAGGTCATCCCAAGTGGTTGGAAGATGCGAGAGGCAAGGAACTGAGGTAAGGGAGTATCCGAAAGGCTTTCGACAATCTGGCCCAGCAAGACATACCCGCTGTTTGAGTACTGATACTTCAGCCCGGGTGGGAAAACCGGATTCTTCACCTGCCGCAACGCCGTGAGGATTTCCGCATTCGTCACACCCGGGCGGTCAACACCAAGGTCAGGATAGTCTGGCATGCCAGAGGTATGGGTGAGCAGTTGTCGCACGGTGACCGCTCCGATTGCAGGTAAGAAGCCCGGCAGCAGTTGTGAGAGTCGGCGGTCGAACGCTAGCAGCCCCTTCTCCACCATCATCATCACAGCAACTGCTGTGATGGGCTTCGAGAGGGACGCGAGACACGACGGAGTGCTCGTCGTGTACTGCAGTTTCGCGTCCCGGTTGGCTAGCCCAAATGCGCCTCTGTAAAGAACGACGCCTCGTTCCGCCACAAGCGCCTCGCCATCGAACAGACGCCGGGCGTGCAGTTCCGCGAAAAGGCGGCGGATGGCTGCCGGGCGATCGGCGGACGCTGTCGGCCAGCGCCGACACCCCGGACTAGCGGTGGCGATCGGGGCAAGGAGAAGCTGTCGACGATTCATACTTTGCGCAATCCCGTTTTGCCATCTCGACGCTTTTGTGATGTCGTGCCAATCGCACCCGAAGATCGGTCCTCATGCATGCAGGGGCTACGAAACAATGCTGCGTCTTGTTCCATGTATCAAGTTCAAGAGGATCCGATGACTGCCTGGCTCCCGACCAGCGACATTGTGTCGCACAGAGTCCGCTATCTCCAGTGTTGTCCCCGATCCTTCAATTGACGGATCGCGCGTCACTCTGGAGCACCGCAATCCGGAAGCAGGTACAACGTTCAACACAAGTCCGGGTGGCCAGTCAGTCCTGGTAACACCATTTTCGGGCGCCATTACTTCTGCCGCCTCGAAGGGCTGAACCTCTCGACAGACTCGAGGACTTCGTTAGGCTTGTCGCGATCCAGTAGCGGCGCCTTCATCCCACGGACATACCTGTCAAAGAATGCGCGCGTATAGCTCGTCACGAGCGCCAGAACCTGCATGCGCTGGTTTCGCTCAATGCTGTTCTGAGCCGACAGAAGCTGCAAATCGCTAAAGTCCATGTGGGTTGTTACGGTTCGTCGTAAGACGATTCGATAGCTGCCTCGTCCAGTACTCTGCAGGATTCGGTTTCGTTGCGAGTTCAGTCTTGCAATCAGATCCAGAGCCCGCACTCGCGTCATCTTCATCGCAGTCAAATCATCGTCCGTGAGCGGCCCGCGGTTCGGCGGGCGTTCGATCAGCATGAACGGCTGGTCCATTCCCCAGTCATGGGCATCAAGGTACAACGGCTTCATACCCATTGCGCCGTCCTGGTTCAGGCAGGCTTTGATCCGCTTGTCTTTTTGGCAGGCATGTGCAGCGGCAATTCCTCCGAAGGAATGGCCGAATGCTCCAATTCGCTTGAAGTCGAGATGCCTGCTAGGGGGGACCGTAATGACGCGTTAGGAGGTAGAGATTTAAGTTGGGTCAAAAGACCTCCTTTCATATGTGCCGGTGCCCCGCTGAAGCCAAGCTGAAAGAAGGTAACGAGCGCCTAAGACTTATGAACAGGTGGGATTCTTCCCTTGCCGCGGGTAGGAGACGCCCTGTCAGCGCACTGACCCAATTATATCAGTGCCGCCCGGTTCAATCCGGGTGAGTATTCAGCCAACAGGCCGCCGCTGAGCCGCAAGTTAAGTTCTGGAAGCCAGGCGCATTCCGGGCGGATCGTCGGCGATCCGGAAGCGGCGGCCAAGGGCACCCCAACTACCTAACCCTCAACACCTTCGTAGCCTAATCCCTGCCACTCGTTGCCCGGTTGGCAGCGCCTTCCTGTCTTTCTTGTACAACGCAACCATCTCGTCCACCGCCACACGCAACGCTTCCACTCCACGAGCGTGGGGGCCTTCATCGC
>JAEUQF010000320.1 GCA_016789745.1 Bryobacterales bacterium
ACCAACCCGCCCGGTCTGAACATCATCGTCGACGGCGTCACCACCACCGCGCCGCGCTTCTTCAGTTGGGCCCCGGGCAGCCAGCACACCCTCAACGTGCCTTCGCCCCAGGGCACCGGCGGCACCCGCAATACTTTCGCCAGTTGGAGCCAGGGCGGCACCCAGAGCCAGACCGTCACCGCTCCAGCCGGCAACACCACCTACACCGCCAACTTCACCACCCAACACCAACTGACCCTGTCGGTGCAGCCCACCGGCGCCGGCTCGATTGACCCAAATCCCAACTCGGCCGACGGCTTCTACGCCGCGGGCACCAACGTCTCGCTGGGCATCACCACCGTCCCCGGCTACCAGTTCACCGGCTACTCCGGCGATGTCATTGCCACCTCGGTGCCGCAGTCGGTTACGATGAGCGCGCCGCGTTCGGTCACGGCACGGTTCATCTGCCTTTATTCCCTGAACCCGCTGCAAACTATTGTCGACGGCGGCGCCAATACCGGCTCCTTCACGCTTACCACCGGCCTTGGCTGCTCGGCCACCGCGATCAGTTCTTCCGATTGGATCTCCATCACCGGCGGCGGCACGGGCACCGGCACCCGCACCATCAGCTACCAAGTGGCAGCCAATAACACCCCAGCCAATCGCAGCGGCTCCATCAGCATTATCGATTCGGCCGGCACCGTTCAGACCTTCACCATCACGCAGGGCGCACAGCTGCCCGCCTCCATTACGGTCAACACCAGCCCCTCCGGCCTGCAGTTCACCATGGACGGCACCACCTACACCGCCCCGCGCACCTTCCAATTCGACCCGGGCAGCACACACACGGTCTCCGCGGTTTCGCCGCAAACTACGAACGGCATCCGGCGCACGTTCACCAACTGGACCAACGGAGCCTCCCAAACGCATCAGGTCACCGCCCCTACCACCGGTGCGGTCACGCTCACCGCCAACTACACCACCACCTACCAATTACTGACCACCGTCGCCCCCGCAGGCAGCGGCGCCATCTCTCTGGTGCCTGCGTCCACCGATGGCTTCTACACCCCCGGTACTGTGGTCAGCGTCTCGGCCACTTCGAACGTGGCGCAGTTTGCCGGCTTCAGCGGCTCGCTCACCGGCACCACCAATCCGCAGCAGATCACCATGGATGGCGCCCGCGCCGTCACGGCCACGTTTACCCCGACAACCTGCGGCACGGCCTATACGTTCTCTCCGCAGAACATTGCCGTTCCTGCCAATGGCGGCACCTTTAGCGTCACCGTCAACACCGCCGCCGGCTGCTTCTGGGGCGCTGCGCTCTCGGCGGCCTTCATTGATCCCTGGATCACGCTGCAGGGAGGCAATCCTGCCGCCACCGGAACAGCTTCCTTCACGTTCACCGCCGCACCCAACACCACCAACTTTCCGCGCACCGCGTCCATCAACGTGCAGGGCCTGCTGGTGCAGGTGGTGCAGTCCGGCGTCGACGTCGTCCAGCCCTTCCTCGACGTCCAACCCAACCACCTCTTCTTCGACTACATCACGCTCATGAAGCGCTACGGCAACTCGGTCGGCTGCGGTAACAACAACTACTGCCCTGAAGATGTCACCACGCGCGCCGTCATGGCCGAACTGATCATCCGCGCCCGCTTCGGCGAGACGTTCAGCTTCGTCACCACGCCCTTCTTCACCGATGTGCCCTCCACGCACCCGCAGTTCAAGTACATCCAGAAGATGAAGGAACTCGGCATCACCGATGGCTGCACCGCCACCACCTATTGCCCCGGCAATCCGGTTACACGCGGCGAAATGGCCGTTTTCCTCATTCGCACTCGCCTGGGCGTACTCACCCCGCAGCAGTTCACCTTCGGCACCACGCCGCTGTTCACCGACACGCCGGCCAGCAACATCTTCTTCGCCTACATCCAGAAGATGAAAGAACTCGGCATCACCGCCGGCTGTACCGCCACTACTTACTGCATCAATGACCCGAATACCCTCGGCCAGATGGCAGTGTTTGTCATCCGCAGCTTCAATACGCCGTAGTCTTGCAGCCTTGCGCGGCGCCGGCTTCGTCATTGTCTGCCTGCTGCGGCTGTCCGGCTGCGTGCTGCTGCCGGATGCCGCTGAACAGGCCTATCGGAACGCCTTGCGCGGGGAGGAAGCCGGTATGACGCGACCAGCGCAGGTGCAGGAACTCGACCGTGCGATAGCCCTGCAGCCCGGCCGGGTACGCTACTGGGAACTGCGCGCCATCTACCGCATTGACATGGCGAAGTACGGTGCGGCCGAACAGGACCTGGATCGCGCCATCGCCCTCCAGCCGCGCCCCTATCTGCACTACCTGCGCAGGTTGGTCCGTTGCCAGCGGGAGCGCTTCGCCGCTGCCTTGCCCGAGTTTGACACCGCCATCTCCGGTCAGCCCGGCAATGCGCAGTTCTATCGCGGACGCTCGCTTGCCCGCTCGAAGTTGAAGCAGTATTCGGCGGCGTTGCAGGATGCCTTACAACTGATCCAACTCGCGCCCCAACAGGCCGAATCCTATTACGCGCGCGCCGTGGCTCTGGCAGGCTTAGACCGGAAGCTGGAGGCCCTGGCAGACTTTGCGGAAGCCATCCGGCGCCGGCCTGAACTGCTGTATCCGTTGCTGGAACGGGCGGCGCTGCTGGAGGCGATGGGCCATCTCCCCGCTGCCGCCGCGGATCGCGAGGAATTCCGGGCAAAGCAACAGGGGCTGCGCTGCGCCCCATGCCTGGATCCCTTTCGCTATTGAGAATCGCCCTACGGCTGCAATACCATCCTTAGGATGCCCTTGTCGCGCTCGCTCTACCGCCGCCGCTTCCTCGAGTTCCTCGCCGCCAGCCCCCTCGCGCTCGCCCAGGGCAACGCCGACAGCATCATCGCCAGCCCCGACGCCGCCATCAACGTGATGGACTTTGAGCCCGCCGCCCGCAAGATCCTTCCCCCCGCCCACTACGGCTACCTCCAGACCGGTGTCGATGATGACGTCACCCTGCGTGCCAATCGCGAAGGCTATAGCCGCTGGTACCTGCGTCCGCGCCGCCTCGTCAATATTGAGAAAGCCGATCTCAGCGTCACTCTCTACGGCACCAGGTGGGATACGCCTATCGGCCTCTGCCCCATTGGTAACCAGCAGGCCTTCCATCCCCAGGGCGAACTCCCCGTCGCCCGCGCCGCCAAATCCCGCCGCACCCTCCAGATCCTCTCCACGGCGACCAACACCTCCATCGAAGACATCACTCGCGAACTCGGCCGCCCGCCCTGGTATCAGCTCTATCCCACGAACGATTTCGCCTTCACCGAAAAGCTGGTCAAACGCGTCAGTGACGCCGGTTGCCCCGTCCTGGCGTGGACCGTTGATACCATCGCCGGCCGTCATACCGAAACCTTCGAGCGTTTCAAACTGCTCGACAAACGCCAGTGCAGCGCCTGCCACGGCACCGAACCCGAAGAGTTCTACAAGCGCAAGCCCATGTTCACCGGCGGCATCCGCAAGGGCCTCAAAACCCAGAACCCCACCCTCTCCTGGCGCACCCTGGACGACATGCGCAAGTGGACCTCGATGAAGCTGCTGGTCAAAGGCATTGAGACCGCCGAAGACGCGCGCCTGTGTGTCGAGAGCGGCGCCGACGGCATGATCGTATCCAACCACGGCGCCCGTGCCGAAGAGAGCGGCCGCGGCACCATCGACTGCCTTCCCGAAGTCATCGACGCCGTCGGCGGCAAGGTGCCTGTATTCCTGGATGGCGGCATCCGCCGCGGTACCGATATCTTCAAAGCCCTCGCCCTCGGCGCCAAGGCCGTCTTCGTCGGCAGACCGTACATCTGGGGTCTTGCTGCCTTCGGCCAGCCCGGCGTCGAGCGCGTCATCGACATCCTTCGCATCGAATTCGAATTGGTGATGAAGCAGTGCGGCGTCACTTCGCTGGAGGGCATCACCCGCCGCCACATCGGCCGTGTCTAAACTTTGTTCCACTCCGGCCCTACGTTTGCTCGTGATCGTTTATACTGACCCTCTTGCCCAGTGGGCAAGCGCAATTCTTTGGAAAGTTTTTCACGATGACCAGCCGTACCGTTCCTACTCTGTATTCTTTACTCGCCACTGTTGTTCTGCTCGCCTTGCTGCTGCCCTCCGCGGGCACCAGCCGTGTCCGTCGCTCCACCGACCTGCCTTCTGGCCTCGCGGTTGCCGATTGGAAAGCCATCCGCCACGAATACGAACGCCACCGCCACGCCGCTTTTCCTTCCAACGGCGAACTCCAGGCCCGCAACTTCCACCAGCAGTGGCTCTCCCGCTTCGATGGCCGGGGCTTCACCATCCAGCCAGACGCCGGTGCCTGGACCTGGGGCCTGGAATTGGAAAGCTACGGCAGCACAAGCCGCCGGCAGGTCCTCACCAAACCCGCCGCCACCCGCTCGTCGCGCCTGGAGCGCATCGAGTATGACTGGGTCAACGGGATACGCGAGTGGTTCGTGAATGACACACGCGGGCTGGAGCACGGGCTCACGCTTTCCAGCCGCCCCGATGTCGAAGGTCACGATGTCGAACTCCGCTTCCGCGTCCGCGGTGATCTGCACGCCGTGGTCGCGAACGATGGCCGCTCCCTTAGCTTTGACGATGCCTCCGGCCATCCCAAACTCCGCTACTCCGGCCTGAAAGTATGGGATGCCAAAGGGGCTCCGCTGCCCGCCTTCTTCCAATCGCACGGCAACAGTATCCACCTGCGCTTCAGCGACGCCGGGGCCGTCTATCCCATCACCATCGATCCCATCATCCAACAGGCTTACCTCAAGGCCAGCAACGCCGCCGCCCGTGCCAACTCCGCCGGCGACAATTTCGGAGCCGCCGTCGCTATCTCCGGCGAGACGGTGGTCGTTGGCGCGCCCTATGAAAGCAGCAACGCCACCGGCGTGAACGGCAACCAGGGCAACACCAGCCTCAACGGCGCCGGCGCCGCGTACGTCTTCGTACGCAACAACGGTACCTGGAC
>JAEUQF010000324.1 GCA_016789745.1 Bryobacterales bacterium
CTACCGGTTTACCGGCAAGGATTCGGAAGCGCAGGATTTGACGCAGGAAGTGTTCCTGCGGGTGTTTCGGACGATCAGCAGTTTCCGGTCCGGTGAAGGGACGTTCGGCGTCTGGCTCATGCGCCTGACCCGGAATTTGCTCATCGATCATTACCGGCGCGGGAGAAAAGACCGCGCCACGGATTCCATAGAAGACCAACTGCCTGTGCTCGAAGAGAAGGTCTCGATGACGTCGCGTACCGATGGCCTGGTGGCCGGGCGCGAGGCGGGCGAGATCCTGCAGGGCGCGTTGGAAAAGCTGTCGCCGGAGTTGCGGGAAACTCTGATCCTCCGCGATCTGGAAGAGATGGAATACCGGGAAATCGCGCAGACGCTGCAGGTTCCCGAGGGGACCGTGAAGTCACGGCTGAACCGGGGGCGGGCGGAGTTGGCTAGGATACTGAGAAAGCACAGGGTAGCTGTATGACATGCAGCGAGCTGGAACTACTACTTTGCGACTACATCGACGGAACCCTCCGCGGCGACGACCGGGCGCACCTGGACCAGCACTTGGCCGGCTGCTCCGCCTGCCGCGAGTTGCTCGCCGATTCGCGCGGTGTGCTGGAGTTTATCGAACGGGTGCCGGAGGTGGAAGTCCCCCCGGTGCTGGTGAGCCGCATTCTGCAGCAGGCGCCCTCGCGCCCGGTTACGGCGGGGGCGGCCGCGCAGGGCTTCTTCGGCCGTCTGTTTGAGCCGATCCTGCAGCCGCGGTTGGTGATGGGCATGGCCATGACCGTGCTGTCGTTTGCGATGCTGGGGCGGTTTGCCGGCATCGAAGCGCGGCAGTTGCGGGCGTCGGACCTGAGTCCGGTCGCCATTTGGGAAGCCACCGAGGACCGCGCCCACCGCACCTGGACCCGCGCCGTGAAATACTACCAGAGTTTAAAGATCGTGTACGAGTTGCAGAACCGGCTCCAGGAATTGACCGAAGCCGAGGAACCCGAGGATGGCTCCAGCCCGGAAGGCGCGGGCGAAGCCAGGCCGGGCAGCGGTAGTGGAAGTGGGACCGAAAAAGAGCGGAAGTGAGGGAGGGAACATCATGGAACCGATGAACGAAGCGCCTCGGCCGGATGAAGTGTCGGGCGAAAACAACCCACCGGTAGATGCCGGAACGCCGGTGATCGCCTATTGCCGCGCCTGTGGAAAGGGCCTCACCGAAGCAACGCAACACCTGTACCAGGGAACGGTTTACTGCAGCGAACATGCGCCGCAGACCGCATCGTCCGGAATCGGCGCCGGTGCCGGTGCCGCCGCGGGTGCAAGCGACTGGAATCCCGCCAGCGCGGCGACCGTCCCGCCACCAACGGCGGGCAGCCCGATTGAAGGCACCTCTCCCGGCCTGGCGTTCCTTCTCGGCCTGATTCCGGGCGTCGGGGCCATCTACAACGGCCAGTACGCCAAAGGCTTCGTGCACGTGCTGCTCTTGGGCATCCTGATCACGCTGGCGTCGGAATCGAGCGGGCCAGCCGAAGGCTTCTTCGGGCTGTTCATCCCGGTCTGGATCGTCTACATGGCGTTTGAGGCGTACCATACGGCCAAGCGCCGCCAGTTGGGTCTGCCGGTGGACGAGTTCAGCTCCATCTTCCCGAACACAGCCGGCCCCGGCACGCCGGTGCTGCCGCTGCTGCTGATCGGCCTCGGCGTGCTCTTCCTGCTCAATAACCTGGAGATTATCCGCATCCGCCAGTTGGTTCCCTATGCCGGGCCGCTGTTCCTCATCGGGTTGGGAGTCTACCTGCTGATCGGGCGCGTGAAGAACAACGCCTCGGTCGGGGAGGTGGCAAGTGAACGGCGTTAACTACTGCCCACCTGCCCCGGCCGGAGCCGAGATCTCGTTGGTGCGGGCCGTTCGCGGCCCCATTCTGATGATTGTGGTGGGTACCCTGTTTGCGATCGACCACCAGGGTCTGGCGCCGTTTTCCCGGACGTGGCCGGCGCTGCTCATCGTGATTGGTGTTTTGAAGCTGATGGAGCGGTCCGCCCCGCGGACCTATTAAAGGGGGATATCGCCATGAGACCACGTTCGGTTGTCGGCCCGTTGCTGCTGATTGGATTCGGCGTGTTGCTGCTGCTGCGCAATGTCTGGCCCGAGATCCCCCTGTTCACCCTGTTTGCGAAATACTGGCCTTATCTGTTGATTCTCTGGGGTACGGTACGCCTGGGCGAGGTCCTGTTCTGGCACAGCAGCGGCCGTCCGCTGCCGGCCAACGGCATCGGCGGCGGCGAATGGACCCTGGTCGTGCTGCTCTGCCTGTTCGGCTCCGGATTGTACTGGGGCAGCCGGCAAAGCTGGCCCAACATGCGCATCTCCAACCGCACGCTGGACGTACTGGGCGAATCCTACGACTTCCCGGTAAAACTGAACGTTCCGGCCGGCAAGACGCCGCGCATCGTGCTCGATTTAGGCCGGGGTGATGTGAAGGTAGTCGGCACCGATTCGGAACTCGTGCAGGTAACGGGCCACCAGTCCGTCCGGGCTTACAGCCAGGATGAAGCCAACTCGGAAAGCAAAAAGGCCGAGGTGACGCTGGAAAAAGTGGGTGACCGGATCCTGGTCCGCACCAACCAGGAGAAACTGTCGGAACGGCGCGCCACGGCCATGCTGGAAATCCAGGTGCCCAAGGGCGCCAGCTTCGAAGGGCGCGGCAAGTACGGCGATTTCGATATCAACGACATCAATGGTGCAGTGGAGATCAACTCCGACAACGCCGGCGTCCGCGTCCGCAATATCAGCGGTCCGGTGCGCGTGGAACTCCGCCGCAGCGACATCATCCGCGCCACGGCCGTGAAGGGCGCCGTCGAGATCCGCGGCAAGGGCCAGGAGATCGAATTGGACGAGATCGACGGTCCGGTTACGGTAAACGGCGGCTATACCGGCGAACTGACCTTTCGCCGCATCGCAAAAACGCTACGCTTTGAAGGCACGCAGACCCAGTTCCGCGCCGAGAAGGTGGCTGGCGCCATCCAACTGCGCCCGGGCTCGCTGCTGCTGGAAGACGTCGAAGGTCCCATGCGTATCTCCGGCAAAACGCGCGACGTCCAGGTGGCGGAGTTCCGCGGCGAACTCGACCTGGAAGTGGAGAACGGTGACCTGGAACTGCGCCCGGCGGCCGGTGCGGGCAAGGTGTCAGCCCGGACGCGCAACGGCAACATCGACCTGATTCTCGGCAGCACGGCCAAGTTCAACCTGAACGCCCGTACCGAGCGCGGCGAGGCCCACAATGAGTTCGGCTCCGGCATTCAGGACGAGACGTCCGGGCGCGGTGCCCGGCTCACCGGTTCCAACGGCGGTCCGGAGATCCAACTGACCACCGAGCGAGGCCATGTAACGGTGCGCAAGGGCAGCAGTTCGCCCGCCACCAGCATCATGCCGCAACGGATTCCCGACGCTCCGGCCGCCCCACCGCCTCCGGTGCCAGCCACCGTCCAGCAGTAACTGTTCGCTTACCGCTGCGGCGTGTATTCCATATAGCGGGCGACAATCGCCGCCGCATCATCCCCACTCAACTTCGCCAACAGATACAACGAAGCATCAATGCCGGCGGAAATCCCCGCGGCCGAAATCAGCTTCCCTGTCTCCACGAAACGCTGGCCGGCCCGCAGTTCGCCGTCCGGCACCAGCTCGCGCAGCTCGTCAAACGCCAGGTGATGCGTCGTGTACGGCTGCCCGTTCAGCCACCCCAGGCGGGCGGTGAACCGCGCCCCGGTGCATACCGTAATCACATGGGTGGCATGGCCGGCGGCGCGCTCGATCCAATCCATGTACACCGATTCCTGGCTGGCCACCCGGCTGCCGCTGCCGCCCGGCAGCACCAGAATGTCGGGCAGCGGCGCATTCTCCAACGTGTAGTTGGCCACCACCTTCAACCCGTTACGCGCCACCAGCGTCTGAGCGCCGGTGCCCACGGTATAGGTGTGGTACGGCGAGCCGTTCAACATCTCGCCGGCAACCGCGAACACCTCAAATGGCCCGGCAAAGTCGAGCACCTCGACATCGGGAAAAATCAGGATCGCCACCTGCCGCGTCGGAGTCATGAAGTTTCAGGATAGCCTGCAACGGGCCTATTTGGGTTCCACAACCTGATGCCGTTCCAGAAGGACCACCCCGCCGGCATCGCCGTGGGTCTCGGCCGCCCGGGCATGACGCCATGCCGCGGCCGTATCCCCCTGGACCGCATACATCTCCGTCAGTGCCACGTGCGCCTCGGCCAGCGATGGATCCAGCGACACGGCATGCAGTAGCAGGCCCAAGCCTTCCTCCGGTTTGTACTGCATGCGCCGCAGCTGTGCCAGCTGGTAGTAAGGCCGCGCATTGCCGGGCTCACGGGCAATCCACGCCAACTGCTCGGCCTCGGCCTGCTGCGTTTCCTGGTCCAGGGCGAAGTCCGCCACTTCCCGCCAGAGACTCATTTCTTTGCCCCCACCAGCACCAGCCGCACATCCATCACGTTGGTGTTCGTCGGGCCGGTCTTCACCAAATCGCCCAGGGCTTCAAAGAAATGGTACGAGTCGTTATTGGCCAGCAAGGCTGCTGCGTTCAGATGCAGTTTCGCTGCCCGGTGCAGCGTGTTGCTATCGGCGTAGGCTCCGGCAGCGTCGGTGGGGCCATCATTGCCGTCGGTGCCAATACTGACCAGCAGCGTGTTCGGCTGCCCGTTCAACGCCAGCGCCCCGGCGAGAGCGAACTCCTGGTTGCGGCCGCCCTTGCCCGCCCCCTTCAGCGTTACCGTCGTCTCGCCGCCCGAGATAATGCAGGCCGGGGTGCGCAGCGGACGCCCCGCATCGTAGATTTCCCTGGCGATGGCCGCATGCACGCCGGCCACGTCGCGCGTCTCGCCTTCAATGGTGGTGGAGAGAATGAGCGTGCGGTAACCCAGGTCGCGGGCCTGCTTCTGCGCCGCATCTACCGCCAGGCGATTGCTGCCGATCACCAGGTTCTCGGTCCGAGACAGTTCCTGCGCACCAGGCTTCGGCGTCTCGGCGATCTTGCCTTTCACGCCGTCTTCCAGGCGATGCCGCACCGCGGGTGGAACCTTGCCCAGGATCTCGTACTTGCGCAGCACCCCCACCGCCGTATCGAACGTCGACGAATCCGGAGCCGTCGGCCCGCTGGCAATGACGTCCAGGTTGTCGCCAATCACGTCGGAGAGGATCAGGGTAATCACGGTGGCGGGCCACGCCAGGCGCGCCAACTGCCCGCCCTTCAATGCACTGAGGTGCTTGCGTACCGCGTTGATCTCATGGATGGTGGCCCCGCAGGCCAGCAGCAGGCGGGTGGTCTCCTGCTTATCTGCCAGCGTGATGCCTTCGGCCGGCGCCGGCAGCAGAGCCGACCCGCCGCCGCTAAGCAGGCAGATGACCAGATCTTCTTCTGTCGCCGAGCGCGCCAGCTCGGCGATGCGCCCGGAACCCGTAACGCCCGCCGCATCCGGCACCGGATGGCCGCATTCGTTCAGCTTCACGTGCTTCAACGCCGCCGTGTGGCCGTACTTCACGTTCAGCAGGCCGGCCGTGATACGCCTGGCCAGCCGCTTCTCCAGAGCTGCCGCCATGGCCGCGCTCGCCTTCCCTGCCCCGATGACAAGAATGCGTTTATACAGCGCCAGCGGGTAGCGCTTGCGCCCGGCGAACAGCACGTCGCCCCGTAGTTCAATGAAACGTTCGACGGCTTTGGCAGGGTTGGCCGCCTCAAGAGCGGCGCGAAGAATAAGGTCGGCGTGTTTGCGAAGCTCGCGCATCAGAATAGACCTGGAATCTCCAGAATGCGGCGCACGGTGACCTGAGGATCATCGTCTGCGACGGGAACAGTATAATCCGCCTGCGCGTAGGCGTTCCTGCGGTTTTCAAATAATCTGCGAAAAGCCTCCGGATCTCGGGCCAACGGGCGGTGCGTCTGGCCGGCAATGCGCCGTTCAATGCAATCGAGCGGGCAGTCCAGCCAGAGCGAAATTCCATTCCCGCGCAGCAACTCCTGGTTGCGCGGCTGGACAAAGGCACCCCCGCCCAGCGCCACAACCAGGGGCCGCCCGGCCCGCACCTGGTCCAATCGCGCCCTCAGGGCGGCACTCTCGATACGCCGGAACTCGTCCTCGCCCTGCTCGGCGAAGATGCGCGTGATCGGCGCCAGCGCCGTCGCCTCAATATCATCGTCCAGATCGACAAACGGCCAGCCCAGTTGGCCGGCCAGAGCGCGCCCGATGGTGCTCTTGCCGGAGCCCATGAAGCCCACCAGAAACAGCCCGGGCGTGCGCTTGAGGGTGAGGTTCATGCGTTCGGCAAGCCCCGGTAGTAAAGACCGGCGAGGTGCTTTTCCACCCTGCCCGGCAGCAGGCGCTGCAGCAGGACAAAAGCCCACCCGGTGGACGGCGTGACCACGGTACGTTTGTTCCGTTCGATGCCATCGGCAATGTCCCGGGCGCATTGTTCGGCGGGAATGCGGAACCACTTTCCGGACTTCACCGTCGACGGCACCTGTCCGGCCAGGATGTGCTGCTGAAAGTCGGTGTTCACATAGCCAGGACAAACAATCAGCGCGTGGATGCCGTAGCGGCCGAGTTCCATGCGCAGCCCGTCGGTGTAGGAGCCAAGGGCGTATTTGGAGGCCGAATAGAGCGTCAGCCACGGCAGTGTCGCCTTGCCGGCAATCGACCCCACGTTCACGATGCAGCCCGAGCCGCGCTCCTTCATCCCTGGCGTCACCAGCCGTACCAGATCCACCGGAGCCAGCAAATTCAATTCGAACAGGCGGCGGACCTGCTCCGGGTCGGCCGCGTGGGAAGGTTGATAAAGACCCACTCCCGCGTTATTAATCAGGATGTCTATCCGTTTGAAATGTTGGAGCGTTTCGCTTACCCAGCGCTGCCGGTGCGCCGCGTCCGTAATATCGCCGGCCAGCGTGAACACGCGCTCTTTCGGGTACTCGGCCGCCACTTTCGCCAGTTTTTCGGCGGTTCGGGCCGTCAGCGATACCGATGCGCCGCGGCGGAGCAATTCCCTGGCGCAGGCCGCGCCGACCCCCTCCGAGCCGCCGGAAATCATTACTATTTTCCCGGAAATCTCCAAAATCTAATCCATTCCCCGGGCCGCCCCGCTAAGTTTGCCGCAAGGGGCCGCAAAGCCCATAATGGTATCATGCGCGAAGAGCTTCTGCCTCTATTTCCACTCCCGCTGGTGCTCTTTCCGCGCACCCCCCTTCCCCTCCACATCTTTGAAGAGCGTTACAAAGAGATGATTGGACAGGCAATAGAGGATGGTAGCGAATTCGGCATTGTCATGGCACGCAACAACGGCGTCGTCAACGCCGGCTGTAGCGCCAACGTCCTGGAGGTGGCGCACCGCTACTCCGACGGCCGCCTCGACATCGTCACCCGCGGCCAGCGGCGGTTTGAGCTTCTCGAACTGGTGGACGGCCAAAATTACCTCCGCGGGCGCGTCCGCTATTTCGATGACGAGGAGTTCTCGCCGGTGGAGGAAGACCTGCGCCGCCGCGCGCTCGAAGGCTATGCCCAGGCCGTCCAGGCCACCGGGCAGGACGCCGAAACCAAGCCGCTGCTCGAAGATCCGCAACTCAGCTTCCAACTGGCGCAGATCCTGAGTGACGTCGACATGCGCCAGCAACTACTCATGATGCGCAGCGAAACCGAACGGCTGAAGCAGTTGCTGCAATACTTCCCGCAGCACGTCAAGCGCTTCCAGCACACCGAACTCATCCGCGAAGTGGCGCCGAAAAACGGCCACGGCAAGCACCTGCCGTTCGGAAACTGATACCCCCTCGGACGCATGCGCCAACATCTACTGATCGATGCGGACGACACGCTCTGGGAAAACAACATCTACTTTGAGCGGGCCTTTCACGCCTTCTGTGAGTTTCTAGACCATTCCTCGCTCACGCCGGCGCAGATCCGCCAATTCCTCGACGGCATTGAACTGATCAATATCCAGGTGAACGGCTACGGCGCCCGCAACTTCGGCCGCAACATGGTGGAGTGCTTCCATCAACTGGCCGAACGCGAAGTCAGCTCTGCCGACGCCGACTACGTCACCTCGCTCGCCGAGCGCATCCTGGAACACCCGCTCGAGATCATCGCCGGTGTCCCGGAAACCCTCGAATACCTGGCCGCCCGCCATGACCTGCTGCTGGTCACCAAGGGCGACCCGCACGAGCAGCGCGCCAAGGTGGATGCCTCCGGCCTGAGCCGTCATTTCCGCGAAGTCATCGTGGTGCGAGAGAAGGATCGCGGCGCCTACTGCCGCGTGGTGGCCGATCATCGCCTGGACGCCGGCCTGAGTTGGATGATCGGCAACTCGCCCAAATCCGACATCAACCCGGCGCTGGAGGCAGGCCTGGGCGCCGTATACGTGCCGCATCCGCGCACCTGGCATCTGGAACACCAAGAAGTGGCCGAGAGCACCCGGCTGCATGTGGTAACCGGCTTTCCCGAACTACAGCGCCTGTTCTGATCCAAGAACGCGGTTCTTCCCTGTGTTGTTTGGCTCTCCCATTTGGCGAACTTGGTGAGCTTGCCTTGCCCGCCGAAGCCTCGGCGAAGGAGGACGAGAGACCTATTTGGGCAGCTTCGACAGAGTACCCCAGCCCTGCGGGCCGCCCATAAGCAGGAAGACGCGTGCCCGCCCTCCCCTCTATTGGTAGCTGTCTTCTTAGCGAGCTTGGTGAGCTTGGCGAGACATTCGGGTACCGCGTCTTGTACCGCACCTATCGTTTTCCGCGATTTACCCGATATCTGGGGTATGTTGCATTCCATCCAACGCCGCCCGTCCTGGGGCGGCCTCGCGGCCGGGCTTCTGCTGCTGGCAGGACTCGCCTCCGGCGCCCATCTCGTCCACCGCGCCGTCAACGCGCCTCCGGTGCAGGCCCAGTCCGGCTGCTCGGCCGGCCTGCTCAGCGGAGACTACGGCTATTCCGGCAGCGGCGGCGCCGTGCAGGAAGGCAAAGCCTTTGAGAACTCCCACGTCGGCCGCCTGCGTTTCGACGGCGCTGGCGCCATCGCCGACGGCAAGGAAGCCAACACCTACCTCGGCCTGAACGACGGCCAGGCGGCGATCCTCGCCTTCACCGGCACCTATAGCGTCGATTCAGCCTGCCGCGGCACCGCCACCCTCAACTACGAAGGCGGCACATCCGTCAACATGACCTTCGTCGTCGTCGGCGGCGGCTCGGACTTCCTGTACCTTTCGCGCGACGCCGCCAACAGCGTCTACCAGGGCTCCGGAACGGCCATCAACCGGTAAACCAAGGAGGAACCTACCATGAGAACCACATTGCTCCGCATCAGCCTCCTCACCTCCGCCCTGCTGGTCGGCTTCACGGCCTACCTCCACCTGCAACCCGCCAAACCTGCCCGCACCCCGCTGTTCCAGATGCCCCGTGTCATGGCCCAGAACGGCTGCTCGCCCGCCACCATCGCCGGCAACTACGGCTTCGGGACAGAAGGCACCGTCAGCGTCCTTGGCGGCAAGATGGAGATCGCCCAACTCGGCAACATGGAGTTCAAGGAAGGCGGTACCCTCACCGGGAGCTACACCGTCTCGGTACGCGGCATCCCGAATGTCACCGGCGACTTTACCGGCACCTACCAGGTGGCTGCGGATTGCACTGGCAGCGCCACCATCGACGCCGGAGGCGAAAAATCGCTGGTGAATTTCGTCGTGGGCAACAAGGGCAACACCCTCAGTACGGCGTCCACCGGAGTTGCGATGGGCGGGCTCGCCAGCTTCACCATGTCGGGCTTGGCTGGCAGAACCATGCCTCAGTAACCCACACAACTAAACTACGTTAACGTCCGGCAGCTTGGACACCATACCGTCGCACAAGCTACCGTAGTACATTCGGCACCAAACTGTTACCCACCGTTGTACTATTGTTGCTGTATGAAGATTCACAACCTCCGGCAACCCTCCACCTGGGGCCAAATTTGCGCTGGCTTACTGTTGATGGCTGGGCTTGCGTCCGGTACCTTCCTGGTCCGGCGCGCCGTCTTTGCTCCTCCGGTGAAGGCACAATCCGGCTGCTCGGCCGCTACTCTCAGTGGCGAGTATGGATACTCTGGCTCCGGCGTCCTTGTTCAAGACGGCGCCTCTATCGAAAACGCCCACGTCGGCCGCCTGCGCTTCAACGGCGCTGGCACAATTAATGAAGGCAAGGAAGCCAACACCTACCTCGGTGTCAACGACGGCACCGCGGTAATCCTGGGCTTCTCCGGTACCTACACAGTGGACAGCACCTGCCGTGGCACGGCCACGCTGAACTACGAAGGCGGCACCAGCGCCACGTTCAGTTTCGTCGCCGCCGGCGGCGGGACGGACTTCGTCTATGTGGCCCGGGACGCCGCCAACAGCGTCTACCAGGGCTCCGGTACGGCTATCAATCGGTAACAAGAAGAGGAATACGAAGATGAAAAAGACACTGTTTCGCGTTAGCCTTCTGACCTCTGCCCTGCTGGTCGGCTTCACGGCTTATCTGCAATTCCAGCCCGCCAAACCCGCGCGCACGCCACTGTTTGCCATGCCGCAGGTGCAGGCGCAAAGCGGCTGCTCCGCTACCACCATTCAGGCAAACTACGGGTATGCCGGCGAAGGTACCCTGAACGCTGGCGGCACCAAGACGCAGATTGCCGAACTGGGCAACATCGAGTTCCAGGCCGGCGGCACCATTCGCGGCAACTACACGTTCGCCATGGCGGGCGCCGCCAATATTACGGGCACGTTTACCGGCACCTACGAGGTAGGCTCCGACTGCACCGGCAACGCCACCATCGACGCCGGCGGCGAAAAGTCGTTGATGAACTTCGTCATCGGCAATCGCGGCAACACTTTCTCCTACGCCAGCACCGGTACCGGCGGCGGCGGCGGCTTTACCATGTCCGGTCTGGGCGGTCGCACGCAGTAACCTACCATGGGTCGATGGCGACGCTGGTGACCAACGCGTGTCGGTTCAACCCAATCGACGCCCGCCTGCGGTCGTAGAGATACCCCGCCTCCAGCGTTGCCCATCCATTCATCTTCCAGCGCACCCCTGCATGGTAGCGCTGGCTTAAAAACCCATCCCTATCGAAAAACCACTCTCCCTGCACCGCCGGACCCACCGCCCGCCCCTGCTCCAACCGCAGCCGCTGCCGGAATCGCCCGGAATCCGGCCGCGTATCGCGAAAGAAATACTCCACCAGCGTCCGCCCCGCCACTTTCACCGTCTCCCTCCGCAGCAGCGTGATCTCTCCTCCCCCGAACATGCGGTGCACATCGCGGAACTCATCTACGCTATCCTCTTCTTTACCGTAGTAATAGCCCGATAGCAGCGCCAGCCGCGGTGCTGCCTCCCGGCGCAGGATCGCCCCCGTCCGCCCCTGCTGCAGTTCGCCCTCCCGTGTACGCAACCGGCTGTGGACCGTTACCTCCCAGCCCGCCCGCTTCAATGCCACCAGATCAAAGGTGTGCCACGACCAGAAGCTTTCCGCCCGGGCACAGGAGCAACCCAGCAGAATGAACCATACAGCGTTTCGAGTAGAATAAGCCATTCTTATACAACAGGGCCTTCAATTTTCACTAGACTAATGATAAGCCGATCGCTATACTAATCTCTATTCCCTGGGAACACGTATCGCACTTCGTGTTTCCACA
>JAEUQF010000366.1 GCA_016789745.1 Bryobacterales bacterium
AGGTGTGGGAGAGATGCATGTTGACCCGGGGGCACGCGTCGGCCTGTACCCGGGCCGCATCGTGGTGAACTACGACATGTTCCTGCGGAGCCCCTATAGTGGCGACTTCGAGAGCTCGCTGGACTTCTGGGGGACGAACAGCGTGTCGCACCGGGTGATCATCCGCGTGACGGCGGCGGACACCGGGGCCGATGTACCGGAGCCGGGTTTGACGCTGCTTACCGGCGGCTGTTTGGCGCTGGGGTTCTGGATCCGTCGTCGTAAGTGACCTTGTAGAGGACGCCGTTGACGTCATCGCCAACCAGCAGCCCGCCGTCTTTGGCGATGGCGAGTCCCACGGGGCGGCCGGAGAATGCCCACTGGCCGCCCATTTGTTTCAGGAAGCCCGTTAGGAATGGCTTGATCTCCATGGGCTTTCCCGCGGCAAATCGCACGTGGACCACTTCATAGCCGCTGGGCGGGCGGCGGTTCCAGGAGCCGCGCATGGTGACGAAGGCATCGTTACGGATCTGTACGGGGAGTTCGTTGGCGGTGTAGAAGACCATCTGCATCGGCGCGGCGTGCGGTGTGTACTCGAGCGTGGCGGGGGCGCTGGCGGCCATCCAGTCTTCGATCTTGAATCCGGCCGGATACTGTTCCTGCGGGTTCACCTGGTTCTTGCCGTAGACGTAAGGCCAGCCATAGCGCTTGCCGTTTTCAAGCAGGTTCAGCTCCTCGCTCTGTTCGTCGTTGCCCAGCCAGTCGATGCCGTGATCGAAGCCCCACAGCGCCTTGGTTTCCGGGTGCCAGGCGAAGCCGATGGTGTTGCGCAAGCCGCTGGCGAAGACCGAGCGGCCGGTTCCATCGGGGGCCATCCGCAGCAGCGCGGCGCTCTCCTTGCTGGATTCGGTGCAGGCATTGCAGGTGCTGCCGACGCTGACATACAGCTTGCCGTCAGGCCCGATGGCCAACGTACGGTTGGGGTGCTGGCCGCCATCGGGCAGATCGCTGATGAGCAGGCGCGGCTGGGATAACGTGCCGTCCGGCTTGCGGTCGGCCACCAGCACTTCGTTGACGGTGGCGAGGTACAACTGGTCGTTGTGAATGGCGAGCCCGTGCATGCCGTCGCGGCGCAGCACGACTTCCGGCTTCGGCGGGGTGGAGCCGTTGCGGAGGAGAATGACGTCGCCTTCCTGCCGGCGCGTGGCGTAGATATCGCCGTTGTCCGCCACCGCCAGGATGCGGATGTTGCCGAGGCCTGTGGCGAAGGTGCGGATCTGGAAGCCTTGCGGCACCCGCAGCGACGCCAAGTCCGGCGGCGATTTCCGCGGTCGTACAATACTGCCGTCGATGCGCTTGTCCACGGTTTGCGCGGCTAAGCTACAGGCTATAAGGGCAATGATGAGGCGCATGAGTGGGTCCTTTACGTTATCGGGAGCTGACGGCGATGCCGTACGTGATGCGATAGAGGATGCCGTTGGCGTCATCGGCCACCAGCAGCGCGCCGTCCTTGGCAACGGCGAGGCCCGAGGGGCGGCCGGTGTAGCCGCCCTCTTGGAGAAAGCCGCTGAGGAAGGGCTCGACTTCCACTGGCCGCCCAGCGGCAAAGCGCACCCGAACGACTTCGAAGCCGTCGGGCCCCTCGCCGGCGCCGCGCATGGCGACAAAGGCATCGTTGCGATACTGCACCGGCAGTTCGCTGCCGCTATAGAAGACCATCTGCGACGCGCGTGGTTTGCCGCGGTAGGTGAGTTCGGGCTTGCGGCAATCGGTGCCTACGGCGCTATAGTCGTGGCTGTCGAGGAGCAGGTTTAACTCGTCGTTTAGTTCTGCCTGGTCCCAGCCAAACAGGGACAACGTGTCCGGATGCCAGGCGAAGGCGAGGGTGTTCGCCAGACCGCTGGCGAATACCACCCGCTTGGTGCCGTCAAGCTTCATCCGGAGCATCGTGGCGTTTTCCGGGGCGCCGACGTGCAGTTTGCCGGTGGGGCTGACCCCAAGGGCGCGTGAGCCTTTGCTGTCCGGCAGGTCGCTCACCAATACCTTCGGTGGTGCCAGCGTGCCATCGGGCTTACGCTGCGCCACCAGGATCTCACGCGCCGTAGCCACATACACCTGATTGCCCTGGATGGCGATGCCATGAACGCCGGGGCGCTTCAGTACCACTTTGGGTGTTGGCGCTGCATCCACTCCTTCGCGCAGCAGAATCACATCCCCAGTGCTACGCGAGGCGTACAGATCGCCGTTGTCCGCCACCGCCAACACGCGCACGGCGCCCAGACCCGTAGCCCAGGCGCGCACACGAAAGCCGTCCGGCACCTGCAGCGCGGATTCATTCGGCGGCAGTTGCCGCAGCGGTTCCGCTTGTAAGGAAAGATAACACCACAGTAGAACCAGCATCCCGGTCACCCCTGCCAGTAAGAGCGGGGAAGTCGGGCTGCCGTTTCGTTCAGGGTGCTTTCGGTTTGGGAGCCTCGGGCGGCGTGGCCGGCGCAGGCGCGGCCGCCGCGGGAGTTTTGCGGATCTCTTCGAAGTATTGTTGTACGAACTGCTGGTAGGCGGCAGGCACTTCGTCGCGGTTGATCTCACCACCGGTGTTGGCGTGGGCCGCGCTCTTCTGTTCGTACTGCGTCTTTAACTGCTGGCGGCCGCTGGAGACTTCCACCATGATCTCGCCGGAGATCTTCTCGGCGCGCTTGCCCAGGATCTCACTGATCTTGCCCATGGCCGCGGCCTGCTGTGCGTCCTTGATGTCCTTTTCGCCATCCTGCTTGCCGGCGCCGGACTTGCCTTCCTGCGCGGCCTGCTTTTCGCCGCCGGCATCGGACATCTTGCCTTGTGCGTTCTGGTTCTTTGACTGCCCCTCGCCCTGCTGTTCGCCGGCCTCGTCGCTCTTGGCCTGGCCTTCGCCCTGCTTGCCAGGAGAGGGCGCGCCCTTCTGGCCCTGCTTCTGCGCCGATGCCGATTGATTCTGGCCCTTCTGTGAAGAGGCGTTCTGTTTGCCCGATTCGCCGGCCTGCGGATTCATCTTCAGGCGCGACATCATGTTCTGCATGGCATCGCGCATCTTGTCCATCAGCGACGAGTTGTCGGCGTTGTTCTGCTTCGACGCACTGTCCTTATTCGCTCCCTGCGAGGGGGATTTGGCGTTCTTCTGCGGGCCGCCGCCTTCGGAACCCTGTTCCTGCTGGCCGCGCTGTTCGCCACCCTGTTCGCCCTGACCTTTTTCGCCTTCTTCGCCCGCCTGATCGCCGCCTTCCTTATTGGTCGACTGGCCTTCCTTGCTCATCTGGGCATCTTTGCCGGCGGGCTCGTCGGTGGGGATGGCCTCGGATTCAAAGCTGTCTTCCGTCTTCTTACGTTCGGCTTTCTGGTCGGCCGTGTTCTCGTCGGGAACCTGGATGGTCTGGGCGCCATCGGGCAGCTTCGGCTTCGGCGAGGGAACATGAGCCTTGGCGATCTGTTCCGGCGTCTGCAGCAGTGTGTCGAAGGGCATGCGCACCAGCGGCTGCTTGAGGTCGAGCGAGCCGCGCATACCGTAGCGCATGACGACCAGCGAGCCAGCCATGGCCACCAGCGCGAGGCATGCATAGGCCTGGCGCGGCACCCGCAACGGAGAGGCCACTTGCGCATCAGCCTGCTCGGCCAGGCGAGCCGCGACGCGGCGCTGCGCCCTCACCAATTCGGGCGACGCCGTATAGGTCGGATTGCCTTCCGAGAAATACAGTGCTGTGGAAACGGCGTCGTGAAAGCCCAGCTTGTGATCCACTTCCTGGGCCACCCAGTAGCGGCTGGGAATGCGTTCGCGGATCCGCAGCAGGCCCAGCAGCAGCGTGACGCCCAGCAGCAGCGCCGGCCAATACCACGACAGCACCTGTGTGCCGGCCAGCAGCAGCAGAATCACGCCGGCAAAGGCCGCAATCAGCGCAATGGCGCCCTGCTCCAGGACAAGCTGTGCAATAGTGCGCCGCCGCACACGGCTAATCAGGTTTTCGAGAATTCCCGCTTCGTCCACAGTTACTCACCCGCTAGCGTATCACGCAGGTCGTCTGCCAAGCGGAAGGCGGGAATTTGTACGCCAGCAGAAAACGCCGAAAAAGTAGCACCACGGCGCATCGGGTGACATCTTTCAAGGCGAGCCGGAAGAACCGGCAAACCTCACGTAAGTAAAACCTGAACAGTTAGTTAGGAGAACTCGCATGAAACGCATTGCGCTCGTAGTGTCTTTACTGGGGCTGTCGTTGACCGGCAACGCCGCCGCGGCCGATATTGTGGATACCGCTGTTGCTGCTGGCAGTTTCACCACGTTGGTGAAGGCGGTGCAGGCCGCCGGTTTGGTGGATACGCTGAAGGGGCCTGGACCGTTTACGGTGTTCGCTCCCACCGATGAAGCCTTCGCGAAGCTGCCCGCTGGCACGCTGGAAGGGCTGCTGGCCAACCCCGAAAAGTTGAAGGCCGTGTTGACCTATCACGTGGTGCCGGGCAAGGTGATGGCGGCCGATGTGGTGAAGATCAAGTCGGCCAAGACCGTGCAGGGCTCGTCCGCCAAGGTTACGGTGAAGGCTGGTAACGTCATGATCGACAAGGCCAACGTGGTGAAGACGGACATCGCCACCGACAATGGTGTGATTCACGTCATCGACTCGGTCATTCTGCCAAAGATGTAGTTTTGTTATCGAGGCGTGCGTCCGGCGGCCTCCACGGTCAACGTGGGATCGGCGCCGGACCACGTCACGTCTGCCGTGGGCCCGTAGGTGGAAGGCACCGGGCGATCGAGCATTCGCAGGTACAGCGTTAACTGCGAGCGGTGGTGGGCGGTGTGGAGCACGCGCCGCCAAAAGATCCAGATGCGCTCGCGGGTGACATCGAAGAACGGGCGGGTTTCATGCCACCAGGCTTCCGTTTGAGCTTCGAGGAAGGGTAGCCTGGCTTCGGCGAGTTGCACCATACGGGCGGTGTAGACTTGAATAGATGGGGCGGCTGGAAGCAGTTCGCCCGGGGCAGGCTCCGGGGCCTCCAGGAACTCAGCGAAGAACCGGCGCTCGGAGAGAATCTGGTGTTTAAAAATCTCACCGACGGTGCTGGATTTCGGATGGATACGATAGTCCCAGTCGGCATCGGTGAAACCGCTCCAAACAGAAGCGGTCTTGCGTGTTTCGGAGAGATACGTGTCCAACAGGTAAGCGTGACTCATTCCGGCTCCTCCACGATGGGGTCACCGGCCTCTACCAGGCCTTCCTCGATGACGGCGAGATAATATCCGCTGCGGCCATTGGATCTCATCTCCTTGATCACATCCATGGAGCCGACGCGGGTGGCGAGCTTCGTACACGGGGTCCGGCGCTTCGTCACTTCAAACAGCGCCGTGCCAATCCGCAAGCGCATCCCGGGGCGGAGATCGTCCTCAAGAAAGCCTTCCGTTGTGAGGTTCTCCCCCAGCCCGCCGTGCGGCAAATCAGCGTTGGGGAATTGTTTGCGCCAGAACGGGTAGTGCTCGGAGGGATACAGATAAACAGCCTGATTCGGCCCGCCGTGGTATCGCTTATCTGCTTGATGATCGCCTTCCAGACCCAGCGTCCGCACGCGCACGGGTCCCTGCACCGGCTGCTTGTAGATACCCGTTACCGTTGGCTTGCCGTTTAACTGCATCTTCTGAAGTGCTCCCACCTGAACCGAAACAACACGCCCCTGCATACTGCCATGATACGCTGACCCCTATGCGTGGAATGTCCTTATTGTTCGCGGCGTGGCCGTTGCTGGCCGCGCACCCGGTGCTAGAGTTGGCGGACAAGAGTCCGCAGTCGACCGAGTTTCGCCAGGCCATCACGGGCGTGATGAAGGAAGAAGACATTAAGGCGGGCAAGGCCGTCTTCGGCGAAGGCGCGGACTTTCTCTGGGTGGTGGAGGCCGAAACGCGTCCGCACCTGATCGTGAATGACATGCCGTTCGGGACGCTTTCGCCCATTCAGGGCACGAAGCTGTTCTACTATCGCGGCAAGCTGAAAACGGGCACTTCGCACAACTTCAACTACCTGGTGGCGGGCAAGGCCATGGGCGGGCGGACGGACGTGGCGGCCTATATGCCCGATAGCTATGAGCAGCCCGGCGTGCCGAAGGGCAAGCTGTCGGAGAAGCTCACGCACACCTCAAAGATCTATGACGGCACCGTGAGCGATTACTGGATCTATGTGCCGGCGCAGTACGAGGCCTCAAAGCCCGCGGCGTTGATGGTGTGGCAGGACGGGCAGGGCCACACCGATCGCAACGGCGCCGCACGCACGCTGAACGTCATGGACAACCTGATCCACCAGAAGAGGATTCCGGTGATGATCCTGGTGCTGATCAGCCCCGGAATGAAGGGCACGCAGCGCATGCGCAGCATCCAGTACGACACGGTGAACGACACCTATGCACGTTTCCTGCGCGATGAGATTCTGGCCGAGGTGCAGGCAAAGTACAACATCCGCAAGGATGGCTACAGCCGCGCCATTGCGGGCAACTCGTCGGGCGGTATCTGTGCGTTCAACGTGGCCTGGCAGCAGCCGGACCAGTTCGCGCGCGTGCTGTCGCGGATCGGCAGTTTCACCAGCATCCAGTGGAAGCCCGGAACATTGGAAGGCGGCAATGTTTATCCGTTTAAGATCCGCAAGGAGCCGAAGCGGAACATCCGCGTCTGGCTGCAGGATGGGAGCGAGGACCTGGAGAACAATCACGGAAGCTGGCCGCTGCAGAACGTCCAGATGGCGAATTCGTTGAAGATGATGAACTATGACTACAAGTTCAGCTTCGGCAACGGGACGCATAGCGGATCGCAGGGCAGCGCGGAGTTGCCGGTGGCGCTGACGTGGCTGTGGCGGGATTACGATGCGTCGAAGACCGAGCAGGCGTTCACGCAGGAGCCGGGTGAGAAGGATAAACCGTTGTACCGGATTGTGAAGCTGAACCGGGAATAGCGTTATCGACGCGTGCCGATGGCGTACAGCGCGGCGGCTGTGCGCAGGTACATGACGTTATCGGCGATGGCGGGCGTGGCGAAGATGTCCTCCCCAAAATCGGCGACGGACTCCACCTCCCACTCCGGCGCGGCTTTCAGGGTGACCACCTTGCCGTGCTCGCTGAAGGCGTACACCTTGCCTGCAGCGGCCACCGGAGACGCGTAGTAGCCTTCGAGTGCTCCGGTCAGCCGGCCCTGCTTGTGGACCTCGCCCGTTGCGGCGTTCAGCGTGGTAAAGATGCCGCCAGTGCGCACCAGGTACAGGACGCCGTTGTACAGCAGCGGCTGCGGTACATCGGGCAGCGACTTATCGAAGCGCCAGAGGATGTGCGAGCCGGTGATGTCGCCGGTGCCGCCGAGTTTGATGGCCATCATGCTGTTGCGAGCGGCGCGGCGGGCACGGTAGAAGCCCCAGTCGCGGGCATCCATGGCGTCGTCATGATCCAGGTCGATGGCGCCCCAACTGCCGGAATGTTTGAGGTCCGGCGGTACTTCCCCTTGCTGCAGTTTGCCGTCGCCGTTCTTGTCGGCGACCTTGATGACGTCCTCAAACGGAGGC